>CAYVGE010000163.1:0-8734 GCA_964450395.1 uncultured Actinomycetota bacterium
AGCCGCAGGTACGGGCTGGGCGTGGAACTCGTCGGCGACGTCGTCGGCCACGACGGCGTGCTGATTGGTTACAACGCCGCGCTCGTCTACGACACGCAGCGCGACATCGTGGTCGTCGTCTTCAACAACGGAACCTTGCCGCCCGGCGCCCACCCGGCGGGCCGCGTGGCCAACGAGGTCCTGAACGTCGTGGCCCGCGTCGATCAGGACGGCTGACGTCGTCCCCGCCCGGCTTCCCTGCCGGTCTGGGAAGCCGCCCTCTGTCGCATGCCGGCCTGGGCCGAAGGGTCCGCGCTACAACCCCGCGACGCGTCAGATGGTGCCTGCGTGGTGCATGGCCGAGGACCAGGAGTCTCCACGATTCCAACGCCTCGGAGATGGGAGGATGCCCGAGGTCTTCGGTCCGCGCAGGAGTCGGGGATTGAAAACACGTCGGCGGTTACGGAGTCGAATCCTTCCCATCGGAATCCGCTTGGCCACCAGCCTTCATATCGGGTTCCACGGAAGGCTCGAAGGGTAGGCTCCTGTGCGCTATCAACGTGGTAGACAACCTAGGATTGCGCCTGAAGGGCGTACCACGGAGTCGGAGGAAGGGATGAACTCATCGACGCCCTCTCGACGCGCCGCCGACCTCATGCAGGAGTCGTTCGCCGCTCTCGCGGCCAAGGACCTCGGACGTCTCGCGACCTTCTGGGATGAGCGCACCATAGACGTCGTCAATCCCCTGCAGCTTGAAATGGTGGGTGCGGCTGCGCTGCGCGCCTTCTTTGAGGAATTGTTCACTGCAGTGCCGGACCTGCAATTCGAGGTCGAGACTGTCCACGATGTTGATGAACACACCGCCATTGGTCAGTGGCGATTGGCAGGTACCTTCTCCGGTGGCCGCTTCCAAGGGATCGAGCCGACGGGGAAGCGGATCGAGCTGCGGGGTGTCGACGTGATGGTCTTCGAAGGCGACCTCCTCAGGCACAACGACGTGTACTACGACGGCTTGTCGTTCGCTCGACAGATCGGGCTGCTACCGTCCACGAACTCGCTGGCTGATCGCGGCATGTCCACGGCCTTCAACACCCTGACTCGGGCGAAACGATTCACAAGTCAGCGGCTCAGCCGCTGACTTGCTGAACTCGTGCGGCTGCAGGGCCGCAACTCCAGCGTGTCAATATTGCGAGGATCAGAGTTTCAATGGACCGTCCGTCGACAACGCCGGCAGATCGAGCGGGTTGGCGATTGCCTAACACCTAACGGGACCCGCTCACGCTGACAGTTCGGTTCCGATCACCCGCAGCGGCCGACGTGACTTGCAGACCGCTGGCAGAGTCCGCTGACTCCTCGACCCCGTATGTGCGACTTGCAGAGTCCTTGCACGCCCACTGGCAGGCACGCTGGGTGACCGAGCGACAACTGATCGGTGCGGCGTCTGCACGCACCGCGCTGCGGAGATTCCTACGCTGCCGGCGTCGTCACTCCACGTCGGTCAGCAGGTCCTTCAGGCCCTGGTCGATGAACGCGGTGTCCTCAGGATGCAGTCCGGCACCGGCGAAGTGTCCCCACACGCCGGGGATGACCCGCAGCTCCGCATTGGGCATGTTCGACACCTCCCACTCCTCGTCCTCGGGCGGGAAGTACAGGTCCTTCTCGGCGGGCATGACGATCGCCCGGGCCTGGATCGACCTCAGGGCACCCTCCACGTCGCCGTCGAAACCGGGGGTCAGCCCGACGTTGCCGTGCTGCCACGTCCACAGCATCGTCAGCAGGTTGTTGGCGTCCCGGCCGTCGAGGAAGAATCCCTCCCAGTACCGGACGAGGAAGTCCTCCAGCGACGTGAAGCCGAGGTCGGTGTAGCGGCGCTGCCAGTAGAAGGCCTGGGAGAAGCCCCATCCGGCGTAGACGCGCGCCGCGGCGCGCAGACCGATGTGCGGCTGCTCGTCGTACCAGCCGTGGTTCCAGGCGGCGTCGGCGGTCAGCGCCGACTTGACGCCCTCGAGGAACACGATGTTGTGCTCGCTGGTTCGGGCTGACCCGCAGAACGGCAGGATCCTGGGCACCATCTCCGGGTGGCTGACCGCCCACTGGAAGCTCTGGCCGGCGCCCATCGACCATCCGGTGACCGCGACGAGGCGTTCGATGCCGAAGTGCTCGGTGATCAGCCGGTGCTGGCACGCCACGTTGTCCTGAACCGTGATGTTCGGGAACCGCGCCCGGTCGAACGGCGGTGGGGTGTTGGACGGCGAGGACGAGACGCCGTTGCCGAGCATGTTGGGGACGATGATGAAAAATCTGGCGGGGTCCAGTGCCATGCCCTCACCGATGAGCCATTCGTTCTCCCAGTGGCGGCCCGAGTACCACGTCGGGTAGACGATCGCGTTGCTGCGATCGGCGTTCAGCTCGCCGTGCGTCTTGTACGCCAGCTTGGCGTCCGGCAGGGTGGCGCCCGATTGAAGCCGGATGTCGCCGAGATCGAAGACCTCGTGGTCGTTCATGGCGGCGCCCCCTCGCGCGACCTGTTGTCTCGCTGTCGACCATAGGACGGGACGTCGGTGCGCGAAAGCCCCTGGTCGTCGGACGTGCGCGGGGATGAGTCACCAGCTCGTGTCAGGAGCGCCCATGAGCCATCGGTCGGCGGTGCCAACCGCGGTGCTGCGGTGCTTCGCGTCTGATCGGCTGCACGACGCCAGCGTGCGCGCGACGGTGTGCGAGGCGTGCGGGCTGCCGCTGCGGGTCGACCTCGACCTGCCGGTCGCGGCGCCGGAGCGGTGCATCCGCACCGACGTGGCATCCCTGTGGCGCTACGCCCGCCAGCTGCCGGTCGCAGTGTCGTCGGCGATCACCCTGGGAGAGGGATGGACGCGCCTCGTCGACGTCGGCGAGCGGGTGTGGATCAAGGACGAGGCCCGGGCGCTACAGCGGATGCAGCGCTCCGAACGCCAGCTGCGACTAGGTCTCGATGCACACCGCCCCGCAGGACCAGCATGTCGTGCGCCTCACCGGTGATCCCGCGGCCCCCTCACCAACCGCTCGGTCCTCGTGGTGGATGAGGCTGGGATGGTCGACACCCGGACCCTGGCCCGACTCGTCCGGCACACCAGCCGCGCCCGGGCGAAGCTGGTGCTCGTCGTGGCGGCCTGCACCACGAAGCCGCTTCTCGTAGGACTCGGCAGTGCGGTCGGGATGGGCGCTGACTCGGGACACCGTTGGCTCACGTGTTGGCGTGCTGCTCGCCCCATGCGTTGTCGATGACGTAAAGCCAAGTTCCGTCGCGTTATCGGCGAGCGACCCTCTGCGGTTATGCGCCCATCTCGAGCGTGTTGCCGTCGGGATCGGTGCCGGTCAGCGACCAACGACTACTGAGGTAGGCGAGGTCACCTGCTTCCACGGCGGCCGTCGGGTCGAAGGCGATCGTTCCGCCAAGATCGAGGAACTGTTGTAGTGCAGTCGCGATCTGGTCCTTGCCCCTGACGACCATCCCCGGCTGTGGGATGAGGGCTGCATCGTCTTCGTACAGCGCCATGAGTGCCTGGAGGTCTCCAGCGTTGACCGCGTCCTCGACTTGACGGTGGAGGTGATCAGCAGGTTGTGCGGTCATGGCTGGCTCCTGATCCGTGGAACCATGTACGCAAGCAAAGGGGACTTGTCGGCGCAAGAAAGGTGGGAAGCGATGGCGGCGATGCAGGCGACGATCGAGCGGTGTCAGCGCCGCGTGCGGACGCCCAGACGTCATGCCGATGCTTACACCGCTGAGCCGGAAGCTCGGCTCTTGACGCTACCGGCGGGATGCGCGGGAATGGGATGGCGTCGGCGCGAATGACGACGCGCCGCGCTCGGTGGTCGACGAGGGAGGAGGGCGCTCATGACGGCAGGCGGCGAGTTCGAGTCGATGACCGCGACGCAGACGGCTCGGTCGGTGCGCGATGGTGAGGTGTCGCCCGTCGAGCTGGTGGAGGCCTGCGTCGACCGCATCGAGCAGCGCAATCCGAGTCTGAACGCGTTCGTGTACAAGGGGTTCGATGAGGCTCGTGAGCGGGCCCGTGCCGCCGAGGCCGCCGTCACCAACGGGGGCGAGCTCGGACCGCTGCACGGTGTGCCCACGGCGATCAAGGATCTGTTCGACTTCAAGCCGGGTTGGCCGGCCACGTTCGGTGGGATCCGCGCGTTGCGGGACTTCACGCTGGATGCCCGCTGCGCCTACGCCGAACGCGTGGAGGATGCGGGCGCGATCATCATGGGCAAGACGAACAGCCCCGTGATGGGGTTCCGCGGCACGTGTGACAACTACCTATTCGGTCCCAGCCGAAACCCATTCGACACGTCCAAGAACACCGGCGGGTCATCCGGCGGCAGCGCCGCCGCGGTCGCTGACGGCCTCGTGCCGATCGCCGAGGGCACTGATGGTGGTGGGTCGATCCGCATCCCCGCGTCGTGGTGCGGCGTGTACGGGTACAAGGCGTCATTCGGCCGGGTGCCGTTCCTGGCGCGCCCGAACGCGTTCGGCGGCACCGACCCGTTCCTGTTCGAGGGCACCCTGACCCGCACCGTCGAAGACGCCGCGCTCGGGATGACCGCCCTGGCTGGCTACCACCCCGGCGATCCGCTCTCCCTCGACGCCGACGTCGACTTTCTCGGCGCGTTGCGGCTCCCAGTCGAGGGCATGCGCATCGGCTACACCGCCGACTACGACGTGTTCCCGATCGATGCGCGCGTCGCCTCCGTCGTGGGGTCGGCGGTCGCGGCGTTCGAACAGGCGGGCGCGCACGTCGAGGAGATCTCGCTCGGCATCACCCGTGATCAGCGGAAGCTCAGCGATCTGTGGTGCCGGCTAATCATGCCGATCAACATCCAGACGTTCGAAGGGTTCAGAGAAGGCGGCCTCGACGTGCTCGGCGACCACCCCGATGATCTGCCGCCTGAGTATCGACGGTGGCTCGACGTCGGCTACAACATGTCAGCGCTGGAGTTCGTCCGCGACCAGGAAATGCGCACCGAGGTGTACGACGCCATCCAAGGCGTGTTCGCCGACTATGACCTGGTTGTGGGTCCCACGCTGGCGTGTCTGCCGGTCGACAACGCCGACGACGGCAACACCGTTGGGCCCACCGAGATCAACGGGGTCGAGGTCGACCCGTTGATTGGCTGGTGCCCCACCTATCTGATCAACTACACCGGACACCCCGCCGCGTCGATCCCGGCCGGCATGTCCGACGACGGGCTACCGGTGGGGATGCAGATCATCGGCCGCAGATACGCCGACATCGACGTGCTCGCCGCCAGCGCGACCTTCGAGCAGCTCCGACCATGGGCGGACACGTACGCGCGTCTTGCTGCCCGGTCCCTGAACTGACACCACCGGCAGCACAGCGAGCACACATCCGGTCTCCCGCCACGCCTCTCCCTCATGCAGCCGGGGACCCCAGAGGCCACAGCCACCGCAGTAGGTCCGGGGTTGTCGCATGTTTCGTCGTCGATCCCCCGGTCAGGTCCGCGAACCACGGCGCCGCGTGATCGAGGTCGGTCGATCAGCAGTTGATCGCTCGTCGGTGATCAGCGCCTGCGTCCAGGTGTCGGCCAGGAAGCGCTCGCTCACAGGCGAGGCGCCAGCCGCGCTGCAGCACGAACAGCTCGAAGACCTGCGGGGCGTTGAGGGTCCACAGCAGGTCGCGGGCCTCCACCTGCGGCACCGCAAGCGGTCGCTCGCGTGGAGCTCGCGGGCGAACATCGTCATCCCGGTCAGCCGCTGGGTTGCGAACTCGTCAGCGAGTGCCGCGACCGACGGCTCACTGCTCGCGGTGGTCAATACCGCGAGGTGCACGGGTGGACCCTGGGCGCGGTCTCGGCGACGAACGCGGCCTACAGGCGCATGGCGCGGGCAGGGTCGAGCTCGGCGGACCGCCAACAGCGCCAGTCGTTGACGGAGCGGCCTTCGGCAGCTGCCGTGGTCGGCTCTCGCCCGAGTAGCTATCGTCGACGATCCACTCGACGATCGTCCATCCCCAGCCTCTGCCTCGCGCTGGGGATGGCCGATGCTGTTGGCCCGGGTCCAGCCGTCAGCCGTCGATGAGTGTCTCGATCGCGTGGGTCCGCTCGCAATCCACTGCGGTGTCGTCACCGCCTGCGCCGACGCACTGGTCGTTGTCGCCCGGGAACATCGAGTTCGGTGGCGGTTCCGCGCCCGGGGGCGGCGGTGGCGTATCACCGGCGATGAAGTCGTCACCCGGACCGCCATTGACCACGTCGTTGTCCTGACCACCGGCGACGAAGTCATCGCCTGGGCCGCCGAGCACGCGGTCGAACCCGAAGCCGCCGATCACGGTGTCAGCGCCTGGTCCGCCGACGCCTACATCGTCGCCAACCGCGAGCGCGAGGAAGTCGTCGCCGGCCCCACCGTTGATGCGGTCGTCGCCGGGCCCGCCGATCACGCCGTCGTCGCCCGCGTCACCCGTGATGATGTCGTCCCCGCCGGGGGCGTTGCGGTCCCCGAAGAAGCTGAGGTCGTCGCCAGCGATCTCGTCGTTGCCGTCGCCGCCAGATATCACGTCGTCGCCCAGGCATCCCGCGATCAGGTCGTCTCCGCCGAGCCCCTTGATGATGTCGTTGCCCTCGAGGCCGATGATGACGTCGGGCCCGTCGGTGCCCGTGAGCACGTCATTGCCTGATGTGCCGACGATGGCGCCTTCAAACGACTCTGGCGAGACGCATGGATCTGGTTCCTCTTGAGCGCCCGCCGGTGCGGTGAGTGCGAGCATCGACAGTGCGCCCACCGCGACTAACGTCTTGCGCCAACCAACCATGATCTGCCCCTCCGCCCGCCTCGGCCCGTGGGCCTGCACCTGACCTGACCCTGGCATCCAACTCGATCGACCAATCGACGGCAACCTGTACTTTTCGATCTCACGAAGTCGTGCGCCTGCTCGAAACACCCCGATGTGACCGCGACAGCGCCGCTCTCTTACGTCTCCTCGGCCGCCACCGCTTGGCTTGGGCGCCGGGTCCAGAGTGGCGAGCAGAGTCATGGTCGGTTCGCCACGGCAGCTCTGTCCAGCTCGGCCGACCGGATGACCCTGCGACAGTCGAGGGATACCAGTGCTGACCCCCTGTGCGGGTCTCGACGTGGTGCTCGTTCAAGTCGTTCGCGATCGCCTGAAACGTCATGCCCGCGGCTCGCTGTGCGGAGGTCCGGTCGACTATGGCCTCCAACAGTTCGCGCGGCCGTCCCAGCCGGCGCCCACGAGACCGCGGACTGCAACGCAGCCTTCGTACGTTGGCCGATCAGCTCGCGTCGTACTCGGCCAAGTCGCCATGCTATTGGCGAGCATCCGTCCCCCGGCGGTCGTCATGTCCAAGCTCGGCTCGATGACGACCAGCTCCCAGCCGCCCTGCCGGGCGCGGTCGGTGACGGACGCGAAGTCGAATCGTTGGGGGTCATCCGCTTGGCGCACCACTTGGAGCTTTGCCGGACGATCGGCGAAGCTGCGAAGCAGGCCAGTAGAGGACGGCAAATGCTGGGAGTCGGTGGCAACCGCCGAGTGGTGCTCCAGTGGTCCCGTAGACCGCTGACCTGCAGAATCGTTCTGTTCTCGTTGGAGCGGGTGAGGGGAATCGAACCCCCATTGCGAGCTTGGGAAGCTTGCAGCGTCAGACCTCTGACCTGCGCATATGTGTCACGGTCGCCGTGTCAGGCCGTGTAGGGGCCGGGTGAGCCTGCCGGAACGTGGCGTCGAGTGCCTCAGCTAGTGCCTCGTCGGCACTGGGGAACAGGTGGCCGTAGCGGTCCATTGTTGTGGTGATGGAGGCGTGTCCAAGCCGCTCCTTAATCGTCATCGGGTGCGCGCCGTGCGCGATCGCGAGGGCTGCCGCGGTGTGGCGGAGCTCGTGGAACGTCAAGCCCTCGAGCGGCGTGCCGGCGAAGACCCCATCGATTTCGCGTCTCTTGTCGCCGTCGACGGCACGTCGCCACGATGTATAGAAGCCACGGCGGCGCATTAGTGATCCAGCTCCGCGGCAGCCTCGGCATCCCACCGGCGCAGCAGCTCGTCGTCGGGCTCGCCGTACAGCACCCGTGGGGTGCCGACCGCCGCGGCGTACCGCCGGCGGGTGTTGACCGGGCGAGGTTGCCCGGATCGTCGAGGCGAGCGAGTTGGTGCTCGTCGTCTCCGACGAGGCTACCTGCGCGGTGTCACGCCGCACGACCGTGCGCCGCTGACGGCGGTCCTGCGGGTCGAGGGTGATCTGGCCGAGGTGGTCGAACGCCTCGACGACCTCGGCGGCCGCCTCGACGAGCTGACCCGGATGCACGCCGGGCTAGACCTGCAGTATCGCTATAGACCTCCAGCGACCGTGGTCGGCGATCCGCAGCGTCGCCGCTCCTCCCGACGCCGCCGACGTCGCGAGGCCTGCCCGCAGCGAGTGGGCGCTGTATTGGGTGGCGTCGAGGCCAATCCGGGCTGCGTGCTGCTTAACAATCACCCCGACCGACTGTGGGGCGAGGCGGCCGCCGCGGGCGTACCCGCCGTGGTCGACCATCCGAAAGATCGGCCCTGACCTGATGCCGGACACGGCCAGCCAGCGGCGCAGCCATCCGACCGGGCACGACTGCGCCGACGCGCCGGTCGGCACACCCACGGTCGCCCCGACCGCCTCCTGATCGGTCTTGCTCTTGGCGATGCGAACCTTCATGCCGCCGTGGACGAACGCGACGTCGACGACGTCCAGCGCGACGACCTCGGACCGGCGGCCGGCC
>CAYVGE010000164.1:0-8723 GCA_964450395.1 uncultured Actinomycetota bacterium
TGTCGTGAACAGGGTGACGGACCCGACTTACCGCTGACTTTCTCGCCGGAGCTCTGGTGGTAGCTGCCGAACATTGTATATGTACACTCCTGTTCGTCTGGTTGTTTAACAACACGGACCGGAGCATTCTGGCGATCCTCGTGTTCCACGGGATGATGAACCTGACCGGCGAGGTCCTGGGCATCTCGCCGGACATGTACCCGTTCATCATCTCAGGCCACGCCCTCGCCGCCGGCGTCCTGGTCACCTCGTGGCGCCGCCAGGGGCCTCGCATGCCGTCCCGTCAGCGGCGACCCGACCTCGATCGTCGAGCGTGAGCAAGGAGGCCGTGGTGTACGCGAAGATGGTCGTCGCCGACTTCGTCCGCAACCGCAGCGTCACCGTGGTCCTGGTGGTGCTGATGATGCTGTCGGTCGTGCTGGTCACCGCCAGCGCGGGGACGCTGGTCCGCCTCGTCGGCGCGTCGAGCAACCTGATGGCGCAGGCGGGGGCACCGCACGTCGCGCAACTGCACGCGGGACCCTACGACGCCGACCAGGTCGATCGCTGGGTAGCCGGCCGGCGCGAGGTCGCCCACCACCAGGCGATGCTGATGCTCGGCATCGAGGGCGCGAACCTGTTCTTCGACGGGCGGCCACAGACCGCGAACATCCAGCAGAACGCCTTGGTCGTGCCGAACCCCGAGCGCGACCTGCTGCTCGATCTGGACAACCAGCCGGTCACCGCCGTCGCGCCCGGCACGATCATGCTGCCGGTGATCTACCAGGTGGAGGCGGGCCTAGAGCGCGGCGACCCGGTGCGGATCACCGCGGCGGACGGCTTCACCAGGCAGTTCACCATCGCGGGCTTCGTCCGGGACTCGATCATGAACCCGGCCATCACCAGCTCCAAGCGGCTCGCGGTGGCGCCATCGGATCTGGCGGAGGTGCAGGCGCACACCGGCGACGTCGAGCACCTTATCTCGTTCTGGCTGCACGACCCTGCCACCCAGACCGCGGCGTTCGAGCGGGCCTACCTGGACTCCGACATGCCCAAGGCCGGGCAGATGGTCGACTCGGCGACGTTCCAGATGCTGACCATGATCGGCGACGGGCTGGTCGCAGCGATCGTGATCCTGGTCGCCCTGCTGCTGCTCGTCGTCGGGCTGCTGAGCCTGCGGTTCACGTTCCTCACCGCGGCCGAGCAGGACTACCGCGAGCTCGGCGTGCTCAAGGCGATCGGCCTCGCCCCCCGCGCGATCAAGCGGATCTACCTCGCCAAGTACGCCCTGCTCGCCGCAGTCACCGCCGCCCTCGGGCTGCTGGCCGGGTGGGCGCTGGCCCCGCTGCTGAGCCGCAACATCACCCGCTACATGGGCGCGAACGCGAGCATGTGGACCTGGCTGCTGCCGGTGATCGCCGCCGCGTCGGTGTTCGCCGTGCTCCTCGGGTTCGTGCTGGTGCTGCTGCGCCGCTTCGACAAGATCAGCGCGATCGACGCGCTGCGCGCCGGCGCGACGGGGCAGCAGTCCACCCGGGTGCGGCTGCGGCTGCACCGCTCCCGGCTGCCGGTGCACCTACGGCTGGGAGCCATGGACGTCGTCAACCGCTGGCCGACGTACCTGCTGCTGTTCTTCGTGTTCGCGGTCAGCACCGTCATCATGATCGTGCCGATCAGCTCCGCCGCCACCGCGAACGCGCCGGAGTTCATCAACTACATGGGCACGGGCACCGTCGACCTGCGCATCGACCTGCGCCACGACGGACCCGCGTCGGCGGACCGGTTCTCCGACGCCGTCGAACGCCTCCGCGCGGATCCCGACGTGACCGCGATCGCGCCGATGACCACGACCCGCAACGACACCGTCGACGGCGACGGCAACACGACCAGCCTGTACGTCGAGCACGGGGACCACACCCGGCTGCCGGTCACCTACGCCGACGGGCGCGCCCCCACCGCCGACGACGAGATCGCGTTGTCGCTGCTCGCCCTGAACGAAGCCGGCCGCAAGGTCGGCGACCGCCTTCCCGTCACGGTCAACGGGCGGGTGCGCGACCTGGCGATCGTCGGCAGCTACCAGGACATCACCAACGGCGGCAAGACCGCCAAGGCCGCCATGCCCGCCGCGGGCGACGAGGTGATGTGGTACATGATCGGTGTCGAGCTGGCGCCCGGGATCGACGCAGGCGCCAAGGCCCAGGCCTACACCACCCGGTTCGCCCCGGCCACGATCGCCGACATCAACCAGTGGCGCCAGCAGACGCTCGGGCCGCTCGCCGACCAACTGCGCCTGACCGCCGCCGTCGCCGCGGTCGCGGCGGTCGCCCTGGCCGTGCTCATGACCGCGCTGTTCGCGCGCATGCTGATCGCCCGCGACGCCGGCCAGATCGCCGTCCAACGCGCCATCGGCGCCGACGACACCGGGCTCGGCCGGCAGTACCTCACCCGGGTCCTGCTCGTGCTCGTGCTCGGCGTCATCGCCGGCGACATCGCCGCGATGACGTTCGGCGAGACGCTGTTCAACCTGATGTTCGAAGGCATGTTCGGCGGGCTCGCCGCGCTCGGCCAGGGCACCAGCCGGATCCAGTTCGCGGTCGATCCGCTGCTGGTGTTCCTCGCCCTGCCGGCAGCGCTGGCGACCGCGGTCGCGCTGGCGACGGCAGCCAGCTCCCGCGCCATCTCGCATGCCCACATCTCCGCCCTGGCGACCGAGTAGGAGGCCCGCCGTGACCACCGCACCCACCATCCTCCACGCGCACGGGCTGACGAAAGACTTCGACGGCCACACCGTGCTGCACGGGATCGACCTGACGGTCCACGACGGCGAGTTCATCTCGCTGATGGGCCCCTCAGGATCGGGCAAGTCGACGCTGCTGTACACGATCAGCGGCATGGACACCGCGACGGCCGGCAGCATCAGCTTCGCCGACCGGGACCTGGCGAGGCTCGACCAGAAGCAGCTCGCCCGGCTGCGGCTGACCACGATGGGGTTCATCTTCCAGCACGTCCACCTGCTGAAGAACCTGTGCCTGCTCGACAACATCGTGCTGCCCGCCTACCTGGCCGGCCTCGCCCCCCGCGACCAGCTCAACGACCGGGCGCTCGCGCTGATGGAGCGCACCGGCGTGGCCCACCTGGCGCAACGCGATGTGTCCGAGGCCTCCGGTGGCCAGCTGCAGCGGGTCGGCATCTGCCGTGCCCTGATCAACGAGCCGACGATCCTGTTCGGCGACGAACCGACCGGCGCGCTGGACTCGACCGCGGCAGCCGAGATCATGACGATCCTCGCCGAGCTCAACGTCGACGGCACGACCGTCATGGTGGTCACGCACGACGCCAGGGTCGCCGCCTGGACCGATCGGCTGCTGTACCTGGTCGACGGCCGGATCGTCGACGACCGCGACCAGGTCCGCCACCCCGGCGACGACCTGGACCAACGCCACGCCGACGTGAGCCAGTGGCTGCTCGAGCGCAACCCCGAGCCGGTCGTGGCGCCTGCCGCAGCGCCAAGCGGCCACAGCGCCCCCGCCGGCCATGAGGGCCTCTCCAGAAGCCGCCGCTGAGTGACCGGGTGCTGCCTCGTCGGGATCGTTGTCGCGCTGTCAACAGGCGGCTGGGGTGCGGCGGCGCTGCTGGGCCCCAGCCCGCCCGGCGACGTCGCCAGGGTCGCCCGGGAGCTTCGGTCCCGCGCTGGCCGCGCTCGTCGTCGTGCACCGGTCCGGCGGTGGGCCGAGCGTACGGACTGCGCTTCGCCGACTCGTCCACGTCGGCGGCGCCGAGCGGGCGCTGGCCATCGCCGTCATCGCCCCGGCGGCGGTCGAGCTCCCCGGCTGCTGGGGACATTCCGATCATCGTGGCCTTTGTCCTCGTGCTCGGCGGCCCGCTGGGCGAGGAGCTCGGGTGGCGCGGCGTGCTGCAGCCACGGCTCGAAGCCCAACTCGGGTCGCTGCGCGCGACGCTGCTCACCGGCATCGTCTGGGCGGCACGGCACCTGCCCTTGTTCGCACTCGGCGGCACGGTGCAGCAGTCGGTCACGTCAGCGTCGGGCTCCTGCTGCTGCAGCCACCCGACGCGCCGACCCCGCGACCGCTGACGATCGCGCTCGCCGTGCTCGTGGCGACGGCGGCGGCGCTCGCCATGAGCCCCACGTTTCGCGCAGCACACGGCGCGCCGCCAGTACCGGCAGGATCCGGCAACCGGCGCCCAGCGGCACCCATCACATCTCGCCGCCGGCCGCACCGTCCGGCGACATCCCGCCGCCCGACCCGGCTGTGATCGGCTCGGGACCCACCTCGCCGGGACGTGGTGCGGGTCCTGCATGGTCGTCGGTCGTCGATCGTCCATCGGTGAGCAGGACTTCGGTCCCCGCGGCCGGGGTGCGTGTGGCGCGAGGATCGGATGTGTCACGGAAGGAGTGATCGTGATGTCCGGACAGCGCAGGACGATGGCTGTGCTGACCATGGCGCTCGGTGTGGGCGTTGCGACCGCCAGCGTGCTCGGGCCGCTGGTGCTCGGCGTGTTGCGCTACCCCACGTCGGAGACCACGCTCAACCAGGTCGCCGGCGGAGACCTGGCGGGGCTGGCGGTGGTCGCGCCGGTCGCACTCGCGGCTGCCGTGTTGCTGTGGCGCGGCCACCGCGCCGGACCGGTCGTCGCGCTGGCGCCGGCGCTGTGGGCGGTCTACATGTACGCGCAGCTGATCGTGGGTCAGGAGCACCTGCAGCTGCCGGGCAACAGCGAGCGGTTCTTCCCGCTGCTACTGACCCTGTTCGTACTGGGCGAGGCGGTCGTCGTGCTCGCATGGCGGGCGATCGACGCCGAGGACCTGTCGCCGCTGCCCCGCCGGCTTGAGCGCACCAGCGGCGTGGTCCTGCTGGCGCTGGCCGCGTTCCTGGTCGTCGGGCTGCACCTGCCTTCGCTGGCCGACGCGCTGGCAGACCAGCCCACTGCCGTGGAGTACACCTCGAGCCCGACGGCGTTTTGGATCGTCAAGCTGATGGACCTGGGCATCATCGTGCCCGCCGCCGTCGCGGTCGGCGTCGGGCTGCTGCGCGGCGAGGCGTGGGCGCACAAGGCGAGCTACGCGATCCTCGGCGGGTACACGCTGCTGGGCGCAGCGGTCTCCGGGATGGCCGTCGTCATGTACGTCAACGGCGACCCCGACGCGTCACTGGCCAACGTCGCTGCCTTCACCGCGTTCACCGTAGCCATCGGGTGGTTGACCGCGCGCCTGTACCGCCCCCTGTTCACCGCGCCGCCGTCCGAGATCCGGGACCGGGCGGACACGTCCCGGGTCGCGGGTGCCGTCGGGAGGTGACCGGATGTCCACTGAGACGGTGCACGACACGCCACGGCCGCGCGGTGCTGCGTCGTCGGTGGCGGAGCGGCAGCACTGGGCGCCGTCGCGCACCGTGCTGGCGCTGTCGGTGCTCGCCGGTCTGCTGGCGTTGACCGCCGCGGTCACCGGGTTGGTCTGGCAGACCGACGGCGGCGCCGCGACCTCGGTGACGACGGTGTGGGGCGAGCACGTCGAGCTGTACGGCCGCGGGCTGTACCGCAACGACACGGTGTTCGTCGCCGGCGCGAACGTCGGCAGCGACCTCGTGACGCTGGCGCTCGGTGTGCCCACGCTGGCGGCTGCCCTGGCGTGGACCAGCCGTGGCTCGGCGCGTGGACGGCTGCTGCTGCTCGGCGCGCTCGGCTACCTGCTGTACTACTCGGCCGGCTATGCGCTGGGCGCCGTCGCGTTCAACGAGCTGTTCCTGGTGTACGTGGCGATGTTCGCCGCGAGCCTGTTCGGGTTCGTGACCGCGTTCGCGTCCGCCGGCCCCGACCGGCTGCTGGTCTCCGACGCCATGCCGCGATGGTGGATCGGCGCCTTCATGATCGCCAGCGGCATCGTCACACTGGCGGTCTGGCTGACCGACCCGGTCGCCGCCCTGCTCACCGGCGCGCCGCCACCCACGCTGGAGACCCACACCACGCTGTTCACCCACGCGCTCGACCTCGCCGTCATCGCCCCCGCCGCACTCGCCTCGGGTGTGGCGATCCTGCGGGGACGTCGTCTGGGCTACCTGATCGCGGCGTCGCTGCTGGTCCTCGAGGCGCTGCTTCTGCCGTTGATCACGATCGGCACGGTCGCGCAGGTGCGGATGGGCCTGGCGTTCACGACCGCCGAGATCGTCGGCCCGATCGCCGGGTTCGCCACCATCGCGCTCCTGGCCGTATGGGCGCTGGTCACGATGCTCCGCCACATCCGCGAGCCCACAGCGCCGGTCTGATCGGCCCGACCGTCCGACAGGCGTCGACCCGCAGGAGGTGACCATGAGCGGGGCCAGGGACACGTACTCGGTGCGGGAGTTCCCCCGGATCCGCCAGGCCTACGTCGACATCCTCGAGCAGGGACGACGTCGGCATCTGATCCACGGGCTGGTCGACGCCGACGTCACGTCGGCGCGCCGCCTGCTGCGCGAGCGGGCGGCCGAGGGGCGGCCGCTGTCGTTCACCGGGTTCGTCGTGGCCTGCGTCGCGGCGGCCGTCGACGAGCAGCCGATGCTCCACGCGTACCGCTCGGGGCGGCGCCGGCTGGTGCTGTTCGACGACGTCGACGTCAACACCGAGGTCGAGGAGACCCGCCCCGACGGCACCCGGATCGTGGCGTCGCGCATCATCCGCGCCGCCAACCACAAGACGGTCGCGGAGATCTCCGGGGAGATCCGCGACGCGCAGGCCGGCGGGGATGTCGAACGCCGCCGCTACCGGCACACGCTGTGGTATCTGAAGCTGCCCCGGTTCGTGCGGATGCTCGGCTGGCGGATCGTGATGGGCCGTCCGCGGTGGTTCAAGCGGTTCGGAGGGACGGTCGCGGTCAGCGCGATCGGGATGTTCGTATCCGGCGGCGGCTGGGGCGTGCCGCTGACGCCGACCACACTGATGGTCACCGTCGGCGGCATCACCCAACGCCCGGTCGTCATCGACGGCGACGTCGAGACCCGGGAGCACCTGAGCCTGACCGTCACAGTCGACCACGACATCGTCGACGGCGCACCCGCCGCCCGCTACACGGCGCGCCTGTGCGAACTGATCGAGCAGGCGCACGGGCTGACCGCGCCGGCCGGCCACCGCGACGGACCGACCACCGTGCACGACCATGCGCCAGGGTGACACAGCAACTGATCGCCCGCGTCGACCCACCCTTGGTCTGGCAGCGCGATCGCGAGAGGGCAGTCCGACCACTGGCCCCGCACGACCTGCACCGCACCCGCAGCGCGGTGCACTCAGGCGAGCAGGACGAGTACCGCGGCGAATCCGCCGACCAGCAGGATCGCGGCCGCCGTGACCAGGACGGATCGGCGTCGTTCGGGAGGCGCCACACTCGCGGCGGTCCCCACCACGAGGCCGACCGCCGTGCCGAACGCCAACCCGAGCGCAACCTGTCCCAACGTCAAGCCGACGATGAGCCCAATCGACGCGCCGGCGCCGACGCCGATCGGCACGCCCCAACCCTCGGGCAGATGCTGACGCTGCGTGGTCCGATCAGGCACTGGCCCCACCTCCGCGAGCACTGCGACGACTGCCGCAGCCAACTGTCGCGCGCGAACCGCTTGCCGGACCGATCGAACGTCCCGGTCCGCGGCCGCAGACGTCCTTCGGGGCCGCCACCGGACCTCACCAACGACATGCCAACGTGCCCCCGATGGCTGCTCAACCGCACCCTCGAGCTCGCAATGCCACCGTCCGCAGCCGCCGCCGTGCACGGCCCGACGCCACCGAGTTGACGGTCACCCGTCGGGCGCTGAAGATCTTGGGGAAGCGGCGCAGGATGCGCACGTCGCCACGCAGCCGCAGGTCACGGCGCAGCACCGGCAACCGGCCGGTGAACATGCGGCAGGCCACGGCCACGTCGCGAAACCGCAGCGTCAGATCGGCAGCCTCCGACCGGCCGGTGCCGCCCTCCGCGCCATCGCCGGTGCCGAAGAGGTGCCAGTCGCCGCCGCCGAGGCGTTGTCATGGTCGTGCTCAGCGTTCCATTTCGGTGCCGGACGATCAAGCCTCGGCGTCCCAGTCGAGGCACGAGCGGGTGTAGCGCTTCGACCACCAGTGCTCGCCCTGGCCAGCGGGCCGCCACCCTTGCGCGACCAGCTCCCGTTCGAGCTCATCGAGCCGTGCGCGCATCTCGTCGCCGTAGGCCTCGTCGGGTCCGACTCGGTCGATGGGCAGCTGCAGCGGCAGGACCGGGAAGGTGCCCGACGTCACGGTGAAGTCACTCCACTGTGGGTCGCCGCTGTGCGCTCGAGCTACGAATCGGTATGACTGTGCGCCGTGCTGGCCGGTCATCGTCGTGGCGATGCTGCGCAGCATCGACGTGTGCCCGGCGTCCTCGACGTCGATCTCCAGCAGGTCCTCATCAGCGGTCGTGCGGAACCACCGCTGGCGGTTGTCGTCCCACCACTGGGTGCCGTCGTCGTTGTAGTGACCACGCCCGCGCGGTGGCGCTTCCTGTGAGGTTGTGGGATGCCGGGCCATGGTGTCCCCCCAGGTCGAGGGCGTGACGCGCTCGACTGTCGTGAGGAGTCGGGCGGTCGTCGTTTGCCGTCGGTCACTGTCGGTCGCCCACCGCGTCGTCGCCAGGACCATGTGAATGCTGCGGGCAGGACCTTCGTCCCCGGTCGGCCGCTGCGGGCCGAGAAGGCCGCCGCACTGGTTGAGGCGACGTCTCCGGGCCGTTCGCAGTCTGGTGTCGT
>CAYVGE010000165.1:0-8696 GCA_964450395.1 uncultured Actinomycetota bacterium
CCGTGACCAACTCGCCCCGGAGCGGGCCAGATCGGGCGGTGGACGGTCAGGAGGCCTCGCCGTGGCGGGGCGGGACCAGCTCCCGGACGGCGAAGCGGTCCACCGCGTCGGTGATGAGGTCGGGGCGCTCCAGCATGGCGACGTGGCCGACGTCGGGCAGCGGGAGCAGCTCGGCGTCCGGCAGCGCCTCGACGAGCCGGTGGGCGTGGTGCGCGGGCAGCACCCGGTCGCGCTCGCCGGCCACCACCAGCGCCGGCACGTCGACCCCGCGCGCAGCCTCGAGCAGATCGACCATCCCCACCGTGCGCCACAGCTGGCCGGCGACGTGGGGGCGGCTGCCGAGCACCAGCCGGCGGACCAGCTCGACGGCACCCGGCGGCGTCTGCGACCCGACGCCCAGCAGGCGCGTGACCACGGTGGCCAGGTCATTGCCACGCGGGCGGCCCTCGGCATCGAGGCCGCCGTAGATCAGGCGCCCCGCCAACGACGAGCGCGCCCGCTCGCGCACGAACGCGATGCCGGCGGCCGCCGTCCCGCCGCCGAAGCCCGACAGCACGGCCGAGGCCGCGGTGTTCATGAGCACCAACCCGGCCACCCGACGGCCGACGAGCTCGGGGCGATCCGCCAGGCCGGCCAGCACCGCCATGCCACCCATCGAGTGGCCGACGATGACGCAGCGCTCGCCGCCGAGCTCGTCGAGCACGGTGGTGATGTCGGCGCCCAACGCCGACGCGCCGTAGTCGCCCCCGACGGCGTCTGCACTGTCGCCGTGGCCTCGCAGGTCGAACGACACCACACGCCACGTCCGCGACAGCGCGGCGCGCTGTGCCGCCCAGATCTCCTGCGACAGCGACAACCCGTGCACCAGCAGGATCCGCGGGGCGTCCGGGGGGCCGCTGGCACAGACCGCCAGCTCGGTGCCGTCGGGCGCTCGCACCGTCGACCGCTCGGTCGCGGGCTCGGGCAGCTCGGCGTCGTCGGACACCGGCTCGACGACGGTCCGCTCGGCCAGGTAGCCCAGGACCGCGCCCCCGACCGCGCCGACCGCCAGCGCCGTCGCACCCAGCAGCGACCGGCGCATCAGCCGGCCCGCCCGTCACCGTCCGGGGCGCCGAGGTACACGCGCGGCACCCGCTGCCCGACGGTGCAGACGATCTCGTAGTTGATGGTGTCGAGCCAGTCCGCCCAGTCGTCGGCGGTGACCGCCGCGTCGCCCTGGGCGCCCAGCAGCACGACCTCGTCCCCGACGGCCGGCCGGTCGTCGCCGGCGTCGAACACGAACTGGTCCATGCACACGCGCCCGACCATCGGTCGGCGACGGCCACCCACGACGACCTGCCCACGGCCACCGAGGATGCGGGTGACGCCGTCGGCGTAGCCGGCGGGCACCGTCCCGACGGTGGTGTCGGCCGGCGCGGCCCACCGGTGGCCGTAGCTGACGGCCTCCCCGGCGGCCAGCCGCTTGACCAGCGACACCTGCGAGACCCACCGCAGGGCGGGGCGCAGGTCCACCCCGGCGCTGACGCCGTTGCCGGGATCGAGGCCGTACATGGCGATGCCGCAGCGCACCAGGTCGTGGCGGTCGCCGGGGCGGGTCAGCGTGCCCGCCGAGTTGCACAGGTGCAGCACGTCGGGCGTGATGCCGCGGGCGCGCGCGGCCTCGACGCCGGCGGCGAACGCGGCCGACTGGGGCTCGATCGACGGGTGGCCCGGCTCGTCGGCGCACGCGAAGTGGCTCCACAGCCCGCCGACGCGCAGTCCCCCGCTGGCGGCGAGCAGGTCCATCACGGCGCCCCAGTCCCGCTGGGGGGTGCCGACCCGGCGCATCCCGGTGTCGAGCTTGTGGTGCACGTCCAGCGGTCCGCCCCCACGCCGGCGGACGGCGGCGTCGAGCGCGCGGATGAAGGTGGCGGAGTAGACCGTCGGCGTCAGGGCGGCGTCGAGGAGGTCGTCGATCGCGGCCACCGGCGGCTCGGTGAGCAGCAGGACAGGCGCCGTGACCCCCGCCCGCCGTAGCTCACGCCCCTCCTCCACCAGGGCCACGGCGAGCCAGTCGGCGCCGGCGGCCAGCGCGGTCGTCGCCACCGGCAGCATGCCGTGGCCGTAGCCGTCGGCCTTGACGACCGCCATGAACCGGCTGCCGGCTGCGACGGACCGCAGCACCCGGACGTTGTGGGCGATCGCCGACAGGTCGACCTCGGCCCACGTCGGCCGGTCGAGGCCGTCGGGTGCGCCGTCGCCGCGACGGCGGTCGAGCAGGTGCGTGGCGGTCACGGTCGGCCGGCTCCCGACCACCGCAGCGCGCCGGGCACCGCCGCGGCCACGTCGAGCGCGGTGACCGAGCGCAGGCTCGACCCGGACGAGGCCACCTGCCCGGCGAGCCCGTGCAGGGCGACCGTCGCGGCGACCCGTTCGGGGGTGGCGCCGGCGGCAAGCGCCGCGACGGTCATCCCGGTCAGCACGTCGCCGGTGCCGCCGGTCGCCAGCGCCGCCGTCCCGGTCGAGTTGATCCACACCCGGCCGTCCGGTGCGGCGACGATCGACCCCGGACCCTTCGCGACGATGGTCGCCCGCCAATCGGGGGCGAGGTCGGCCACGACGTCGACGCGCCGCGTCCACAGGTCGTCGGGATCGTCGGGGTCGCAGATGCGGGTCAGCTCCGAGCGGTGCGGCGTGGCCACCAGCACCCGGGCGGCGTGCTTCGCGAGCGTCGCCCCGTCGTGCCGGAAGGCGTTGAGCCCGTCGGCGTCGAGCACGGTGGGCACGTCGAGCTCGGCCACGCACCGGCGCACCAGCTCGACGCGCGGGTCGTCGTGGCCGACGCCCGGTCCGATCGCCAGCGCGTCCGCCCGCTCGCAGACGGCGGCGATGCGCTCGAACGCCCTGTCCGGGTCGTCGGTGGGCAGGTCGACGGTCATGGCCTCGGGCACGTTGGGTGCGACGAAGTGGCGGGCCAGCGTGGTCGTCGCGACCGTCACCAGCCCGGCGCCCGCCGCCAGCGCGCCCCGCGCCGACAGCACCGCCGCACCGGACATGTCGTCGGACCCGGCGACGATGACGACCACGCCCCGCTGGCGCTTGTCGCCGTCGGCCCCCGGCTCGGCCAGGAGCGTGCCGACGTCGCCCCGCTCCAACAGGTGGGCCGCCGGCCGGTCCCGCGCGGGGTCGTGCACCCCGATCTCGCCGAGCCGCAGCTCGCCGACGTGCGCCCGCGCCGGCCACAGCGCCAGCCCGCGCTTGTTGGCGCCGAGGCTGAGCGTGAGGTCGGCCGAGACGGCCTGCGCCTCGACCGCGCCGGTCCACGCGTCGACGCCCGACGGCAGGTCGCAGGCGACGACCGGTGCCGGGTGGGCGTTGATCCGGTCGATGACGCCGTCGTAGGGCGATCGCGGCGCGCCGGTGGCGCCAGTGCCCAGCAGGCAGTCGACGACGACGTCGGCGCCGACCAGCACATCGTCGAGGTCGCTGGCCAGGCGCCCGCCGACGGCCCGCCAGCGCCGCAGCTGGGCGGCGGCGTCGTCGGACAGGTCGCCGGGGTCGGCGACCAGGTGCACGACCGGCCACGCCCCCGCCCGGCGCAGGTGGCGGGCGGCGGCGATGCCGTCACCGCCGTTGTTGCCCTTGCCGCACAGCAGCGCCACCCGGGTCCCGTAGGCACGACCGGCGACGGCCAGCACGGCCCGGGCCAGGTGGCCCGCGGCGCGCTCCATGAGCGCCGGCGACGGCGTGCCGGCGCTGATGGTCCGCTGATCCATCTGCCGGACCTGGTCGGGCGTGAACAGCGGGGTCATGGCATGGGTGCGGTCGATCGAGGCATCCCCCGTACTCTATCGGCGCCGACCCGTGGGGCCGCCTGTGGCCGGCGTCCCCTGACCACCGGACGCACGCCCCGCACCGCGCCACCGACGTCTTGCCAACGGCTGACCGAGCGGTTACACCTTGGTTGTACGACCGCGATCGTCGGTCGTACGTCCCGTCGTCATGCGAGGAGCGATCGTGTCCGAGATCCGGTTCCTGCGGCAGCGCCACCTGGTGGCCCTGCTGGCCCTGCTGGCCCTCGTCGCCGCGGCATGCGGCAGCGGCAGCACCGCCACCGAGACCGGGGGCGGCACCGAGGGGGCCGGCGGCACCGAGGCTGCCGCGGCCAGCGACCCCAGCACCCTGGTGGTCGGGGCGACCGAGGTGCCCAGCCACCTGGACCCGGCGGTCGTCTACGAGCTGTTCGCGTCGAACATCCTGTTCAACACGACCAACCGCCTGGTCGAGTTCGACTCGGAGAGCGGCGAGATCGGTCCCGGCCTGGCCGAGGAGTGGGAGATCTCCGACGACGGGCTGACCTACACGTTCACGCTGCGCGAGGGCGTGACGTTCCAGGACGGCTCGGACTTCACCAGCGAGGACGTCAAGTGGTCGCTGGAGCGGGTGGCGAACATCAGCCACCCCGAGAGCGCCGCGTTCCTGCTCGACGGCATCGAGTCGATCGAGGCCCCCGACGACTACGAGGTCGTCATCACGCTCTCGGAGCCGAACGCGACGTTCCTGTCGCGGCTGAACTACACGGTCGCGACGATCCTGCCGAGCGACGGCGACGCCTACACCACGCCGGATCAGGCGCTCGACGAGCCGTCGGCGGGCGAGGCCGAGGAGTTCATCAACGACGAGACGATCGTCGGCACCGGTCCCTACGAGCTGACCGACTACACCCCCGGCGAGTCGATGACGCTGGAGGCGTACGACGACTACTGGGGCGAGGCACCCGATATCGACACGGTCCAGGTGCAGTTCTTCGAGGAGACCGCCCAGATGCGCAACGCCATGGCGGCGGGCGAGATCGACCTCAACTACAACGAGTTCGCCCCCGCCGAGCGCGCGTCGCTCGAGCAGGAGGACGGCATCTCGATCGCCCAGACCGACGGCGGTCGCATCCGCTACATCGTGCTCGACGTGACGGCCGACCCCTACGCCGACGCCGAGACGCGGCGGGCGATGTCGGCGGCGATCGACCGTCAGCGGATCATCGACGAGGTCTTCGAGGGCGCCGGCTCGCCGCTGTACTCGATGATCCCGAGCACCTACGACGTGTACGCGCCGGAGTACATGGAGGGCATCGATGCCGAGGTGCCCGAGGGCACCCAGATCGAGCTGTGGTACCCGCTCAACAAGTACGGCGACACCGAGGCCGACGTGGCCGAGACCATCGCCCGCTCGCTGAACGAGGCCGGCTTCGAGGTGACCACCCAGAGCGCCGACTGGGCGGCGGAGTACTCCGACAACACCACGACCGGCACGTACAGCGCGTACCTGCTGGGCTGGTACCCGGACTACATCGACCCCGACGCCTACATCGACCCGTTCTACGGCGGGGCGTACATCCCGTACTACCAGGACGAGGAGATGCAGCAGCTGATCCGCGACGAGCAGACGGCAGAGGTCGGCTCCGACGAGCGCGCGCAGATCTTCGACCAGATCCAGGAGAAGGCCGCCGAGGACATGCCCTACATCCCGCTGTACGAGGAGGGGCAGACCGTCTACCACGCCGACTCGGTCACGGGCGTCGAGGACACCCTGACGCCGGCACAGCAGCTCTGGTTCTACGTCCTGTCCAAGGAGGGCTGAGGCCGGCCTAGCGGAGACGAACGCGGATGGCATCAGGTGGCGCCGGTCGCAGTGGCCTCCGGCGCTACCTGCTGACCCGGCTGCTGCTGGCACCGCTGTTCCTGTTCACCCTGCTGACGGCGCTGTTCGTCCTGCTGCGCGTGGCACCGGGTGACCCGGTGGTGGCGGCGCTCGGCGGCCGGGCCACCCCCGACCGCATCGAGCGGGCGCGCGAGGCCGCGGGGCTCGATGACCCGATCATCGTCCAGTACGGGCGGTACCTGGGCGACCTGGTCCGCGGAGACCTCGGTGACCCCATCACCGACCCGCGCAGCGTCACCCAGATCGTCGCCGACCGCTTCCCCGCGACGGTCGAGCTGACGGTCTTCGCACTGATCGTCGCCATCGTGCTCGGCGTGCTGGTCGGGGCGTTCTCGGCCCAGCGCCGGGACACCGGGTTCGACATCGGCGGGCGCCTGCTCGGCATCGTGGTGTACGCCGCCCCGGTGTTCTGGACGGGCATCCTCGCGCAGCTGCTGTTCGCCAACCGGTTGGACCTGCTGCCGACCGGCAACCGCCTGTCGGCGCGCACCGTCGCCGACGCCCCGACCGGGTTCTACCTGCTCGACGGCATCATCACGCTCAACGGCGAGCTGTTCTTCGGCGCGCTGGAGCACCTGGTCCTGCCCGGCGTCACGCTGGGCCTGCTGATCGGCGGCGTGTTCATCCGCATGGTGCGCGTCAACATGCTCCAGACCCTGCGCTCGGACTACGTCGAGTCGGCCCGGGCCCGGGGCGTGTCGGAGAACCGGGTGCTGTTCCAGCACGCGTTCCGCAACGCGCTGATCCCCATCATCACGATCATGGGCCTGCAGTCCGCGCTGCTGCTGGGCGGCGCGGTGCTGACCGAGACGACGTTCTCGTGGCCCGGCCTGGGCAGCGCGCTCGTCGACTTCGTCCGCGCCCGTGACTACGCCGCGGCACAGGGCATCGCGACGTTCTTCGCGCTCGTCGTGTTCGTCGTCAGCCTGCTGATCGACGTCGTCAACGGCATCGTCGACCCGCGGGTGCGGTACTGATGGCCGGGGTGAGGGCGAGCGGCAGCGAGCCGGGGGGTGGGGACCCGAGGGTGAGGGCGAGCGACAGCGAGCCGGGGGGCGGGGACCAGAGCGTGAGGGCGAGCGGCAGCGAGCCGGCGGGCGGGGACGGGACCGGCACGCAGGCCGCCGGACCGCCACCCGCCGGCGACGACGTCGCCGACACGCCGCCGGCCGACCGCGGGACCGGGCTGCGCGCCCGGATCTCCCACGCCATGCGACCCTGGTACGGGGCGAACCGCATGGCCCGCGGCTTCGTGGTCTCCGGGGTCCTGATCACCGGCGCGTTCCTGATGATGGCGATCTTCGCCGACACGATCGCCCCCTACGGCGAGGACCAGTACCGCATCCAGGTCGGCGTCGACGAGGACGGCGAGCCCGAGTTCGGCGACGAGCAGATCCCCCGCCGCGCGCCGCCCTCGGCCGCCCACCCGTTCGGCACGACGTCGGCGCGCTTCGACGTGCTCTCGCGCGTGATCCACGGTGCGCGCATCGCCTTCGGCGTGATCGTGCTGTCCACCGTCGTCGCCATGGGCCTCGGGGTGCCGCTCGGGCTGTTCTCCGGCTACTACGGCGGCAGGCTCGACCGGTTCCTGGTCTTCCTGATGGACGCCGTGTACGCGTTCCCACCACTGATCCTGGCGATCATCTTCGCCTTCGTGCTGCAGCAGTACATGAGCCCGGGGGTGCCCACCGCCGCGATCGCCGTGGGCGCGACCTACATCCCGCAGTACTTCCGGGTGATCCGCAACCACACGCTGTCGGTGAAGGAGGAGACGTTCGTCGAGGCGGCGCGCTCGATGGGCGCGTCGCCCCGCGTCGTGATCGGCCGCTACGTCTTCTTCAACGTCATCCAGAGCGTGCCGGTCATCTTCACGTTGAACGCCGCCGACGGCGTGCTGACCCTGGCGGCACTGGGCTTCCTGGGCTTCGGCATCGAGTACCCCGCCGCCGAGTGGGGCCTGGACGTGGCACGGGCGATCACCGATGTGGTCAGCGGCTTCTGGTGGACCGCCTTCTTCCCCGGCATGGCCATCACCACGCTGGTGGTCGGGCTGACGCTGGTCGGCGAGGGGCTCAACGACATCGTGAACCCGCTGCTGCGCACCCAGGCGTACGAGGGCTCGGTCGAGGCACCCACCCCGGCGGGTGGGCAGTGACCGCCGCACCGGCCCCCGGCGCCGCCGACGCCCCGGCCCTGCAGGTGCGCGACCTGCGCGTCTCCTACGGCACCGCCCGGGGGTCGCTGGCCGCCGTCGACGGCGTCAGCTTCGACCTGGCGCCCGGCGAGAGCCTCGGCCTGGTCGGCGAGTCGGGCTGCGGCAAGTCGTCGCTGGGCCGCGGCCTGCTGCAGCTGCTGCCACCAGGCGCGGCGATCGGCGGCAGCGTCGAGCTCGACGGCCGCGAGTTGATCGGCCTGGACCGGCGGTCACTGCGGCGCGTGCGCTCCGAGGAGCTGGCGCTGGTCTTCCAGGAGCCGATGAGCCGGCTGAACCCGGTGATGAAGATCTCGTCGCACTTCGTCGAGACCATCCGCGCCCACCAGCCCGACGTCGACAAGGACGAGGCGCGGCAGATGGGCCGCGCGGCCCTGCGCCAGATGGGCATCCCGCCCACGCGCATCAACGACTACCCCCACGAGTTCTCGGGCGGCATGCGCCAGCGCATCATGATCGCGCTGGCCTTGGTCCTGTCGCCGTCGGTGATCATCGCCGACGAGCCGACCACCTCGCTCGACGTGATCGTCGAGGCTCAGATCCTCGACCTGCTCGACCGGCTGCGGCGCGACGAGCACGTCGGCCTGCTGCTGATCACCCACAACCTGGGCATCGTCGCCGAGACCTGCGACCGGGTGGCGGTCATGTACGCCGGCCGGATCGTCGAGATCGGGCCGGTCGAGCAGGTGTTCACCGACCCCCGGCACCCCTACACGCAGGGGCTGCTGAAGTCGGTGATCAGCATCGACACCACCGAGCTGTCGAGCATCGACGGCGCGCCGCCCGA
>CAYVGE010000166.1:0-8692 GCA_964450395.1 uncultured Actinomycetota bacterium
CCGAGCACGTTGCACAGCTTGTGGCTGCCGGTGTGGGCCAGATCCTCGCGCTTGAGGTAGATGCGCGCCCCGCCGGCGTGCGCCGTCAACCGCTCGGCGAGGTACAGCTTCGTCGGCCGCCCACCGTAGTCGCGGCGCAGCGCGTCCATCTCGGCGTGGAACGACTCGTCGGCCTGCGCGCTGGCGAAGGCGGCGTCGAGCTCGTCGAGCGTCGTGGTCAGCACCTCGGGGACGAACCGTCCGCCGAAGCGCCCGTAGTGGCCGTCGAGCACGGCCGCGTCGTCCAACACTGCTGGATCCTTCAGACTGGGTCGGTCAGGGACTGCGCCACGTCGTGGGTCGTCCGGGCCGCCTCGACGAGCTCGGCCGTGGCCGCGGTGGGGTCGTCGGCGACCATCAGGTGCTCGCCGACGAGCACGGCGTCGGCCCCGGCGCGCACGTACGCCGAGACGTCGTCGGGGCCGGTGACGCCGCTCTCGGCGACGATGACCGCGCCGTCGGGCAGCGCGTCCACCAGCTCGGCGAACACCCGGCGGTCGACCGACAGGCGCCCCAGGTCGCGGGCGTTGACGCCGACGACGGGGGCGGGCACCGTCGGCAGGCCGGCCAGCAGTGCGGCGGCACGCTCGACCTCCGCGGCGGAGTGGGTCTCGATCAGCACCTCGACCCCGGCCTCCACCGCGGTCGCGGCCAGGTCGGCCAGCTGCGCGTCGTCGGCCGCGGCGACGAGCAGCAGCACCGCGGCGGCGCCGGCGACGCGCGCCTCGTACAGCTGGTAGGGGTCCACCACGAAGTCCTTGCGCAGCAGCGGCACGTGGACCGCACCGGCGACCGCCGCCAGGTCCTCGAGGCTGCCGTGGAAGTGCGCCGGCTCGGTCAGCACACTGATGGCCGCGGCCCCGCCGTCGGCGTAGGCGCGGGCCTGGGCGGCGGCGTCGCGGTCGGCGGCGATGACGCCCCGCGACGGGCTGGCGCGCTTGACCTCGGCGATGATCCCGCCGGCCAGGGCGGCACCGAACGAGGGTGGCGGCGGCGCGGCGAGCGCGCGCTCACGCAGCCGCGCCGGGGGCTCGACGGCGGCGGCTGCGGCGACCCGCTCGACCGCCTCGGCGCACACGCGCGCCAGGAAGCTGCTCACCCGTCCGCCTCCACCTGCGGTTGTCCCGTCACCTCGTCACTCAGGGTAGCTCGCGTCACCGTCGCGCGGACCGACGCCATCCGACCGGTCGGCCCCGTCGGGGTCGACCGCGATCCGCCACTCGTCGTCGCCGGGCTCCGCGGCGACGTCGTAGCGCGCCGGCAGCCGTCGACCGGGCCGCCCGAACCCGGCGAGGGGGGCGGCCAGCATCCCGGCGGCCGCGGCGAGGGCGATCCACGGCGCGAGCGACACGGCACCGTCGACCGCGAGGGCACGGGAGATGCCCACCGACACGGCGACGACCGCGACGACCCCGGCGGCGCCCGCCAGCAGCGCCACGATCCGCCGGGCGGCACCGCGGACCAGCAGCAGCGCGAGGCAGCACCCGACGCCCGCGAGCGACGCGACCGCGGTCAGGGGACTGAGCTCCATGCCCGGCGTGGCGCGGGTGGCGGCGACCGCCACGTCGCCGACGGAGCGGGCGACCGGCTGGTCGACCCACGAGGCGGCGGCGGCTCCCAGCAGCAGCAGCGCGCACGCGACACCCAGCAGCGGCCCGGCGGTGCCGGCGCGGTGCCGGCCGGCCGGCGGACGGCCGGCGTGGGGTGGCTCAGCGGGGGGCGTCATCGAACCGCTCAGCGGCGCGCACGGCCGCGAGCAGCGCCATCGCCTTGGTGCGGCACTCCTCGTACTCGCGCGCCGGGTCACTGTCGGCGACGACGCCGGCGCCCGCCTGGACGAACGCGTCGCCGTCGCGCAGCACCAGCGTGCGGATGCCGATGCACAGGTCCACGTCGCCGCGCAGCGAGAAGTAGCCGACCCCGCCGCCGTAGACGCCCCGACGCGTCGGCTCGAGGTCGTCGATGAGCTCCATCGCGCGCACCTTCGGCGCCCCGCTGAGGGTGCCCGCCGGAAAGGTCGCGCGCACCAGGTCGACCGCCGAGACGTCCTCGCGCAGGGTGCCCGCGACCCCCGACCACAGGTGCATGATGTGGCTGTAGCGGACGACCTCCATGAAGGGGTCGACGGTGATGCTGCCGATGTCGCTGACCCGCCCCAGGTCGTTGCGGGCCAGGTCGACGAGCATCACGTGCTCGGCGCGCTCCTTGTCGTCGGCCAGCAGGTCCTTGGCCAGCTCGGCGTCCCGCTCCGCCGTGGCTCCGCGTGGCCGGGAGCCGGCGATCGGCCAGGTCGACGCGGTGCGGCCCGACAGCTTGATCAGCGTCTCGGGCGACGAGCCGACGATCTGCTGGTCGGGCCAGTCGAGCAGGTACATGTACGGCGACGGGTTGATGACCCGGAGGACGCGGTAGATGGCCTCCGCACTGGCGGCGGTGCGCAGCCGGAAGCGCAGCGACGGCACGACCTGGAAGGCGTCGCCCGCCGCGATGTGCTCCTTGGCGATGCGCACGGACCGCTCGTACCCGTCGCGGGTCATGTTGGCCGCGGCGTCGGCGACCGTGACCGCCTGCGGCGGCGCGACCGGCGGGGCCGCCAGCGGGGTGTCGAGGCGCGCGACCAGGGCCTCGGACTCGGCGACCGCGCGGTCGTACTGCGCCGCGGGGTCGTCGCCCACGACCACGTTCGTCACCACGACCAGGCGCTGGCGCAGGTGGTCGAACGCGACCATGTGGCCCGGCAGGTCCAGGCGCACGTCGTCGAGGCCGAGGTCGTCGGTGCCGGTCTCGGGGATGTCCTCGATGCAGCGCACGACGTCGTAGCCCAGGTACCCGACCAGACCCGCGAACAGCGGCGGCATGTCCTCGCCCACGAGGTCGCGCGGCACCGCGAGCCGCGCCAGCACCGCGTCGACGGTGCGCAGCACGTCCCCCGTGGCGGCAGCCTCGGCGATGGCGCCACCGAGGTCGCCAGTGACCATCACTTCGCCGCCGCGGGCGCGGATCGACAGGATCGGGTCGCGACCGATGAACGAGTAGCGACCCCAGCGCTCGCCCTGCTCGACCGACTCGAGCAGGAACGTCGGGCCGTCGCCGCGCAGCCGGTCGTAGACGCCCAGCGGCGTGTAGAGGTCGGCCAGCACCTCGCGCCAGACCGGCACCACGGCGGAGCGTCGGGCCATGGCCAGGAACCCGTCGCGCGTCGGCCGGTACAGCTCAGCCATCGCCCACCTCCAGGGCGTGGTGGAAGCAGCTGCGCGCACCGGTGTGGCACGCTCCGCTCCCCTGCTGGTCGACCCGGACCAGCAGGACGTCAGCGTCGCAGTCGGCGGTCACCTCGACGATCTTCTGCGTGTTGCCGCTGGTCGCGCCCTTGTGCCAGCGCTGCCCGCGGCTGCGCGACCAGAACACGGTCTCGCCGGTCCGCAGGCTGTCGCGGACGGTGTCGGCGGACATCCACGCCATCATCAGGACCTCACCGGTGTCGTGCTGCTGCACGATCGCCGGGATGAGGCCCTGCTCGTCGTAGCGCAGGCGAGAGGGGTCCATGGAAGCGCAACGCTACCAGCCGGTGCCTGGCGGCGACCGCCGTCCCTCGCGCCGCAGCGACCGCACCCGGGTGCGCCGGCGGTGCGGCTGCGGCGGGCGGGTCAGGCGCCGGCGGGGTCGCGGCGGCGGACGGGGATGTCGGCGTCGGCCATCGTCCGCTTGACGTCGTCGATGCGCAGCTCGCCGAAGTGGAAGATGCTCGCGGCGAGCACCGCGGACGCGCCGCCGGTGGTCACCGCCTCGGCCATGTGCTCGGCGGTGCCTGCGCCGCCCGACGCGATGACGGGGACCGGCACGGCGGCGGTGACCGCCGCGAGCAGCCCGGTGTCGAAGCCCGCCCTGGTGCCGTCGCGGTCCATGGAGGTCAGCAGGATCTCGCCGGCGCCACGCCGGGCGGCCTCGGCCGCCCACGCGACCGCATCGAGGTCGACGGCGCGCCGGCCACCGTGCGTGGTGACCTCCCACCCGTCGCCGTCACCGCGCCGCCGCGCGTCGACCGCGACGACCACGCACTGCGAGCCGAAGGCCTGCGCGGCCTCGGTGATGAGGCCGGGGCGGGCGATGGCGGCGGTGTTCAGCGCGACCTTGTCGGCCCCGGCGAGCAGGAGGCGCCGCACGTCGTGGACGCTGCGCACCCCGCCGCCGACGGTCAACGGGATGAACACCTGGTCGGCGGTGGCGCGGACGACCTCGTAGATGGTGTCGCGGTCGTCCGACGACGCGGTGATGTCGAGGAACACCAGCTCGTCGGCGCCCTCGGCGTCGTAGGTCGCCGCCAGCTCGACCGGGTCGCCGGCGTCGCGCAGGTCGACGAAGTTGATGCCCTTGACCACGCGCCCGGCGGTCACGTCGAGGCACGGGATGACCCGGACCGCCAGCGTCACGCCGGACCACCCACGAGGGCCAGCGCGTCGGCCACCGAGAACCGGCCCGCGTACAGCGCCTTGCCGACGACGACCTCGTCGACGCGCGGGTGCACCGCCGCCAGCCGCTGGAGGTCCTCCAGCGAGCTGACCCCGCCGCTGGCCGTGACCCGCGCCGAGGTGGCGTCCGCGACCGCAGCCAGCCGGTCGAGGTTGGGCCCGCCGAGCATGCCGTCGCGCGCGATGTCGGTGAACACGAAGCGCCCCACGCCCATGGCGGTGAACACCTCGATGGCCCGGAACAGGTCACCACCCTCGGTCGTCCACCCCCGCGCCCGCAGGGTCGTGCCGTCGGCGTCCAGGCCGACCACGATGCGGTCACCGTGCCGCTCGAGGGCGGCGCCGACGAAGCCGGGATCCTCCAGCGCCATCGTCCCGATGACGACCCGGGCGGCGCCGTAGCCGATCGACGCGTCGATGTCGTCGAGCGTGCGGATGCCACCCGACGCCTGCACCCGCGCGCCGGTGGCCGCGCAGATGTCGGCGATCAGGTGGCGGTTGCGCGGGTCACCCTCGAACGCGGCATCGAGGTCGACGACGTGCAGCCACGGCGAGCCCTGGTCGACCCAGCGGCGCGCGGCGGTCACCGGATCGTCGTCGTAGACGGTCTCGGCGTCGGCGCGGCCCTGCACCAGGCGCACCGCCCGGCCGTCGCGGATGTCGACGGCCGGCAGCAGCCGCAGGTCGGTGGTCGGCGTGGCGCCGTTGGTCTGCATCAGCTGGCCTCCGCGGTGATCTGGCCGGCGGCCACGGCGGCGACCAGGTCCCGCAGGACCCGCGCGCCGACGTCCGACGACTTCTCGGGGTGGAACTGCAGCCCCAGCGCCGAGCCGGTGCGCACCACGCACGGAAAGCCCGGGCCGTAGTCGCAGACGGCGACGACGTGGGCGTCGTCGGCCGGCTCGGCGTAGTAGCTGTGGGTGAAGTAGCAGCGGCGCCCGTCGAGCCCTGCGACGGCGGGGTCGTCACGGACGACCCGCACGACGTCCCAGCCCATGTGCGGGACCACGACGTCGCCGGGAAGCCTCCGGACGCGGCCGGGCAGCACGCCCAGGCCCTCCGCTGCGGGGTCCTCGTCGCTGCCGGCGTACAGGATCTGCATGCCCACGCAGATGCCGAGCAGCGGCCGGCCGGCCTCGAGCCAGCGGCGCACGAGCGCCTCGAGGCCCGCGGCGCGGAAGTGGCGCGCACACTGGCCGAAGTGCCCCACACCGGGAACCACCAGCAGGTCGGCGTCGGCCGCCTCACCATCGTCACCGGTGATCACCGCGTCGGCGCCGGCCCGCTGCAGCGCGCGCTGCGCCGAGCGGACGTTGCCGGCCTCGTAGTTCAGGACCGCCGCGCGCACCCGGCCGTCGCCGCGCGGGGCGCTCACAGCACGCCCTTCGTCGAGGGGACGCCCGCGCCGGTGACGGCGACGGCGCGGCGCAGCGCCACCGCGACGGCCTTGAAGACGGCCTCCTGGATGTGGTGGCTGTTGCCGCCGGACAGCTTGTGGACGTGCAGGGTGAGCCCGGCGTTGGCGACGAGCGCCTCGAAGAAGTGCTTCGTCAGCGACGACTCGTAGGTGCCGATCAGCTCGACGGGGGTCGTCGCCTCGTAGACCAGGTAGGGGCGGCCCGACAGGTCGACCGCGACCCGCACCAGCGCCTCGTCGATCGGCACGGTGGCGTCGCCGAACCGCTCGACCCCTGCCTTGTCACCCAGCGCCTCGGCGATCGCTCCGCCCAGGGCGATGCCGCTGTCCTCGACGGTGTGGTGGGCGTCGACCTCGACGTCGCCGTCGGTCTCGATCTGCAGGTCCATCCGGCCGTGGCGCCCGAGCTGCGACAGCATGTGGTCGAAGAAGGGCACGCCCGTCCGGATGGCCGTGGCTCCGGTACCATCGAGGTCGACGGCGATCTGCACGTCGGTCTCGCCGGTCATGCGGTGCAGCGAAGCGGTGCGGGTCACGGGCAGCGGTCCCTTGCGCTGGATGGTCGTCGCCGGACAGGGTAGGCGAACGAGGGGTTGGGAAGCAGCGATGAGCGTCGACACGCCGCCACCGCGCCAGGACCGTACCCGGCCGGTGCCGGCGGCACCCGCCGCGCGGTCCACCGTCGGGCGCTGGCTGCTGGCGGCCGGGCTGGTGCTGCTCGGCGGCGTGCTGGTCGTGCTGTTGCTGGTCGGGCGACTCGTCTCGGGCTTCGACCCGTTCGACCGCCAGTCCGTCGACCGCACCCAGCCGGCCGTCCTGCTGGCGCTGCGCGACCTGTCGGAGTACCACGCCGCCACCGGCGAGTTCCAGGTGATCGTCGACACCGAGGACACGGTCCGCAACCTGCCGCGCCAGATCGCCGGTGAGCGGACGCTGTTCGTGGCCATGGGCACCGTCGACGCCGCGGTGGATCTGTCGGACCTCGACGAGGACGCGGTCACCGTCGACGACGCCCGCGAGCGCGTCACCCTCCGCCTGCCGGGCGCCCGGCTCACCGAGGCCCGCGTCGATCCCGACCGCAGCTACGTGTTCAGCCGCGAGCGCGGCCTGCTCGACCGGCTGGCCGGGCTGTTCAGTGACACGCCCACCAGCGAGCAGGAGCTCTACCAGCTGGCGGAGCGGCGCCTGGAGCGCGCGGCAGCCGACAGCGGCCTCGTCGACCTGGCCGACCGCAACACCGAGGCCATGCTGCGCACCCTCCTGACGTCCCTCGGCTTCACGGACGTGACCGTGGTGGTCGACTGACGATGGCCGACGCGCTGCGCTGGCTGGTGGAGGGCATCGTCACCCGGTCGTCTGACGGGCGTCCGCGCCGTCGGGCGCCGGGTCAGGCCAGGGTCAGGTCGTGCAGTGCCCGCAGCAGGCCCTCGTGCTCGGCACGGGTGCCCACGGTGATCCGCACGCAGCGCTCCAGGCCCGGCTTCGACGAGAAGTCACGGACCAGCACGCCGCGCTCGAGCAGCCGGTCGAACAGCCCCTCCCTGGCAGCGCGGACCAGGATGAAGTTGCCGTGCGACCGGTACGGCCGCAGGCTCGGCACCTCGGCGAGGCGCGCGTGCAGCCAGTCGCGCTCGTCGACGATCCCGGCGATGTGCGCCGTCATGGCGTCGGCCAGCTCGAGCGCGACGAGCCCGGCCTGCTGGGTGATGGCGTCGAGGTGGTACGGCAACCGCACCTTGCGCAGGTCGTCGACCACCCACTGCGGTGCCAGGAGGTAGCCCAGGCGCTGCCCCGCCAGCCGCCAGGCCTTCGAGAAGGTGCGGCAGACGACGAGGCGGTCGAGCTCGTCGAGCAGCGGCACCGCGCTGGCCTTGAGGTCGGCGAACTCGATGTAGGCCTCGTCGACCACGATCAGCGCGTCGCTGCCGTCGTGCAGTGCCCGCACGACGTCGGGCATGACCAGTGTGCCGGCCGGGTTGTGCGGGCTCGCGACGCAGATCAGGTGGGCGTCGGCGCGCTTGGCGGCGTCGGTGGCTGCCGCGGCGTCGAGCCCGAAGTGGGCGTCGAGCGGTACCTCGACGACCTCCGTCGACGCCGCGCGGGCGATCAAGGGGTGCGCCGAGTAGCCGGGCGACGTCAGCAGCAGCCGTCGGCCGGGGCCGCCGTAGGCCTGGAACAGCTGCAGCAGGACCTCGTTGGACCCCTTCGCCGCCCAGACCTGTTCGACCGGCCGGCCGAACCGCGCACCCAACGCCGCCCGCAGCTCCGTGGCGCGGCGGTCCGGGTAGCGGTGCAGCGGCAGGTCGGACAGCCGGGCGGCGAGGCGCTCGAAGAACACGGGAGGCGGCGGGTAGGGCGTCTCGTTGGTGTTCAGGCGCACCGCGACGTCGAGCTGCGGTGCGCCGTAGGGCTCGGTGCCGGCCAGGTCGTCCCTGACGGGTACCCGCGCACCGCCGGTGCGGTCAACGGTCACCGGCCGCCTCCGCGGTCACACCCGTGTCGGTGGCCACGTGCGTGCCGTCGAGGCGCGCCCGCACCGCCGCGGCGTGCGCGGGGAGGTCCTCGGCGGCGGCGAGCGCATCGACCACCGGGTACAGGTCGGCCAGGGCGTCGCGGCCGTACTCCACCCAGTTGACGCGCACGACGAAGTCGGCGGTGGTCAGGCCGCCGGCGAACCGGGCGGTCCCGCCGGTCGGCAGCGTGTGGTTCGGACCGGCACAGTAGTCACCGAGCGCCACGGGGGTGTCGCGACCCACGAAGATGGCGC
>CAYVGE010000167.1:0-6636 GCA_964450395.1 uncultured Actinomycetota bacterium
CCGGCGCCGGCGCGGTCGGGTACGAGTCGGGCAGCCAGAAGAACAGCGGGAAGATGCCCGCCTTGACGCCAAAGACGACCAGCAGCAGGTAGCCCAGCGCCGTGCGCAGGCCGTCGGGCAGCTCGGCGAGGCGGACCGCCAGCTGCGCCATGTTCACCGTGCCCGTCGAGGCGTAGACCAGGGCCACCGCCGCCACGAACAGCGTCGAGGCCAGCAGGTTGATGACGACGTAGGTCATGCCCGCGCGGATCTGGCCCCGGTTGGCGCCCAGCGTGATCAGCACATAGCTGGCGATCAGCATGACCTCGAACGCGACGAACAGGTTGAACAGGTCGCCGGTCAGGAACGACGCCGCGATGCCGCCCGACAGCACCAGGTAGATCGGGTGGAAGTGCAGGTCGAACTCGCGCTCGTCGTCGAGCTGGCCGAGCGCGTACACGAGCACGACGAAGATCATGATCGTCGAGATCAGCAGCATGATCGCGCCGAAGCGGTCGGCGATCAGCGTGATCCCGAACGGGGCGTCCCAGCCGCCCAGCTGGGTGACGACCGCGGTCCGCGCGTCGGCGGCGCGCAGGATCAGCACCGCGAGCACGACCATCGCCGCGCTGGTCCCGACGTCGATGACGCGTTGCACCATGCGCCAGCGCGACAGCAGCAGCGTCAGCGCGGCCGCGACGAGCGGCACCGCGATCGGGAGGGCGATCACCCGTGGGCTCCTTCGGTGTCGTCGGCGTGCGCCGCGGCGCGGGCGATGCGCCGGTCCTCCAGGTCGTCCTCGACCTCGTCGGTCTCGTTGAGCACCCAGCTGCGGTAGGCCATGGCCAGCAGGTAGGCGGTGACGCCGAACGAGATGACGATCGCGGTCAGCGCGAGGGCCTGCGGCAGCGGGTCGACGAACACCCCGGTGCCGTCCATGCCGACGACGGTGGTGGGGCTGTCCTCCTCGACCAGCGGGGGCCTACCCGCACGGCCGCCGGCGAGCTGCAGGAGCAGGTTGGCGCCGTGCCCCATGACCACGAGCCCGAGGATCACGCGGGTCAGCGTCCGCTGGAGCATCAGGTAGGCACCGACAGCGAACAGGACCGCGACGACCAGTGCGAGCGCGAACGTCATGCGTCCCTCCCCGTGCCGCCGGCGGACGCCTGCTGCCGCGCAGCCCGTCCGTCGCCTCCGGTCCCACCGTGGGGCGCGACCCGGCCGTCGACGGCCGAGGGGTCATACCGCGGGTCCCGGCTGTAGGCGCCGAGGATCGTCACCAGTGCCAGCGCGAGCCCGACGACGATCAGGGCGACGCCGATGTCGAAGAACAGCACCGTGACGAGCTTCACCTCGCCCAGCAGCGGCACCTGCCACCGCAGGATCGCGCTGGTCAGGAACGGCTCGCCGAACAGCAGCGAGCCCAGGCCGGTCACTCCGGCCAGCAGCAGCCCCGCACCGAGCGCGGTCTGGTAGTGGACGCCGACGACCTCGCGCACCCGCTCGATGCCGCCGCCGGCGTAGAGCAGCACGACCGCGATCCCCGCGGTCAGCCCGCTGACGAAGCCGCCGCCCGGCGCGTTGTGCCCGACGAACAGCAGGTACAGCGCGAACACCAGCACGGGCGGGAACGCCGCGCGGGTGACGGTGTCGAGGATCTGTGAGGGGCGCATCAGCGGTCCACCTCCGCGTCGACCTGCCCGACACCGCCGGCCGCACTGTCGACGTCGCCGGCCTCCGCGGGGCCACGGTCGCGCCGGTCCCCGTCGGCCGCACCCTCGGGCTCCTCGAAGTCGCCCTTCTGCAGGCGGTCGGCCTCGTCACCGACGCCCTGGTCGCGCAGCGACGCGAGCACCAGCGAGGCGACGCCGACTCCGGCCACCAGCAGCACCGTGATCTCGCCGAAGGTGTCGAAGCCACGGAAGTCCACCAGGATCACGTTCACGACGTTGTGGCCGCCCGCCTCCTCGTAGGACCGCTCCAGGAACGCGGCCGACACCGGCGTGAACGACGACGGCCGCGAGCCGCCGGCGATCAGCGCCATGAAGAACACGAAGACGCCGACGGCGCCGGCCGTGGCCGTGCGCGCCAGCTGGCCCAGCCGCCACCGTTGGTGGCTGAACGTCGGCGGCAGGAAGCGCAGGACCAGCACGAAGATGACGACCGCGAGCGTCTCGATCAGGAACTGCGTCAGCGCCAGGTCCGGCGCGCCCTGCAGGACGAACAGCACCGCCACGCCGTACCCGACGGCGCCGAGCAGCAGCACCGAGGTGAACCGGCGCCTGCTGAGCACCAGGGCGATCGCCGCCGCGATGATGGCGCCCGCGACGACCAGCTGCCCACCGTCCTCGGCGATCGCCGTGGGCCAGGGCACGCCCGGCAGGGTCAGCAGCGCGCTGGTCGGCAGGAGGACCGCCGACAGCAGGATGACCGCCAGGTAGGTCGGCAAGGAGCCGCTCTGCACGACCGCGGTCACGCGGTCGGCGATGACGTTGAGGCCCTTGAGAGACGCCTGGTAGGCCTCCTGGCTGCCGGCCCAGCCGCCGTAGCGCTCGCCGAGCTCGGCGACCGGCTCGCGGTAGACCGCCATGGCGACACCCAGCGCGATGGTCACGGCCGACAGCAACAGCGCGAGGGTGAAGCCGTGCCACAGCGCCAGGTGGATCTCCTCGACCTCGATCAGCGCGTGCGACGCGGCGTTGACCAGGTGGTCGGCGCTGGCGGGCACCATGGCCGTCGCGATCGTCAGCGCGGCCAGCAGGGCGGGGGGTGCCACGAAGGACCACGTGGGCATCGGTGCCTCGGCACCGACGCACTTGTGCTGCCTGGCCAACGGCTGGGTGCCGAAGGCGCCGCGGACGAACCGGAAGCTGTACGCGAACGTCAGCACCGACCCGGCGACCAGCCCGGCGAGCACGACCGGGCCCCACGGCGACGCCAGCTCGGCGTGCACGTAGGACTCGTAGGCGCCCTCCTTGGCGATGAAGCCGAACAACGGCGGCAGGCCCGCCATCGACATCGCCGCGACCGTCCCGACGACCGCCAGCGCCGGCATGCGCTGCCCCAGCCCCGACAGCCGCCGGATGTCGCGCGTGTGGGTCTGGTGGTCGACGATGCCCGCGACCATGAACAGCGCCGCCTTGAACATCGCGTGGGCCAGCAGCAGCACCACACCGGCGTGGGTCGCCTCGCCGAACCCGGCGCCCAGCAGCACCATCATGAAGCCCAGCTGGCTCACGGTGCCGAACGCCAGCAGCAGCTTCAGGTCGTGCTGGCGCAGTGCCCGGGCACCGCCCCACAGCATGGTCGCCAGGCCGAAGCCGAGCACCAGCTGCCGCCAGCCGGCGACCTCGGCGAAGGCCGGAGCCATCCGGGCGACCAGGTAGACGCCGGCCTTGACCATGGTCGCCGAGTGCAGGTAGGCGCTGACCGGCGTCGGCGCCGCCATCGCACCGGGCAGCCACATGTGGAACGGCACCTGCGCCGACTTGGTGAACGCGCCGGCCAGCAGCAGCAGCGCCCCGACGGCGCCGGCGCCCTCGACCGGCGGGTTCGCCACGATCTCGGAGATCTCGTACGTGCCCGCGGCCTGGCCGATCAGCACCAGCCCGCCCAGCATGGCCAGGCCGCCGCTGGCGGTGATCAGGATGGCCTGCAGCGCCGCGGCGCGGGCCGACCCCTTCTCGTCCTCGTAGCCGATCAGCAGGTAGGAGGTGATCGAGGTGAGCTCCCAGAAGACGTAGAGCACCAGCAGGTTGTCGGTCAGCACCAGGCCGAGCATCGCCCCGGCGAAGGCCAGCAGGCGCGACGCGAAGCGGCCCAGGTCGCGGTCGGTGCCGTCGTGGTGCGAGAAGTACGAGGCGCTGTAGAGGAAGATCAGCGTCCCGATGCCGCTGACCAGGGCGATCATCACCAGCGCGAACGCGTCGACGCGGAAGCTGGCCACCAGCCCGATCGCCGGGAGCCAACCGAAGCTCGCCTCGACCGCCTCGCCCTCGAGCACCCCGGGGGCGACCGACGCGGCCCACAGCACCGTCGCCAGCGGCGCCAGCCCGCACAGGAAGAAGACGCGCCGTCCGAGACGTCGTGCGGCGACGGGCGCGATCGCTGCGATGATGAAGTGCGCGGCCAGGAGGGCGATCGGCACCCGGCACCCCAGCTTTCCTGTCAGCCGCCGCGGCAGCACTGTCTGGTCAACGCACGCTCACCGTCGTGGTCGGGTGGCGCATGTTGCGTACCTACCCCCCATGTTGCGTGCGACAGGCTACTTGTCCAGCCCCCAGCTCCGGATCATCCGTTCCGCAGGCGGCGCAGGAGCCCGATCAGGCCCGCCAGGCCGGAAGCGGCGGCGACCGCCGCCCCGGCGACGGTGGCCGTGGGCAGGCGTCGCCGGTCGTCCCCGCCACCGCCCGCCGGACGGTGGTCGTCGCCCCCCGCGCCGGTGTGCGTCCGGTCGTGGCGCTGGGTGCCGACGGCACGGCCATGGGTCGCCGGGTGGGCCGCGCGGCCGCCGGATGGGCGACGCGCGGACGGGGAGCGCGCGGACGCGCCCGGCGCGTCGCCCTCGCCCCGCTCGTCGGCATCGAACTGGATGTGCGCGCCCGGCCGACCGGGGCGGTTGGCACGGGTCGTGCCGGCGCCCGCGGCGCTCGGCGCCACCTTGGGGTCGTCGGTGACCCCGGGACGGCCGCCGCTGCGGTCGGCCGCGGTCGGGCGGCCCGACGGCTGCCCGGCAGCCGTCGTGTCAGCCGCTGCGGTGTCGGTGGCCGTGTCCGTCGGGCCCCCGGCAGCGGCCAGCTGGCGCACCCGCTTCCGCAGCACCTGGTTCACCTCGGCGCCGAGCAGCAGCGCGAACATCGACAGCTGCAGCCACAGCATGAACACGATGGCGCTGCCGAGCGGGCCGTACGGCGAGTCGGCCGCCGTGTAGCTGCCGAAGTTGGCGACGTACCAGCCGAAGCCCGCGGACGCCAGCAGCCAGGCGACGACCGCGAGCGCCGCGCCGGGGGTGATCCACTGCCAGCGGGGCCGCTGATCGTAGTCGGGGCCGATCCAGTAGATGAACCCGAACAGCAGCATCAGCAGCAGGATCGCCGCGAGGTAGCGGCCGAGCGTCGACGCGACGTCTATGCCGGTCCGCGCAGTGTCGGTCAGCGGCAGCTGACCGAGTACCCGGTCCTCGATCGTCCCGCCGGCGACCAGCAGCACGGCGATGGCGATCAGCGCGAGCAGCAGTGCGACGGTGACCGCGAGCGCGGTGGCACGTGCCACCACGAACGTGCGGTCGTCGGTCAGGTCGTACGCCCGGCTGAGCGACTTGTTGAGCGTCGCGGCGGCACCCGACGCCGCCCACAGCCCGATCAGGATGCCGGTGATGGCGATGCCGCCCGACGCCGCCTGCTCGATGAAGGTGTCGAGCTGGCCGCTGACGACCTCGGTCACGGCATCGGGCAGGTTGGCGAGCAGCGCCTCCAGGTCCTGTGGCTCGATCACGATCGCGAAGATGGCCACCGCCGCCAGCAGCGCCGGGAACAGCGCGAGCACGATCTTGAACGACGCCCCTGCGGCGAGCGACGCGATGTCGTCGGACTTGACCTCCGCCGCCAGATCCCTGCCGACCCGCGTGAGCTGCTCGCGGTCGCGCAGGCCCCGCAGGTCGAACGTGGTGCTGCTCACGCCGTTCCTCCGCCGTCGTCCAGGCCGGGCATCCCGGTCGTCCACGAGTCGTGCGGTGCCGGGCCGCCCGACCGCTCCGGCAGTGCGAGCGTATCGCCCACCCAGGCCGCGAGGCCGTCGCGCACCAACCCGCCGGCCACGCGCCACGCGCGATCCGCACCGTCGGTGCGGGCCGCGGCCGCCAGCCCGGCGACGGGCACCGGTCCGGCACGGAGCGCGTCGAGCAGGCGACCCCGGTGGAAGCGGTCCGAGCCGGCGAACGGCGCGGGCCGGCTGACGGTGCTGGCGCCGGGGTCGGGCGGCGGCGCATCCGCGCGCCGCCAGGCACAGGTCCGGGCGACCGGGCACGCCGGGCACCGGGGCGCTCGGGCGGTGCAGTGGCGCGCGCCGAGCTCGATCAGCGCCTGGGCCAGCTCCCACGGCGCGGCGGTGACCAGGGCGTCGGCCTCGGCCTGGCGCTGCCGGGGCGGGGTGGGGTGCCCCGTGACGGCGCGCTGCACGACCCTGGCCACGTTGACGTCGACCGCGGCGACCGGCTGCTCGAAGGCGAAGGCGAGGACCGCCCGGGCCGTGTAGGGGCCGATGCCCGGCAGCGCGAGCAGGGCGTCGAGGTCCTCGGGCACGTCGCCGTCGTGGCGCTCGACCACCGCCCGTGCCGCGCGCTGCAGGTTGACGGCGCGGCGGTTGTAGCCCAGGCCGCGCCACTGTTCGACGACGTCGGCCGTCGGCGCGTCCGCCAGCGCCGCGAGGGTCGGGAACCGGTCGAGGAACGCGTGGTACGCCGGGACCACGCGTGCGGCCTGGGTCTGCTGGAGCATGATCTCGCTGACCAGCACCCGGTACGGGTCACGCGTGGCGCGCCACGGCAGGTCGCGGTGCTCCGCCCGGAACCAGGCGAGCAGGGCGCCGCGCAGGGCCTGGAGGCGGTCGGGCGGGGCCACGTCGGGCCGGGGGCGGGGTCGGTCGGACGCGACGGCGGCG
>CAYVGE010000167.1:6736-7905 GCA_964450395.1 uncultured Actinomycetota bacterium
TGCCATGCGCCAACTGCTGCCCTTCCCCGCCGACGACGTGGCGCCGTACGACGTGTACGACGACGATCAGCCTACGAGGCTGGTGCGGATCAACATGGTCGCCAGCGTCGACGGTCGGATCACCGACGCCGAGGGGCGGGCGGGCGGGCTCGGCGGCGACGGGGACTTCGAGGTCTTCCGCGCCCTGCGGGCGCTGGCCGACGGGATCCTGGTCGGCGCCGGCACCGCGCGCATCGAGGGCTACGGTCCCCACAGGCTGCCGAAGGCGCTCGCCGAGCGGCGCCGACGGGACGGCCGCGACGCCCCGGCCGCCGTGATCGTCGTCAGCCGATCCCTCGACCTCGACGAGAGATCGAGGCTTTTCGTCGAGGCGGTCACCCCGACGATCGTGCTGACCTGCGCGTCCTCGCCGAAGGACCGGCGCGACGCGCTGGCCGAGGTCGGGCGCGTGATCGTCGCGGGCGACGACCGGGTCGATCTCGCCGACGGGCTGGCCCAGCTGGCCGACGACCACGGGATCGCCCGGGTGGTCTGCGAGGGCGGGCCGGTGCTGAACACGGCCGTGCTGCAGGCCGGCCTGGCCGACGAGCTGTGCCTCACCCTCGCACCGCAGGTCGCCGGCACCGAGGGCCCGGGCATCATCGTGCCGCCCGTACCGCCCGTGCCGCCCGCGAGGCTCCGGCTGCGCGGCGCCTGTGAGCAGGACGGCGAGCTGTACCTGCGGTACGCCGTGGCGCATCATTGAGGTCCCGCTGGAGGGTGTGATGCACGCCGACACCGAGCGCTACCGCCGCAACCTGCAGGCCGAGGTCGACGGCGCCGCGATCTACCGGGCCATGGCCGCCGGTGAGGACAACCCCGAGCTGACCAGGCTCTACGTGTCGCTGGCCGAGACCGAGGAGCGCCACGCGGCGTTCTGGGCCGAGCAGCTCGCCGGGTCGGGCGGCGGCGGGGCGCCCGACCTCGACCCCACCTGGCAGGCGAAGGTGCTCGTGTTCCTCGCCCGCCGGTTCGGCCCGCAGTGGGTGCTGCCGTCGATCGCGCAGCAGGAGCGCGAGGGCCGCAGGATGTACGACGACCAGCCCGAGGCCCACGGCACTACGCTGCCCGGCGACGAGCGGTCCCACGCGCGGATCCTCCGCGACCAGCAGACCGCCGGCCAGCACCGC
>CAYVGE010000167.1:7915-8667 GCA_964450395.1 uncultured Actinomycetota bacterium
TGCCCGGCGACGCCATCGCCCGCCTGGAGGGCCGCCACCGGTCGATCGGCGGCAACGCCCTGCGCGCGGCCGTGCTCGGCGCCAACGACGGGCTGGTCTCGAACCTCAGCCTCGTGATGGGGGTCGCCGGTGCCTCACTGGCCAGCGAGACGATCCTGATCACCGGCCTCGCCGGCCTGCTGGCGGGCGCCTTCTCGATGGCCATGGGCGAATGGGTGTCGGTGCAGAGCTCCCGCGAGGCGGCTGAACGTCAACTCGAGATCGAGGCCGACGAGCTGGACACCTTCCCCGAGGAGGAGCGCGAGGAGCTGCGGCTGATCTACCGCGCCAAGGGGCTCAGCGAGGAGGAGGCCACCGCGCTGGCCGACAACCTCATGTCCGACCGGCAGGCGACGCTGGACGTCAAGGCCCGCGAGGAGCTCGGCATCGACCCGGCCGACCTCGGCGGCTCCCCGATGGTCGCAGCGTCGTCGTCGTTCGTGCTGTTCGCGATCGGCGCGATCGTGCCGGTGCTCCCCTACCTGTTCACCGCCGGCGGCACGGCCACGGTGCTCGCGGTGCTCGCCAGCGGGCTCGGCCTGTTCGCCCTTGGCGCGGCGACGACGGTGATCACGGGGCGCAGCGCCCTGCGGTCGGGGGTCCGCCAGCTGCTGATCGGCTGGGCCGCCGCCGCGGTGACCTACGGGGTCGGGGCGGTGATCGGGGTGTCCGTGGGCGGTTGAGCCGGGTCGGGCGCCGCAGCGATACAAGAC
>CAYVGE010000168.1:0-8559 GCA_964450395.1 uncultured Actinomycetota bacterium
TCAGGACCGTGTCGAGCTTCTGGCGGAAGATCTTCATGTCGTACAGGTCCTGCACGCGCAGGCCGACGCGGGACGCCTTGTCGGCGTAGGCCGGCCCGATGCCGCGCTTGGTGGTGCCCAGCTTCTGGCGCCCGAGGTGTCGTTCGGTCAGGTGGTCGAGCTCGAGGTGGTAGGGCATGATCAGGTGCGCGTTGCCGCTGATGCGCAGCCGCGAGGTGTCGAGGCCCTGGTCGACCAGCTGGTCGAGCTCGGTCAGGAGCACCCCGGGGTCGATGACCACACCGTCGGCGATCACCGGGGTGACGTGGTCGTACATCACGCCCGACGGCACCAGGTGCAGCTTCAGGGTGGTGTCGCCGACGATGACCGTGTGCCCGGCGTTGTTGCCGCCCTGGTAGCGGACGACGTAGTCGACGCTGTCAGCGAGCAGGTCGGTGGCCTTGCCTTTGCCCTCGTCACCCCACTGGGTGCCGACGACGACGATCGCGGACATGACTTCACGGCCCTTCGGGTCCGGGGGCGGGCGCCGTGCAGTCTAGTTGTGGCGCGCGCGGCGGCGGGTGCAACCCGGCGCCCCGGCGACAGCGCCGAGCGGCGCCCCGCCGGTGCCGACGGGGCCCTCCCGTCGGTCAGGCGTTGCGCGCCGCGACCTCATCGGCCACCCCGGCGAGGTCGGCGCGCAGTGGCGCGGGCGCCAGCACCTCGACCTCGGGCGCCAGCGCCAGCAGGGCCGCACGGGCGACTCCCGGCGCGTCGAACACCAGGGTCTGGCGGGCCCACCCGTCGGTGCCCTCCACCACGTCGTGGACCTCGCGCGGGGCCAGCGCGCCGAGCGCATCCCGGTACCGCAGCGCGCCCGGACCGAGGCGGACGTCGACGGCCAGGGTGGGCAGTTGCTCGGCGTACTCCCGCTCCCATGTCGCCCAGAAGCCCGGCAGGTCGAAGTCGGCCGGGCGGTCGGCGGCCTCGCCGGTCAGGCGGACCGCCTCGACGCGATCGCTGCGGTACACGCGCCGCCGGCCCCGATGGGCGGCGACCAGGTACCAGGTCCCGGTCTTGTGGACCAGGCCCAACGGGTGCAGCGTCCGCCGCACGGCCGCGTCCGCGCCGCCACGCCGGTACCGCAGCACCACCACGCGGTCCTCCCACACGGCACGGGCGAGCGTCCCGACGTGCTCGGTCGACCGCCGCGGCGCGTGTGCCCACCCGCCGGCGTCCAGGTGGAAGCGCTCCTCGGCGCGTGTGGCCACACCGCGCATGCCCGGCGGGATCGCTGCCAGCAGCTTCAGGCGGGTGCTGGCCAGCAGCCCGCCGATGCCGAGCTCGCCGGTCACCGGCGCCGCGGCGCCGCCGAGCAGCAGCGCCTCGGCCTCGGCGGACGTCAACCCGGTCAGGCTCGTCCGGTAGCCACCGACCAGGCGGTAGCCGCCGCCCTCGCCGCGCTCGCCGTAGACGGGGACACCGGCGGCGCCGAGGTCAGCCAGGTCGCGGTAGATCGTCCGCACCGACACCTCGAGCTCGGCGGCGAGCTGCTCGGCCGTGGCCGCGCCCCAGGTCTGGAGCAGCAGGAGGATGCGGATGAGCCGCGCTGCGCGCATGCCCCGACCCTAGCTTCTGCTTCCTGACAGGAACTGTCAGGTTCGGGGCCTATGGTGATCCCACGCGACGATGGAAGGGCAGGAGATGGCGACGTTCGTGCTCGTGGGCGGTGCGTGGATCGGCGGCTGGGCCTGGGCCACGGTGGCGGCGCGGCTGCGGGCGTCGGGGCACGACGTGCACCCGGTGACGCTGACCGGGCTGGGTGACCGGGCGCACCTGGCTCGGCCCGAGGTGGACCTCGACACCCACATCACCGACGTCACGGCGGTGCTCGACGTCGAGGACCTGACCGATGTCGTGCTGGTCGGCCACAGCTACGCCGGCATCGTCGTCGAGGGTGCGGCCGACCGCCGGCCCGCCCGCGTCGGGACGGTCGTCTACGTCGACAGCGCCCCGATGGGCGACGGCTTCGCGCACCTCGACTTCTCCCCTCCCGAGGCGCGTGCCGAGGTCGAGCGGACCGTCGCGGCGGCAGGCGACGGATGGCTGCTGCCGTTCCCCGGCATCGAGCAGCTGGGGCGGCAGGCCAGCCTCGCGGGGCTCGACGACGACGCGCTGGCGCTGCTGGAGGCGCGGGCGACGCCGCAACCGTTCGGTACCTACACGCAGCCGCTCACGCTGTCTGGCGGTGTGCCGCGGTACCGGCGCGGCGTCGTCGTGTGCAGCGACGGCGGGTTCTCGGTCACGCAGATCCGCGCGGCGCTCGCCTCGGAGGACCCCGGCATCTTCGCCGTCTACGCCGGCGGCGACTGGACCTTCTCCGAGATCCACACCGGCCACTGGCCGATGCTGTCGGCGCCGGCGCGGCTCGCCGAGATCCTCGGGGAGCACGGCGCCGGCGCGTGAGCAGGCTCCCTCGCCGGCGTCCATCGCCTCGCACCGCAGCGACGCGTCGGGGCGCTGCGCCGTCAGCCTCCGCCGTCGCCCGGTCGCCGCGTGAACCACACGACGGCGAGGTAGACGAGGCAGGCGACCGCGATCACCGCGCCGATCGTGACCCGCCCGAGCGCGATGACCACGATCGCGCCGATCAGCGCCGAGACGCCGTAGCTGATGAGCTCCTTGAAGCGGGAGCGTCCACCGTCCGGTTGCTGCTGCATGCGGGTGGCTCCCTGGTCAGCCTGGGGCGGCACGCCGCTGCGTGGCGCCCGTTCAGTTTCGCAGGCTCTGGATCGGCGCGGGGATCCGGCCACCGAAGCCCACGAAGCCGTGCGAGCCGCCGACGCCGCGGACCGGGAGCACGACGCTCTCACCGAACAGGCCGCCGAAGCTGACGTGCTCCCCTGCCGCCCGCCCGGGGACGGGGATCAAGCGCGTGGCGGTCGTCTTGTTGTTGCTCACGCCGATCGCCATCTCGTCGGCGATGATGCCGGCGATCGTCTCGCCGGGGGTGTCGCCGGGGATCGCGACCATGTCGAGGCCGACGCTGCACACGCTGGTCATCGCCTCGAGCTTGTCCAGCGTCAGGCTGCCGTCGGCCGCGGCCTGCGCCAGCGTCGCGTCCTCCATCACGGGGATGAACGCGCCCGACAGCCCCCCGATGCTGCTGCTGGCGAAGGCCCCGCCCTTCTTGACCGCGTCGTTGAGCAGCGCGATCGCTGCCGTCGACCCAGGGGCGCCGATCTCGACCACCCCCATGGCCTGCAGGATCTCGCCGATCGAGTCACCGACCTTCGGCGTCGGCGCGAGCGAGAGGTCGACGATGCCGAACGCCACGCCGAGGCGCTGCGCGAGCTCGCGGCCGATGAGCTCACCCACGCGGGTGACCCGGAACGCCGTGATCTTGATCTCCTCGGCGACGTCGGCCAGCGTCAGGCGGTCGGGCCCCGCCTCGCCGATCAGCCGCTGCAGCGCCCGGCTGACCACACCCGGTCCCGAGACCCCGATGTTGACGACCGCGTCGGCCTCCCCCTGACCATGGACGGCTCCGGCCATGAACGGGTTGTCGTCGGGCATGTTGGCGAACACCACGAGCTTGGCGCACGCGAACCCGTGGGCGTCGGCGTCCGCGTCGGCGATCGCGCGGATGGTCCGGCCGGCGTGGAGCACGGCATCCATGTTGATGCCGGCCCTGGTGCTGGCCACGTTGAGGCTGGCGCAGACCCGCCGGGTCCCGCTGAGCGCCTCGGGCAGGCTGTCGATCAGCGCCCGGGCCGTCGGCGTGGAGTGCTTGTGCACCAGGGCGCTGAACCCGCCGAGCAGGTCGACGCCGACCTCCCCTGCGGCCTCGTCGAGCGTCGCGGCGATCCGCACGAGCTCGTCGCGTCCGTGCCCGGCGGCCACCGCGGCGATCGGCGAGACGGCGATGCGCCGGTTGACCACCGGGATGCCGAAGCGCCGCTCGATGTCGGCGGTCGCGCGCACCAGGTCGCCGGCGTGGCCGACGATCTTGGCGCGCACCTTGTCGCGCAGGTGCTGGCCGACCGGGCTCGAGCAGTCCTGCAGGTCGAGCCCCAGCGTCACGGTGCGGACATCCAGGTGCTCCTCCTGGAACATCCGGATCGTGTCGAAGATGGCGTCGGTTCGGATCATCGGGTCGCACCCGGCCGTTCGGTGAGGAGGTGGAGGCCGCCGGCTCGCGGCGCCGGTCAGGTCCCGCTGCGTCGGAACGCGATCTCGTTGGTCGCGACGAACAGGCGGTGGTGCTGCAGCCGGATCTGCAGCCCGGACGCGGTGGTCGCGTGCCGCAGGTCGATCTGCAGCTGATCGAGCGCCACGTCCGCGGGCAGGTCGATCTCGGCCACCATGGTGATCTGGTCGCCGTCGACCTGACTGGTGAGGTCGGTGAAGTTGCCGCCGCGCGCCGCCACCATCGAGCTGATCGTGTGGACCAGGCCCGCCCGGGCGGTCCCGGTGGCGGTCAGCACGTAGCGGTCACCCGCGACGTCCACCGACAGGCCCGTCCGGTGGGCGACCACGGTGACGGCGGCGTCGGCACCGATCTGCGCCTGCACCTTGTCGCGCAGCACCTCCGTGTCGAGCGCCGGTGGCACGTCGGCGCTGATCAGTACGGTGAACCAATCGTGGACGACGGTCTGGCTGAGCGCGAGCAGGCGTACGTCGAGCTCGTCGAGCAGCGCGGTGATGCCCGCGATGATGCCGGTCTGGTCCGGCGTGAGCACCGTGAGCAGGTGCGAGGGCGTGGTCATGGGCAGGTTTCGGCGATCGCAGTCCGGAGCGTCGATTGTAGGCCGCGGCCCTCGACGGACGCGGGCGGGACCGGGCCGCCACCCGACGACGATGCGCCGCACGCCGGCTGCTAGCGTCCCGCAGCACCCTCGACACACGGACCGCCATGCGCCCAGCCGACCTCCGCCGCCTGCACACCGTCGGTGACCCGCGGGTGCATCCCGACGGCGAACGGGTCGCCGTCGTCGTGTCGACCCCCGACCTCGACGACGACAGGTACGTGCGCACGATCCACCTGTGGTCACCGGCCGTCGGCACCCGGCAGCTGACGCACGGCCCGGGGGACACCGCACCGCGGTGGTCGCCCGACGGCTCCCGGCTCGCCTTCCTGCGCACGGGACCGGACGACGACGACCACCCGCAGCTCGCCGTGCTCCCGCTGGACGGTGGCGAGGCACGGGTCGTCACCGACCTGCCACTCGGCGTCACCGACCTCGCCTGGGCGCCGGACGGCGCACGGCTCGTCGTGGTGGGCGTGGAGCGGACGCCCGACGTCGCCGACCTCGACGACGACGAACGGGCGCGACGCCCGCGGCGCATCACCCGGATCCCCTTCACGGCCGACGAGGGCGGCTGGATCCACGACCGACGCAGCCACCTGTGGCTCGTCGATCCCGACGGCGACGCTCCGCCGATCTGCCTCACCCCCGGCGACTTCGACGCGGCGATGCCGGCGTTCCGGCCCCACGGGCGATCGGTCGTCTTCGTCTCGCGGCGGCGCGACGACCGCGAGACCAACCCCGGCTCGGAGCTCTACGAGGTCGCCGTCGACGGTGGCGAGCCGACGCTGCTCGTCGACTCGGGGTTGTGGCGCCGCCCGGTCTGCCGCGACGAGGACCGGCTGCTGGTCATCGGCCTGGACGAGCCGTTCGCGTGGCCCGGGCCGCCGCGGCTGTACGAGCACGACCGCGCGAGCGGTGCGCTGCTCGACCTGAGCGCCGGGCTCGACCGCGATGTCTCGCTCGACGCGCCAGGTGGACCGGTCGTCACCGACGGCGGTGTGCTGGCGATGGTGCACGACCGGGGACGTGTGCACGTCCACCGGTTCGCCGCCCACCGGGATCCGGAGGTCGTCATCGCCGGCGACCGCGAGGTGACCGGGGTGTCGGCTGCAGCGGACGGCCGCGCGGTCGCGTTCACCGCGACGGCCCTGACCGACCCCGGCGAGCTGTGGCGGTCGGTCGAGGGCGACGAGCAGCGGTGCACGGCGATCAACGCGGACCTGCGCGACGACGGCGACCTGGTCGACACCACGTACCTCACGTTCGAGCGCGACGGCGCCGAGATCGACGCGTGGGTGCTGCTGCCGCCCGACGTCGAGGACGACGTCCCGTTGCTGCTCACCATCCACGGCGGTCCGACGGCGCAGTACGGGTTCGGCTTCTTCGACGAGTTCCAGGTCTACGCGTCGGCCGGCTACGCGGTCGTCGCGATCAACCCGCGCGGGTCGTCGGGTCGGGGACGTGCGTGGGCACGGGCGGTGGTCGGCACCTGGACCGACGGCGGCTCGGTCGACACCCTCGATCTCGAGGCGGCCGTCGACATGGCGCTCGAGCGGTTCCCGCAGGTCTCCCGTGCGCGACTCGGGGTCATGGGCGGCTCCTACGGCGGCTACGCCACCGGGCGGCTGCTGGCGCGCACCGACCGGTTCCGCTCGGGCATCGTCGAACGCGGGCTGCTCGAGTGGATCTCGTTCGGCGGCACGTCGGACATCGGGGTGTTCTTCGACCGGATGTTCATGGCACGGACCCTCCCGGTGGACGCCGCGGCGCTGTGGGAGGCCAGCCCGGTCGCCATGGCGCACCGGATCAGCGCCCCCACGCTGGTCATCCACTCCGAGCAGGACTTCCGGTGCCCGCTGGGGCAGGGCGTGGAGCTGTTCACGATGCTGCGCCGCTCCGGCGTCGAGGCGGAGCTGCTGGTGTTCCCCGGCGAGAACCACGAGCTGTCGCGCTCGGGCAGCCCCCGGCACCGCGTCGAGCGGTTCGACGCGATCCTCGAGTGGCACGCCCGCCACCTCGGCGCCGCCGGCACCGGTGCGGTCGGTGACCGGTCGGCCGACGGCGGCGACGCCTAACGGTCCGCGGCCGCACGCCCGCCTGTGGGTCGATGTCGCGACGCATGCGGGGCAAGATCGACCCAGCGCGCACTGCACGCCGCCTCTGGGTCGATGTCGCCACGCATGCGGGGCAGGATCGACCCGTCGGGCGGGGCGCATCGGTCGAAGCGGTGCCCCGCGGATCGCGGGTCAGCGGGCGATGTCGGCGGTCGTCGCGTCGGTCAGCCGGACCAGGTCGGCCGGCGCCAGCTCGACGTCGAAGCCCCGGCGGCCGCCCGACACGAAGACGGTGTCGAACAGCGCGGCGGTCTCGTCGAGCACGGTCTGGTGGGCACGCTTCTGGCCCAGTGGGCTGATGCCCCCGACCACGTAGCCGGTGCGACGCTCCGCGTCGGCGGGTCTGGCCATCGTCGCCTTCTTGCCGCCGACCGCGGCCGCCAGCGCCTTGAGGTCCAGGCGCGCGACCACGGGGACGATCCCGACGACCAGGTCGCCGTCGACATCGGCCAGCAGGGTCTTGAACACCCGCTCCGCCTCGACACCGAGGATCTCGGCGGCCTCGAGGCCGAAGCTCTCGGCCTCGGGGTCGTGCTCGTAGGGGTGTCCGGTCCAGGGGACACCCGCCCCGTCCAGCACCAGGGTCGCGGGGGTGGTGGGTCCGTCGTGCATCGGCGCAACGGTAGAGCCTGCCACCGCCTGCGGCCAGCCGGCCCTCAGAGCCTCGACGGCCGCCCGGTCCTCCTCGCGGGCCCGCTCCGGCGCCCGAGCGGCTGACCTCCCGGGCATCGACCACGACAGCTTCGTGCGGCTGGTCGAGGAAGCGGTCGCCGCCCCGCCGTCGTGCCCGCGCACCCCGCGGCCGGGCTCGTCAGCCGCCCGCCGCGGAGCGGTCGCCGATCAGCAGGTCCTCGCCACCCTCGCCCCGGTTGGGGTGCGGCGACCGCTCGACCTCCTCGCCCTCGACGCCGTACAGATGGCAGGCGGCGAAGTGCCCGTCGGCGATCTCCTGCAGCGCCGGGTCGACGGTGGCGCACGGGTCGAAGACCTCGGCGCAACGGGTTCGGAAGTTGCAGCCGCTGGGCGGGTCGAGCGGGCTCGGCACGTCGCCCTGCAGGATGATCCGGCGACGCTCCCGCTCGCGCTTCGGGTCGGGGATGGGCACGGCCGACAGCAGTGCCTGCGCATAGGGGTGCTTCGGTTCGTCCGACAGCGGGCCGGCGTCGGCGATCTCGACGACCCGCCCCAGGTACATCACGGCGATGCGGTCGCTGATGTGCTGCACGGCCGACAGGTCGTGGGCGATGAACAGGTAGGTCAGGTCGAGGTCGTCCTGCAGCCGCTCCATCAGGTTCAGCACCTGTGCCTGGATCGAGACGTCGAGCGACGCGATCGGCTCGTCGGCGACGATGAAGTCCGGCTCACACGCGAGCGCCCGGGCGATGCCGACCCGCTGGCGCTGCCCCCCGGAGAACTCGTGCGGGTAGCGGTTGCGATAGTCGGGGTTCAGGCCGACGATCTCGAGCAGCTCCCCGACCCGCCGCCGGCGCGCCTCGCCGCCCTCGTGCAGCCCGTGGATCTCCAGCGGCTCGGCCACCGTGTCGCCGATGGTCCGCCGCGGGTTCAGCGACGCCATCGGGTCCTGGAAGATCATGGCCATCCGCCGGCGCAGCGCCCGCAGCTCCCTGCGTCCCAGGCCGGTGACGTCCTGCCCG
>CAYVGE010000169.1:0-8552 GCA_964450395.1 uncultured Actinomycetota bacterium
GACCTTGCTCATCAGCGCCGAGTACTCGGTGGCGATGTCGTCGCCGATGAACTCGGCCATGTTGGTGAAGCCCATGACGCGGTTGTAGAAGGCGACCCAGTCGTCCATACGCCCCAGCTCGACGTTGCCCACGACGTGGTCCAGCGCCTGGAAGACCCGCGTCGGTGCACCGGCGGGGCGCCCGACCACGGACGTGCGCGCCACGTAGCCCGGCAGGTACGGCCCGTCGTAGGCCGAGCGGTCGACGAGCGTGTGGCGGGTGTCGCCATAGGTCGCGATCGCCGCGGTGCGCACGGTGCCGTGCTCGTCGGTGCTGTCGTGCGGCTCCTCGAGGACGGTCGCGCCCCGGCGCCGGGCATGGGCGATGCACCGGTCGACGTCGGGGACCTCGAGCGCGATGTCGACGACGCTGTCGCCGTGCCGGCGGTGGTGGTCCAGCAGCCCGCTGTCGGGGTCGACCCCGCCCTTGAGCACGAACCGCACGGCACCCGACCGGAGCACGAAGGCGAGGTGGTCACGGTTGCCGGTCTCCGGCCCCGAGTACGCCACGAGCTGCATGCCGTAGACGTGCTGGTAGTGCAGTGCCGCCTGCGTCGCGTTGCCGACCGACCAGACCACGGCGTCCCAGCCCGTCACCGGGAAGGGATCGCCCTCCTCGTCGTACTCCACGAGCCCGACAAGCTGCCTGAGCTGATCGAGGTCGAGGTCCGCCAGCCGCTCCTGCGAAGTGAGCGTGTCGTCGATGGTCATGTCCGGCCTCCGAGCGCTCGTCCTACCTTCCAGTGAACCGCCGACGCCGGTGCTGCACAACCGATCCACTGTGAGCTCCACACTGTGCGCAGCTGTGGGTGATCATCGCGTCAGAGCTGTACGATCTGTACGGTTCATCCGCGGTGTCGGGAGGTCCGATGGCACCACAGACGGCATTGGACGCGCTGGACGTCGACCTCCTGCGCGCCGTGCGGGACCATCCACGCGCCGGTGTGCTGCAGCTGTCGCGGATGCTGGGGGTGGCACGTGGCACGGCGCAGGCGCGTCTGGACCGCCTGGAGCGCGGCGGCGTGGTCACGGGCTACGGGCCCGACATCGACCTCGGCGCGGCAGGGTTCCCCGTAGTGGCGTTCGTGACGCTGGAGATCGCCCAGGGCGACCTGGCCGAGGCGACCGCCGAGCTGAACGCGGTGGAGGCGGTCCTGGAGGCGTACACCACGACGGGCGACGCCGACATCCTCTGCCGGGTCGCGGCCGCGTCACACGAGGACCTGCAGGAGACGCTGCTGATGCTCAACCGCCTGCCGACGATCGGGCGCTCGACCAGCGTCGTCACGCTGTCGGTCGTCGTCGCGCCGCGGGTCCTGCCGCTGCTCGAGCGGCAGCCGCTGCCGGGTCCGAGCCGTGCTCCCGCCTACCGGAGCGCCGATCCCTGATCGGCAGTGGTGCCGGAGCCCCGACACCGGTCGATGACGACCGCGGACGGAGCACGTACCTCAGCTCGCCGCGAGCTCGTCGCCGATCCGAACGGCCAGGTCGACGAGCGCCTCGACGTCATCCGCCTCGCTTCGGAAGTTGACGATGCACGCCCGCAGCACGAATCGCCCATCGACGACCGCGTTGGACGGGTACACCCGCCCCGAGTGCTGCAGGCGCTCCATGATCCGCTGGTTCAGCCCGTCGACGTCGCCGGGTGGGCGGTCGTCACCGGGCACGTAACGGAAGGTGGCGATCATCAGGTCGGGATCGCTCGTTGCCTCCAGGCGGGGGTGGGCGGCTGCGAGGTCGCGCAGGTAGCGCGCGAGCCGGCAGTCGTGGACCAGCCGGCGCGCGTAGGCGTCCCAGCCGTGCGCCCGCAGCGACCACCACAGCTTGAGCGCGGCGGCGTGGCGGGTGAAGAAGGGCGAGCGGATGTGCGTGTCGACGCCGGCGCCCATGCGGTCCTTGTCCTCGACCGTGTAGGAGGGGTCGAGGTGGAACGCGTGCGACAGGTGGGCGTCGTCGCGCACCAGCAGCATCCCGCAGGCGATCGGCACGTAGAGCCACTTGTGGGGGTCGAGGCTGATCGAGTCCGCGCGCCCGATGCCGGCGAAGCGGTCGCGCAGGTCGTCGACCAGCGCTCCCACGGCGCCCACCGCACCGTCGACGTGGAACCACAGGTCGTGGTCGGCCGCCACGTCTGCGATGGCGGCCAGGTCGTCGATGGCGCCGGTGCCGACCGTGCCGGCGGTGCCGACGACGCAGATCGGCCGGCACCCGGCGGCGAGGTCCGCCTCCACGGCGGCGCGCATGGCCGCGACGTCGACGCGGTCGCGCCCGTCCACGGAGACGGCGCGCACCGCCTCGTAGCCGAGGCCGACCAGGTCAGCGCCACGCTGGATCGTGTCGTGGACGGTCGCGGGGGCGTACACGGTCAGGCGGGGCCCGGCGGCGAGGCCCAGCCGGCGGACGTCCCACCCCGCGTGGCGGTCCCGGGCGACCACCAGCGCATCGTGGTTGGCCGCCGATCCGCCCGACGTCAGGTAGCCGCCTGCGGTGTCGGGCAGGCCGAGTCCCTCGGCGAACCACCGCAGCAGGCGCTGCTCGAGTTCGGTGAGGCCCGGCGACAGCCGCCACCCTCCGGCGTTGTTGTTCAGCCCGGCCGCCAACAGGTCGGCGGGCGCGCCCGGGATGGTTCCTGCGCCGGAGACGTAGCCGAAGAAGCCGCCGTGGCCCGGGTACATCGACCAGTCGAGCAGCAGCGACCGTGTGTCATCGAGCAGCGCCGCGGGATCGTCCGGCGCGTCGGGCACCACCCACGCCACGCCTGCCGCCACGTCCGCGGTGGATGCGCCGCGCTGGACCGGCAGCTTCGGCAGCTGTTCCAGGAACTCCTCCCACAGCCCCACTGCGGCGTGGCCGAGCGCCGCCGCGTCCGCTGGTGGCCAGTCGAGGTCGGTCACGGGCGCCGGCCGATCGACACCCAGATCGCGAGCACTGATCACTGCAGCACCTCCTGGCCCGAGGGAGCCGTCCGACGAGCATAGGCCGCGGTGGGACCTGCGGCGTGCCGTGCCGGGACTCCAGCCCCTGCCGACGCGCGGCGGCCCGCGCGACCGTGGTGCCGACGTCGCAGATGGACCGCCCGACGCCCAACCGCGCGAGCCGGACGGCCCCGGGAGGCTGAGCGCGATGACCGCCGTGGGACCGCAGGACCGACTCGCACGGGCGGGTACCGACGGCCGCGGGGTCGGGTACGTCGTGGCCGCCGCCGTCAACGCGGTGGCGCTGTACGTCGTGACCCATCTGCTGGCGTGGGGGGTGCCGGCGTTCCTGACGGACGACTTCGACCGGGTGCTGCCGGTGATCAGGGTGTCGCTGATCGCCACGATCATCGCGAACGTCGTCTACGTGGTCCACGACGCCCCTGCGTTCCGTGCTCTGACGCAGGCGGGGCTGTCGGGGATCGCGCTGGTCGCCACCGTCCGGCTGCTCGACGTGTTCCCGTTCGCGTTCGCCGGCTCCGAGGTCGACTGGGCGCTGGTGGTCCGCGTCGTGCTGCTCGTCGCGCTGGTCGGCACGGTCATCAGCATCGTGGTGGAGCTGGCGCGCTTCGTGCGGGCCACGGCACACGCGACGGCCGGCACGCCATAGCCTGGGAGGCCGGGCCGCAGCACCTGCGCACGCCACGCCGGCAGTGCCGCGGCCTGCGCGCCGGCAGAGACGGCCGCGGCCATGCCCTTCCCGGCACGGCCGCGGCCCCCGCCAGGGGCCCCGCCCCCCGTGGCCCCCGCCCCCCCCGGGCCCCGCCGTCATTCCTGCGGCGGGGTGTCCCAGTCCAGCGTCGGGCGCGTGTAGCGCTTGGACCACCAGTGCGGGCCGTGGCCCGCGGGACGCCAGCCGTGCTCGGCCAAGGTCAGCTCGAGCTGCTCGAACTGGCCGAGGATCTGGTCGCCCCACGGATCGTCGCGGCTCAGCCGGTCGAGTGGTGGCTGGCCCGGCTGCACCGGGAACGTCCCCGACGGCACGATGAAGTCCGGCCAGCGCGGGTCGCCGCTGCGCGCACGTCCCACGAAGCGGTACACCTGCGTGCCGAGCTGGCCCGTGAGCGTCGTGACGATGCTGGCCAGCATCGACGTGTGACCGACGTCCTCGAGCTCGATCTCGAGCTCGTCGGTGTCATCGGTCGTCGCGAACCACCGGCACCTGGCGTCGTCCCACCACCGTGTGCCGGTCTCGTCGTAGTGGCCGCGTCGACGCGGCGGCCCCGCATGCGTGGTCAGATCGTGCGTGCGCATCGTCCGCTCCTCTCGTCCTGCCGGTCCCCGGCGCCGCGGCCCGTCGGCCCGGCTCGCGTGCGCGGTGCCGGCTGCTCACCGCACCGCCCCCGAGCGCAGGTCCGCGGCGATCCCAGCCGCCCAGGTGGTGATCGCGTCCCAGTCGCGGAAGTCGCCCTCCGGCGCCCGCAAGGCCAGCACGATCGCGCGCTCGGCGAAGCCGAGCCCGGCCTTGTGCAGTCGCCCCGCGAACAGCCGATGGCCCCTCGCGCGCGTCGCCGCGGTCACGTCCGCCACGTCGACCGGATCCTCCGCGGGCTTCGGCGGGTCGCCGATCGGTCCGCTCGAGAACAGCCAGACGGGAACGGCCCCCAGGTCGGCGGCGTGCCGGTCGACGAACTGGAGGGCGGCGTCGAGCCAGTGGCCGGCGTACACGCCACTGCCGATGACCACCGCGTCGTACCCGGTGACGTCGAGCACCTCGTCGGGCGGCAGGACGGTCGCGTCGATGCCCTCGGTCCGCAACCGGTCGGCGATGGCGTCGGCGATGTCCGCGGTGCCCCCGTGACGGGATGCGGCGGTGACGAGCAGGTGCATGGTGGTGGTCCTCCCGGGCTCGCGCCGTCGCCTGGCGGCCACGGCGCCGGCGTCCACCCACAGTCGACCACCGGCGCGCCCCGGCGGCCGGGCCGGACGTCCCGGTGCCGGCGGGCCGAGCGGCCGGCTCGCCTGGTGGCCGTGGCCGTGGCCGCCGGACCGCCGTCCCACGTCGTGTCGGCCAGCGACCGTTCCGACCGCGCCCGGGGGTCACGTCCCGCTGAGCCGGTGCGTGCCCACCGCCGTTCGCCCGGACCCGGGCGGGCCGGCCGGTCAGCGCCCCGCGGAGCGCGTGAGGACGGCGCGGGTCCGCGCGGTGTGGCGGCGGACCGCGGCACGGGCGCCCGCCAGGTCTGCCGCGGCGACCGCGTCGGCGATGGCCAGGTGGTCCTCGCCGTGGCCGCGGCCGACGGCGGCCTCGGCGACGTCGCGCACGAGGATCCCATGGAGGCTGAGCCGGCGGTAGGCGTCGAGCAGGGCGGCCGAGCCGGCCAGGCCGACCAGCCGCTCGTGGAACGCGGTGTCGGCGGTGGCGTAGCCGGGGACGTCGACCGCGTGGGTGTCCAGCAGCTCGGCCGTCCGCGCGGCCAGGCGCCGCAGCTCGGCGACGTCGCCGGGGTCCGCCCGCCCGACCGCAAGCTCGACCGCGCCCAGCTCGATGCCGAGGCGGGCGTCGAGCGTGTCACCCACCGCCTCGGGGTCCACGGGCGCGGCGCGGTAGCCGTCGAGCGGGTCGCCGACCACCAGACCCTCGGCGCGCAGGGTCGCCAGCGCGCGGTCGACGCGTCCGACGTCGGCATCGAGCTCGGCGGCGAGACCGCGTGGCTGCAGGTCGCCGGTCACGCCCGCCAGCACGCGCTCCCGCAGGGTCTGCGTCACGGCGTCCTCCCGGGTGGGGTGCAGCTGGCCGAACTGGCCGCGGAAGTAGGCCAGCGGCGCACCGTTGCGCGCGGCGACGCGCTGCACGCGTGCCGTCACGATGTGGTGGGTCGCGGCGGCCAGCAGGTCCTCGACCACGCAGTCGATGTGGGCCAGGCATCCGTCGAGCAGCAGCGTGCCCAGGGGGCCTCGGGTCGTCGCGATGCCGGCGAACCTGTTCTCCGCGGGCATCGCGAAGCGCTGTGCCGCGACCGCCTGGTCCTCGGCCAGCACGTTCACGGTGAAGCGGCGGCTCTCGCGCACCGCGTCGCCCGTCCGCGACCGGCGGTGCATGCACACGAGCAGCATCGGTGGCTCGAGCGACAACGAGCTGACCGCGCTGGCCGTCATGCCGTGGTCGCCGCCGTCGTCGCGCGTCGTCACCACGGTCACGCCCGTCGCGAACCGCCCGATGACGTCGCGGAACGCGTCGCTCGTGACCGGCGCGTCCGATGCGGTGCCCATGACCAGGCATGCTACGTTCCCCGACAGCAACGGACCCAAGCTGGCGGCAGCGTCGTGCCGACGCTGGAGTACGCGACGCGCGTCCGGGCTGGTCGGCACCCAGGCCTGCCCGAGGGGCGCGACACGTTACCGTCCTGCTCGGCGCCGATGGCTGACGCGGCGGTGCGTGCGCCGCGGGGGCCTGCGGGGTACCTCTTGGCCGTGGACGCCGACGACGCCCCCGACGCGGTGCCGACCGTCCGTGCGCAGTACGACCTGTGGCTGGTGCTGGCGCGCGGTGAGCTGACCGAGGAGGAGGCCGCGCGCCGCCACGGGCTGGACGTGGCGGCGGTCCGGCGGATCGCCGACGTCGCCGAGCAGGGGGCGCTCGCCGCCCTGTCGGCTGCGGGTCCCGACACGACGGCGCAGGTCGGCGGGAGCGCCGGCGGCTCCGGGTCGGCGCGGACGAGCGTCGTCGACCTGCTCGACGCGAGCCCGGTCTTCTTCGGGGTGCACGCCCAGCGGCGGGCGGAGCTGGCGCGGCGCGCCACGCTGGTGGTGCTCGGCGCGCGCTCCGCCGTCGCCGATCGCCTGGCCGCCGCGCCGCTGCTGGTCGCCCGCGGCACCCTGCTGGTCCGTGACCGCGACGACCGCCCCGTCGACCTCGTCGGACGCCGGGCCTTCCGGGGTCCCCGCGCCGGCAGGCGCGTGGTGCCGATGACCGACACCCAGGTCGCCGTCCTGCCGCGGGTCACCGCCGACGTGACGGCCGCGGACGTCCGCGACCGGCTCGACGCCGGGGCGCCGCTCGGGGTGCCCGCCGGTCCCGAGGCCGGCGACGTCCCGCCGGCCATGGCGGCGATGACGGTCGGCGAGATCGCAGACGGTGGCCCGCGGCCGGACGGGGCCGGTGGGCGCCACGTCGAGCTGTCGACCGACGCGCCGCTGCTCGACGCGGTGACCGCCATGCTGGCGACGGGCGCGTCCGCTGTCGACGTCGAGGGCGGCGGCAGCGTGGCGGTCGACGACCTGCCCGGGGCCTCAGAGGGCGGACTCGCCGAGGTCCTCGCCGCGTTGGGCGGCGCCCGGCGGGTCGATCAGCTGTCCGGGGTCGTGTCGGGCGTCCGCCGGCTGCTGCGGACGCTGGTCGGCGCGGGCGCCGACGTGACCGATGCCGGTCGGGTGCAGGCTGCGGTGGCCGACGCGCTCACGCGCCGGCTGCTGCGCATCGCCCGCACCGAGCTGGGCGACGCGCCCGTCGACTTCGCCTGGCTGGTCTTCGGCAGCCACGCGCGGCGGGAGCAGACGCCCGGCAGCGACCAGGACCACGGCCTGGTCTACGCGGCCGGCCTCGACGCGGCCGGGCACCAGTGGTTCGCCGCCTTGGGGGACTGGATGACCGCGGCACTGGAGGCGTGTGGCTACCGGCGGTGCCCCGGTGGGGTCATGGCATCGCAGCCGGCGTGGCGCCACGACCTGGACGGCTGGTCGCGCGCCGTCGCGGGCTGGACCGACTCAGCCGACAGCGCGGGCCTGGTGGGCGCGGACATCGGCTTCGACGTGCGGGCCGTCACCGGCACCGGGACCTTGGCGGCCGGCGACGTCGCCGACCGGCTCAGGCGCAGTGTGGCCGAGGCCACCCGCGGTGAGCTGACGGCGGCACGACTTGCCTCCGCAGCGGTGGCGCGCCGGCCGCCGAACCCCCTGTGGGGTCGTGTCGGCCGCAACCCCCTTGGCCCCGCTGGTGGGCGGCTCGGCCGCTTCGACCTGAAGCGCGATGGCGTACAGCCCATCGTCGATCTGGCGCGGGTGCATGCGCTCGTCCGCGGCGGGCGGGAGGTCGGCACGCCCGAGCGCCTGGCCGCGGCCGCTGCCGAGGGGCAGATCAGCCCGGACCTCGCCGCGACCCTCGTCGAGGGCCTGCGGCTGCTGTGGTGGACGCGGCTCAGCACGCAGCTGGGTGACCCCGCCGAGGGCGACGACGTCGACTGGCGGCGGCTGCCGCCCGCGGTGCGACGGCAGGTCAGCGAGACGTTCGGCGCGGTCCGGGCCGCCCAGGACGCGCTGCGCGTGCGCTACCACCTCGCCCCCGGCCGCTGAGGGCCGCGAAGTTTTTTGTTTCTCCGCGCAGCGCGCGGGCATCGTGGGGTCCGAGACACACGAGGCCCTGACCCCGCCGACCACATGGCGGACGACGATCTGCGCGGCGACCCACACCCAGCGGCCCGCAGCGTCCTCCGACAGCTGCACGACCCGAGACCGGTGGAAGGCATGGGGGATGGCTGACAGCTCTGACGATCGTGGCCGTGAGGCCGATCGGCCGAGTGAGATCTCGTCGCGTGGGTT
>CAYVGE010000170.1:0-8499 GCA_964450395.1 uncultured Actinomycetota bacterium
TGCTGGCGGCCGTGTGCTACGCGACCCTCGGCCGGGGCGAGGTGTTGTGGCACGGCCGCAAACTGGTCGGGCTGGCCCAGCGTCGGCGGCGGCACGCCACCATGGTGCAGTGCGGGCTGCTCCGCCGGTGGCAGCCCGAGCAGCTGCTGCGGAGCCTCGGTGGCGATCCCGACGACCCCGAGATCCTCGCCGCCGCCGTTGGGATCGACGAGATCTGCGAGCGTCCACCGACCGACGAGGCGGTCGTCACCGCCGTGTCGACCGCCTTCGCCACCGCGACCGGCGCGCCGGCGTCCTAGGCGCGCTGCGACCAGTCGATCGTCATCGGCCCGCCGGACCGGTCGCGTTCGGCGGCGACGATCTCGGCCACGATCGACAGGCCGATCTCGCCCGGCGTCCTGCTGCCGATGTCCAGCCCGCACGGCGAGTGCAGGCGGGCGAGCTGGGCCTCCCCGACGCCATGGGCCCGCAGCCGCTCGACCGCCTCCGGCGCGTGGCGCCGGCTGCCGAGCATGCCCACGAACCGCGCGTCGGTCGCGAGCGCCAGACGCAGCACGTCGTCGACCCACGGCGCGTCGTGGTCGCTGACGACGACCGCGTCGGACGCGTGCAGGCCCCGGTCGGCCAGCACCTCGGCGGGTGCACCGATCGCCACCTCCAGGCCGGGGCGCTCCCCCAGATCGCCGCTGTCGGCGATCAGCCGGACGCGGCGGCCCGCGGCGATCGCCACGTCGGCGACCGCACGGCCGACCGGGTTCGCGCCCACGACGATCACCTCCGGCTCGGGCTCGGAGACCTCGGCGAACAGCTCGATCGCGCGCTCGCGGCCGTGGCCGGGGAAGTCCAGCCGTCGGCGCACCGTGCGGCGGCCCTCCAGCGCCTGCCGTGCCAGCTCGAGGCCCGCGGTGTCGAACTCCGAGCACCCGAGCGTGCCCGCGATGGCGCCGGTGGCGTCGGCCAGCAGCTTGGCGCCCGGGTGGGAGGGCGCGTCGCCCTCGACCGCGAGCACGGTGACCAGCGCCACGCGGCGACCCTGCCGCCGCGCCTGCGCCAGCGCCTCGATCGGCTCCATGTGGCCCTCCCCACTCGTGGTCGGACCCAGCCTACGACTGGACGGGGGCCCGCCGGGCCGGCTCGAGGCGCTCGACGGGCCGCCGCGGGGTGTGGGCGACCTCGGTGGCCACAGCGACCTCGGCCAGCAGTGCCAGCTGGCGCAGCTCTCGGTCGACGAAGCGCGGCCCGCTGCGTCGCGCCAGGATGACCGCGGCCGTGGGCTGGCCGAGCGGTGCGGCCGCCAGCTCGACGTCGTCGTCCATCGCGACCGAGTCGCCGAACAGGTCGCCGGCGTGCAGGCGCCGGGGGCCGGTCAGCGGCAGCCACGCTCCCGACGCAGGTGCGAGCGCACCCCGGCTCGAGGCGAGGACCTCCATGCCGCTCCAGCCGTTGGCGACCGCCACCGCCCACGACGCCCAGAGCGCGGTCGGCAGCCGGTCGACCAGCAGCCGCACCGCGCCACGTCCCTCGCTCACCATCGCCGCCGCGAGCGCGATCGCCCCGTCGACGTCGCGCATCGACGTGACGGGCCGCACCGAGGCCACCGCGGTCCCCGGCAGCTCGTCGATCGACCGCCGCAGCGCCGCGACGTCGCCTACCCGCGTGACGCACAGGTCATCGACGGCGAAGCCGCCGCTGCGCTCGATCACGTCGAGCGACACGATGTCCGCCCCTGCCGCCGTGCACGCGCCGGTCAACGCGTGCAGGGAGCCGGGCTTGTCAGGGAGTGACACCCTGATAACGAAGTGCATTCTTTTCCCTACTCCATGTGATCCGCCACAGACGATAGCGCGTCGGTGTTTCGGCAACCTCGACCAGTGATTGCAGCCGTGTGACAATCGGCGCCGGCGGACCCCGCGTATCCTGCCCGTGCACGTGCCGTCCCCCACGAGAGGACCGTCAGCCGATGGCCACCGAGAAGCACGAGCGGGACCTGCTGATCATCGGGGCCGGGCCGGCGGGGCTCTACGCGGCGTACTACGCCGGGTTCCGCGGGATGAGCACCGCGATCATGGACTCCCTGCCCGAGCCCGGGGGCCAGGTCAGCGCGCTGTACCCCGAGAAGCAGATCTTCGACGTGGCGGGCTTCCCGTCGATCAAGGGCCAGGACCTCATCGACAACTGCGTCGAGCAGGCCGCGCCCTTCGATCCCCGGTACCTGCTCGGCCACCGCGCCGAAGACCTCGAGCACATCGAGGACCACGTGCTCGTGCGCAGCCACAAGGGCACCGAGGTGCGCTGCAAGGCGGTCGTCATCACCGGCGGCATCGGGACGTTCACCCCCCGACCGCTGCCCGACTCCGATGACTGGGAGGGGCGCGGGTTGATGTACTTCGTACCCCGCCTCGACGCCCTGGCCGGGCTCGACGTCCTGATCGTCGGCGGGGGCGACTCGGCGTTCGACTGGGCGACCGCTCTGGAGCCCATCGCGACGTCGGTCACGCTGATCCACCGGCGCGACCGGTTCCGCGCGCACGAGCACAGCGTGGCCACCGTGATGGATTCGGCGGTCGAGGTGCTGACGCACTGGGAGGTCGCATCGATCCGGGGCGGCGAGCACGTGCGCGAGGTCACCATCTTCAACAACCAGACCGACGAGCGCCGCACGCTGGACGTCCAGGCGGTCGTCGCCGCGCTGGGCTTCAAGGCCGACCTGGGCCCGCTCAAGCGGTGGGGGCTCGAGCAGGAGGCCCGCAAGGTGGTCGTCGACACGACCATGGCGACATCGCTGCCCCGGGTGTTCGCCGCCGGCGACATCACCTCCTACCCGGGCAAGGTCGACCTCATCGCGGTCGGCTTCGGCGAGGCCGCGATCGCGGTCAACAACGCCGCCACGGTCGTCGACCCGTCGGCCCGGCTGTTCCCCGGCCACTCCTCCGCCCAGCACTGACCGGCGGGGCTGCGACATGGCACCACGACCACACCACCGACGCCCGCCCCCACCGCACGGACGGCTCAGATGGGTCCGTTGACCGGTCGGCTGGTGGTCGCCACCCACGAGCTGATCGACCGCGGCTTCGCCCGGTCGGTCGTGCTGGTGCTGGCCCACGACCCCGAGGATGGCGCGGCGGGCGTGGTGCTCAACCGGCCCACGCCGGCCGACCTGCCCGGCCGGCTGCAGACCTGGGCGCCGCTCGCGGCGCCGCCGGCGGTGATGTTCCGCGGCGGGCCCGTCTCCCGCGACTCGGTGATCGGGCTCGGTGAGGTGGCCGGCGACACGGGACCACCGGGCTGGCAGCAGGTCACCGGAACGGTGGGCGTCGTCGACCTGGCAGCCGGCGCAGGGGCGCCGCGGACCGGGCTGCGCTGGGTCCGGCTGTTCTCCGGCTACGCCGGTTGGGGTGGCGGGCAGCTCGAGGGTGAGATCGCCTCGGGCGCCTGGTTCGTCGTCGACGCCGACCGCACCGACGGCTGCACCGCCGAGCCGGAGGGGCTGTGGCGTGCAGTGCTCGCACGGCAGGGCGGGCTGTTCACGACCGTGCCGGACGACCCCGCGCTCAACTAGACCACGCCTCCACGCCCGTCCCGCGCCCGCCGGCCGCGGCGTCCACGACGACGACCGCCGAGCCGCTGGACACCGCGGGGGCCGTCGGCTACTGTCTCGAACACACGTTCGATCCGGACATGCAGGAGCACGACGATGGGCGCGATCATCCGCCTCGACGAGCGGCACGCCAGGGCCTACGTGGCCGAGCCGCAGGGACCCGCGCGCGGCCGCGTGCTGGTCGTGCACGACGCCTACGGCCTGCTGCCGCACGTCCGCTTCCTGTGCGACGACCTGGCGGCCAGTGGGTTCGTCGCGATCGCCCCCGACCTGTTCGCCGGCACGTCGACCCGGTCGGACGCCGAGGCGTCGCGCCTGCTCGAGCACCTGACCGCTGCCCGCGCCCAGCGGGTGCTCGACGCCGCGATCCGTGCCTACGAGACGCTCGGCCACCACCGCGGCCCTGACGCGGTCATCGGCTTCTCGATCGGCGCCGAGTTCGCGTTCGGCCTCATCGCACGGGGTCGCCTGCAGGCGGGCGTGTCGTACTACGGCGTGCCGTCCGACGAGCACCGCGGCCGCATCGACGGGCCGTTGCTGGCGCACTGGGCCGAGTTCGACCGCTGGGACGACGAGGAGACCTCGCCGGAGCGGCTGGTCGCTGAACTGGTCGCCCGCGGCGTCGACGTCACGTCCTGGACCTACCCCGACACGCGCCACGGCTTCGGCAACGCCGACATCGACGCGTTCGACCTCGATGCCGCCGAGCGGGCGTGGAGCCGGACCGTCGACTTCCTGACCAACCGCCTGGCGGCCGCCTGAGCCACCGCCTGGCACGCCGACCCGACCGACACTCACCACCGGCCGCTCGCGGGCCGGGGCCGACCGCCGCACGAAACGAAGTGGGAGCCGTGACCGCGCCATCTGAGCTGTTCGAACTGAAGGTCATCGTCGAAGCCGACGGCTGGCACGACATCGCGGCGGTGATGACCAGCGTCGACGAGGCGCTCGAGCTCCACCGCGACGGGCGGCCCGGCGGACGCCGGTGGTCCGTGGTCGCCTCGCCACTGCCGGCGGGACGGGCGCAGGAGCTCCTGTGGTTCGTCGACGGGCCCGACACCGACGCGGGGCCCGCAACGGACGGCCGGAGGTCGGCGTGACCGCCGGGCCGGGCGACCCGATGGGCGTGATCGAGGCGGCGACCCGGTACCATCGCGGCATGCCGCTGTACGAGTACCGCTGCCGCGAGTGCGACCGCACCTTCCCGCTGCTGCGACCGATCGCCGAGGCCGATGTGCCGGCACCCTGCCCCGACGGGCACACCGATGTCGTGCGCGCCCTGTCGCTCGTGGCCCCTCGGGCCCGCACTGCTGCCGGCGGCGCCGCGCCGGCACCGGCCGGCGGCGGGGGCGGCTGCTGTGGCGGCGCCTGCGGCTGCTAGGCCGCGACCCGACGCGACCCCGACAGGAGTGGTTCCGGCGTGCGAGTGACCAAGTACCCACAGTCGTGTGTGATCGTCGAGCACCCCGACGGCGGCAGGCTGCTGATCGACCCCGGCAACGTGGCGATGGACGCCCACGCGTTCGACGACTTCGGCACGGTCGACGCGGTGCTGTTCACCCACGCCCACGCCGACCACTTCGACCCCCGTGCCGTCGAGGCGATCCTCGGGCGCGGACTGCCGATCCACGCCAACGCCGACGTCTGCGCCAAGATCGACGGGCCGGCGACGACCGTGGCCGACGGCGACGCCTTCAGCGCCGGCGGCATCGACGTCGTCGCGCGTGCCATGGCCCACGTCCAGATGGTCGACGGGTCGGCCGGGCCGCCCAACACCGGCTTCGTGTTCGACGGCCGGCTGCTGCACCCGGGCGACTCGATGCAGGTCGCGGGCGTGGCCGTCGACGCCATCGCCGTGCCGATCGTCGGGCCCAGCGTCAGCTTCCGCGACGCCTACGTGGCGGTCGGGACGACCGGGGCTTCGACGGCGATCCCGATCCACTACGACGTCTTCCTGGCCGATCCGCAGCAGTTCGCCGGGTTCTGCGACCTCGCGTCCGTGGTCGTCCTCGGCGACGGCGAGTCGGCCGACGTCTGACAGGGTGTCGCCCGGCGGAGCGATGACCGCGCCACGCGTCGACGACGACCAGCGCCGCGCCCGCCTCGTCGACCGGCACCTGCTCAGCCCGGACACCCGCGTCGAGGACCCGGCCGACGTGGCCCGGGCGCTCGTGGCGCTGCACGCCACCGACCCCGCCACCGTCCACCTGTCGGCGGCTGCCAGGCTGCGCGATCCGGCGATCGCGGCGGTCGAGCGGGCCCTCTACGACGACCGGACGGTCGTGCGCATGCTGGGCATGCGGCGCACGATGTTCGTCGTGCCGGTCGACCTGGTGCCCGTGGTGCAGGCGGCGTGCACCGACGACGTCGCCGCGCGCGAGCGCAGGCGCCTGCTGGGCTTCCTCGTCGACAACGGCGTCGCCGAGCCGGATGCGCTGCTGGCCGGCCTCGAGCGCGACACGCTCGCGGCGCTGACGGCCCGTGGGCAGGCGCTCACCAGCGACCTCACCGCCGACGTGCCGGGCCTGCAGCGGGAGATCACCGTCGGGTCGGGCCGCTGGACCACGACCGTGCGCCTGTCCAGCCGGGTGCTGTTCCTGCTCGGCGCGCACGGCCGGATCGTCCGCGGCCGGCCCCGCGGCACGTGGCTGAGCAGCCTGTACTCGTGGGCGCCGACGGCCGGGTGGCTGGGCCGCGACCCGGACCAACCGGCGACCGATGAGGCCAGCGCCGAGCTCGCGCGCCGGTGGCTGTGGACGTTCGGACCCGGTACCGCCGAGGACCTCAAGTGGTGGACCGGGTGGACGGCCACCCGGACCCGACGCGTGCTGGACCGTCTCGACACGGTCGAGGTCGCACTGGACGACGGCGCGACCGGTGTGGTGCTGGCCGACGATGCCGGACCGGTCGCGGAGCGGGATCCCGCGGCAGCGCTGCTGCCCGCGCTCGACCCCACCCCGATGGGCTGGACGCACCGCGACTGGTACCTGGGGCCGCACCGCGCCGAGCTGTTCGACCGCAACGGCAACGTCGGTCCGACCGTGTGGTGGGGCGGACGGATCGTCGGCGGCTGGGGCCAGCGCCCCGACGGCACCGTCGCCGTCGAGCTGCTGACCGACGTCGGTGCCGAGGCCGCCGCAGCCGTCGAGGCCGAGGCCGCGCGGCTCGACGAGGTGCTCGCCGGCGTCCGCGTGACCCCCCGGTTCCGGACGCCATTGGAACGGCGGTTGGCCACATGACCGACGACGCCGCGCTGCACCGCCGGCTGCGGTCCGCGTCGGACCGGCTGCGCGCCGCGATGGCGAGCCAGCAGCTCGAGCTGCCCTTCGCCGTCTGCCTGATCACCGAGGACCTTCCCGACGTCCACGACAGCAACGTGGTCATGGTCACCGGCCACGTGCCGCCTGCGGTGCTGCTGCGCTCCGCCGACCGGCTGGCGGCGACCGCCGGGTGGGCGCACCGTCGGATCGAGGTCGATGACCCCACCATCGAGCAGCGCCTGCGCCAACCCCTGCTCGACGCCGGCTACGAGGTGGAGCACCACGTCACGATGGCGCTGGGCGGCGGGGCACCCGGGCCGACGGCACGGCAGCTGCCGGCCGTCGTCGTCGACGTCGATGCGCAGCTCGACCTCGGCCGCGCGCTGCTGCGCGAGCGGCCCTGGGCGCCCACCGACGCGCTGCTGGACCAGTTCGCCCTGCGCGAGCGCCTGCTGGCGCGCCACGCCGACGCCCGGGTCGTCGTCGCACCGCCCGACCGACCGGTCAGCCGGGCGCTGCTCCTGCGCCACGACGACCTCGTCGAGATCGACGACGTCGGCACGCTGTCCGACCACCGGGGCCAGGGCTGGTCGCGAGCCGTCATCGACCGGGCCGTCGCGCACGCCCACGGGATCGGCGCGTCCGACGTCGTGCTGGTCGCCGACGCGGACGACTGGCCGCGGCGGTGGTACGCCCGGCTCGGCTTCCGCGAGCTCGGCCGGTCCGCGACCTTCGTCCGCCGGCCGCCTCCGGCATGAGCGCCCGCGCGGGGCACGACGACGCCCCCGGCCGCGATGACCGGGGGCGCTGAGGGAGCGGACGACGGGATTCGAACCCGCGACCCCCACCTTGGCAAGGTGGTGCTCTACCAACTGAGCCACGTCCGCGTGGGGCTCCGATACTGCCGTGTCGGGGTCCGTCGTGCAAGCTGGCGGGACGGCACCGCACGGCGCCTGCGGTCAGCCGGCCGCCTTCTTCAGGCGTGGTGCGAGCTCGTCGCTCCAGAAGCGGAAGAACCCCTCCTTGTCGTTGCCGACCTGCACCACGCACACCTCGTCGTAGCCCGCCTCGACGAAGCTCATGACCGCCTCGACGTGGTCGTCGGGGTCCGGTCCGATGCCGGCGACCTCGGCGATGTCCTCGTCGCGCACGGTCGAGGCCGCGGCGTCGAAGTTGACCACGTTCGGCAGCTCCGACATCACCTTCCAGCCGGCGATGCCGAAGGCGAAGCGCCGCGCGTACTCGGTGGCCCTGCCCCGGTCGGCGTCGTAGCTGAGCGGCACCTGTCCGATCGTCCGCACGCCGTCCCCGGCCTTGGCCCTGTACTCGGCGATCATGTCGGCGTCGGGCTCGGTGCCGATGAACGCGTCGCCCAGGTCGACCGTCAGGTCGATCGACTGGGAGCCCGATCCGGCCACGGCGATCTGCGGCGGCGTGGACGGCAGTGAGAACAGCTTGGCGTCCTCGACGGTGAGGTGGTCACCGCGGTAGGTGGTCATGTCGCCGGTCCACAGCGCGCGGATGATCTCGATCGACTCGGTGAGCATCTCGTGGCGGACGTCGACGGCGGGCCACCCCCGTCCGACGACGTGCTCGTTGAGCCGCTCCCCCGCGCCGAGGCCCAGCGTGAAGCGGTCGTCG
>CAYVGE010000171.1:0-8439 GCA_964450395.1 uncultured Actinomycetota bacterium
GCTGACGTGCCGGCGCCCCCCGCACCCCGCCGGTCAACAACCCGAACCGGTCCGACAACCCGGCCGCGATCTGGCCCGGCGCCAGCACCCGCACCCGCGCCGCCGCCAGCTCGATCGCCAACGGGATCCCATCCAGACGCCGGCAGATCTCGGCCACCGCCGACGCGTTGTCATCGTCGATCCGAAAATCCGCACGCACCTGCCGGGCCCGCACCTCGAACAACCGCGCCGCCTCCGCTGTCGCCACCGTGCTGGCGGAGGAAGCATCGGGGTCGGGCACCGGCAGCGGGGCGACCTCGAATGACGCCTCACCCTCAACGACCAGCGGCACACGGCTGGTGGCCAACACGTGCAGCTGCGGACACGCCGACGACAACTCGGCGACCAACTGCGCGCACGCCTCCACCAGGTGCTCGCAGTTGTCGAGCACGACCAGTAGATGCCGTGCATGCAGCTGCTCGGCGAGCGTGACGGTCAGCGCCTGTTCGGGTCGTTCATGGACGTCCACCGCAGCACCGACGGCGGGAGCGACCATGGCGGGTTCACTCACGCCTTGCAGGTCCACCCAGCAGACCCCATCGGGGAACCGGGACGCCACGTCCCCGACGACCTCCACCGCCAGTCGCGTCTTGCCGCAACCGCCCGAACCCGTCAAGGTCACCACCCGGGCATCCGCGACCAGGTCGGTCACCTTCGAACGCTCACGCCCACGGCCGACGAACGCCGCGACCCCGACAGGTAGCCTGCTCTGCATCTCTTGGACTCCACCCCCGATCGTACGGGCACGCAATCACATGCGCCCGTGCACTTCCGCGGAGCGCACAAGGCAGGGGCTGCCGAGCGGGTGGGCATCCTTCGGATGGGAGCCGAGTCCAATGCCTGTAGCTCGTCGCTGGATCCCATCCCGGATGGTGCTGGCGTGTGGAACCCCCCAGTAGCTGGGCTCGGCGAGAGCCTCCAACCATCAACCCCGCCAAGTCGCACGCGATCATCAGTCACGACCGCGAGCCGTTGCCCCAGGGCCGCGACATCTCGCGTCGCGAGGAGACCGCGGAGCGCTTGCAGTGTCGCGTCCGGCTGCTGATCGCGGAGCCGCAGGAACACGGTCCCGACATGCTCGAGGGCGGGAACACTCGGACGTCGCCGAAGCCGAGGTCGAATGTGGCGAGCATGTGCTGCTCGCTGCGGCAGACGTCGACGAGCTTGGCGTCGGGTGCGCGCCGCCGCCTACGGCGCCTGGCTCGCCAAGCAGGAGTCGCGGTGACTGACAGCCAGGCCAACGACACCGCGGACCTCGTCGACCGTGCCATCGCCGACACGCTGCTCAACGCGGGTACCGCGTTCGTCGTCGACCCGACCGACCTCAAGCAAACCACGGCGGCCCTGCTGCGGTTCTGAGCGCCAAGCCAGTCTCTGCGCGCCGACCGTCGCGGTGCATGCTACAGCGCTGTTCCGGACCACCTCGGGGCTTTCCGGCGGCGGGTGGCGCCGTGTCTGTGCTGTGGGCGCTCGCCGGTCGCGAGGTCTCGTTGACAGTGCGCGATGCTCACGACGCAGCCGTCGCTACAGCGGTCGGTTGTCTCGAGGAGCACGCCGGCTGGTCACGCCGCGGTGGGGGCGGCCACCGCGCCGTGCGGGGTCGCGGGTGAGCTGACAGTGAATGTCCGTGGGGGCCGGGTGGTGTGGGGTGGGGACTTTGCAGACGCCGTACGCGCATCAACACTGGTGGGCACGGCTCGCGACTGCAGAGAGGAGCCGACATGGCACGGTTCAGCCAGGGATTCCGTACACAGAGCAGCGAGATCGAGGTTGATGCGCTCCCGGTGGAGGGGTCCGTGCCGGATTGGATCGCAGGATCACTGGTCCGTGTGACCCCGGCACAGTTCGAGGTGGGCGAGCGCCGCTACCGGCACTGGTTCGACGGGTTGGCGATGCTCCACCGCTTCGGCTTCGAGGACGGTCAGGTGTCCTATGCCAACCGCTACCTGCAGACGCCCGCCTATGAGGACAACAACGCAGCGGGCCGCATCGAGTACAAGGAGTTCGCCACCGACCCGTGCCGGAGCCTGTTTCAGCGGGTGGTGTCGTTCTTCACGCCGCCGAACTTCGGCGCCAATGGCAACGTAAGCGTGACGAAGCTCGCAGATGACTACCTCGCTCGGACCGAGTACCCGATGTCGGTTAAGTTCGACCCCGAGGTGCTAGCTACGTTGGGGTTCCACTCCCACGAGGGCACCGATGGGGTCATTACCTCGGCCCATCCCCACTACGACGTCAGGCGCGGAGAAGATTACAATTACCAGTTGAAGTTCGGCCGCAAGAGCTCGTATCTGCTCTATGCGCTCCCGGGTGGCAGGAACCCGCGGCAGATCGCGGAGCTGCCAGCCGAGAAACCTGCGTATGTGCACAGCTTCGGCATGAGCGATCAGTACCTGATCCTTGTCGTCTTTCCTCTTAAGATGCGGAGACCTTTGAAATTCCTCCTTGGCAACAGACCTTTCATTGAGAACTACAGCTGGATGCCCGAAGACGGAACCAGGATCTTCGTCATCGACAAGGACAGCGGTGAGGTCGTCGGTGAAGGCATGACCGAGGCGTTCTTCGCATTCCACCATGTCAACGCCTTCGAAAACGATGGTGACCTGATCTTCGACATCGTCGCCTACGACGATGCGTCGATCATCGATCAGCTGTATCTCGACAATCTGACTGCCGATGACGGACACGTGACGGCGTGGGAATCCAGCAAACTGAGACGGTACCGGGTGGACCTGACCGGGTCGGACGCTCGCGTTTCCCATGAGACGATCTCGCAGACCCCCTTTGAGCTTCCAAAGTTCGATTACGAACGAACTGCGGGTAAAGACTATCGCTACGTCTATGGGGGCGGCACCCGTGAAGGTTCAAAAGACTTCATGAACCAGATCGCGAAGATCGACGTGAAGAGCGGCGAGTCCGCGACGTGGTTCGAAGACGGCATGTACCCGGGGGAGCCTGTGTTCCACCCGAGACCCGACGGTGACGCCGAGGATGCTGGCGTGGTGCTGTCCGTGGTCCTCGATTCGACGAAGGGCACGTCCTTCCTGCTCGTCCTCGACGCCGAGACGTTCGACCAGCGAGCCCGCGTTGAGGTTCCTCAACACATCCCCTTCGGCTTCCACGGCGAGTTCTTCAACGGATCCGCAAGCTGAGGCAACACGTTCGGTTCGATAACCAAGTGGACGTCGAGTACTCGTCGCGGATGTCCCCGAGCTCCGCTCGGCATCAGCCGCCGCCGACGTCGTCGGAGCCGATTGGCACCACTGCTCGATCCGATTCTCGGCTTCGTCCGGCGAAGAAGTTCTGGACGGCGCCACAGCAGACGATGCCGTCGGCGGCAAGCATGCTGCGCATGCGGTAAGCGCGATCGCCTATGGCGTGGTGGGTGGTGGAGGGCGTACATCGTGCTGAGTAGTTCGTGCTGATCGAGTTGCTCACCTTGACCCGAAGCGCCACGGCAAAGCACGACGACGCCACGATGCCGGCGCCCGACGGTCTGGGTGATCGGCCCACAATGGAAACGATGGCGTGCCACTGCGTGCCAAGCCATGACATCCGAGAGCTGCTGGCGGGACGCGGTCAGCTTCCGGCCGTGCCGTTGAAGTAGGTCTGGGCCTTGGCCCATGCGCTGCTGCCGATCGACCGCCCCATCTCCCGCCCGTGCAGGTCGGCGTCGGGGAAGTGGATGCCGCCGTACCGCCGGGACACGCCGGCCTCGTCGACCGCATCGCTGAACGTCGGCCAGATCAGCACCTGCGGCAGGAGTGGTGTCAACCCCGGCTCCACGAAGGACGATCCCTGCGGCACCGTCGTCCGGGCCCCGAAGGTGTCAGCGCCGGTGGAGCGCCGGAGGACCTCCGCGCCGGCCGCGCTGAACGTGCTGTGGCCCGACACGTACTCCGCGAACGGCGGACTCGGGAACGTGGCGGGCTGGTACGGATGCCAAGTCTCCCCCCTGATCAACCGGGTGCCCTTGTAGGGCCCCGCCCACGCCAGCACCAACTCGCCCTCCTTGCGGACGCGCACGGCGGTGATCGGCCGCACGTAGTCCCACTTCCGCTTGGCGTGCCAGGCGGCGATGCTCGCGTCGAGCTCGGCGTTCGCGAGAGCGAAGAACAGCTTGGCGTCCTGGTCCAGGCTGTGGTCGCGGGCGCGGGACACCGCCTGCGCGAACAGGCACCAGTGGCCCGGCGGCGTCTCGCTGTCGGGGCCGTCCGCCCAGTACTCGGCCCGCACCTTCTGCGCGTCGGTCAGGGACGCGCTGTGCAGCAGGGTGTCGGTGACCTCCTCGTCGAGCTCCAACAGCGTGCGCATCGTGGGACCGGGGGGAAGGAACTGCTCCGGCGACGTCAACGCGAAGGGCGCCACCTGCCCCCAGTGCGGCGTCAGGAACTTCTGGACCACCGTGCCGCCGTAGCCGTCGGGATGCCGCAGGGGCTGCCACCGGAACGGGTCGGTGACCGTGTCGGGTGTGTTGACAGGTGCGTACCCACTGGTGTCGGCGTAGCCACCGGACTGGTTCGAACCGTCGGTGGCCCGGAAGTCGAGCACCGCCTTTGCCGCGCGGTTGCCGACGCCGACCGGCGTCGCAGGGTTGTGCGAGCGGTTGTTCGGGTCGTATCCCAGGGCGCGCATGAACGCCGTGAAGTCGTCGGCCTTCGCGGGGAACACGTCGCGCAGGACGCGGTAGGCCGCATAGCTCATCGCCATGCTCTTGTGGGCGAGCGTGCGCTCGGCGGCGGGACGGCGCAACGATCCGCCGAGTCGGGTGCCGACCGCGGTGGCGTCGTACGCCGCCCATGCGTCGTACATCGCCGTATGCACCATCGCCAGTGCTCTGGCGTTGATGGTCGGCCCGGTGTGCAGCGCCCGGATGGCGGCGAGGGTCTGCTCGTCCCAACGCAGCACGACATTGTCGTCCGCGCGCAGCTCATAGCTCTCGAGCGGGTACAGCGGGCCGGGTCCGATCGGAAGCGCCGGCAGCGGTAGGCCGACCTCGACGTCGAGCTCCACCTGCGCTCCCGCGGCCGTGGGGCCGCACGTCAGTAGCATGACCGCAGCTGTCGCCAGAACGATGAACCGTCGCCGCACTGTCCCGCCTCCCCAGTGATCCGCGCTGGCATCATGGCGCGCCGCCACCGGACGGCACGTGTACGAAAGGGAACGACCCGACTCGCGCCAACTGACGTCTCGACGCTTTGATCGAGGGACGCCGTGAGCGGTCGGCACCGTCTGCAGGTACGTGCGGCCCGCCGAGGACGCGGGATGACGCCGGGCGGCCCTGCGTTGACCCGCGACGAGTGGGCCGCGCGGGTGGCCGAGTGGTTCCCGCACCTGACCGACGCCAAGGCCGGCAGCCTGAACGTTCGCGGCGATCGACGCACCGCGACCGCATCAAGAAGATGCTGAAAACAATCGACGGCTCGACTGCGACGACTTGCATGCCACCGCGACCACCGCCACGATGACCCGACAACGGGACCGGCGATGCGGGCTAATCAAGCGCCGAAGTGTGTCGTTGACTCAGACACATGTCACGGGACCACTGATGGGTCGAGCGCGATGCGCCGTATCGAGCGCTGCGCAGCATTGGTCCCACAGTGCGTCGACCTACGACCCGCGCCACGACAAGAGACGAGACCCATGGCAACCCACCCGTCGGCTTCGATGATCCTGCTCGGCGGCGACCTGCCCGTCTTGCGCATCGGCTACGGCGCGATGCGGCTTGCCGGCCGCGATCTGTGGGGCCCGTACGAGGACCGCGAGGGCGGCATCGGCATCCTTCGCCGCGTCGTCGAGGCCGGTGTCACTGTCATCGACACGGCCGACGCGTACGGGCCGCACAGCAATGAACTGCTCATCCGCGACGCGTTGGCGCCGTACCCCCGAGACCTCGTGATCGCGACCAAGGGCGGCCTCGTGCGCGGTGGTCCCGGTCTCGACCACATCACGGCGGTCGGCAACCCCGAATATCTGCGCCAGTCCGCGCACATGAGCCTGCAGCGACTTGGGCTCGACCGGATCGACCTGTACTACCTGCACAGCGCCGCTGCCACCGACGCCTCGTTCGAAGACCAGGTCGGCACGCTTGCCGAGCTGCGCAACCAGGGCCTCATCCGTCACATCGGCCTGTCAAACGTCTCCGTGGAGCAGCTGCGGGCAGCGCAGGCGATCGCGCCGATTGCTGCGGTCACCGCCCACTACAACGTCGCCAGCCGCGGCAAGCAGGCGCTGCTGGATGCCGCGCTCGCCTCGGGCGCCGCGTTCGTGCCATGGCAGCCCGTCTCGCTCTCCGCGCCCGGCGACGCGATCGACACCTTTGGGCCCGAGCATCTCCGCGAGGTGCTCGGTTCGGTCGCCGCCACCCATGAGGCGACCGTCCCGCAGGTCAGCCTTGCCTGGCTGCTCGCAATCGCGCCCGGGGTACTGCCCATCCCGGCTACGACGAGCGTGTCACACCTGCGTGAGAACCTTGCTGCGCTCGACCTCGAGCTCACCGCGGATGAGCTGGCGTCCATCGACGCGCTCGCAGCACGGTGAGCACCGCGGCCACCGAGCGCATCACACCAACTGACACCGTTCGGGTGGGTCGTCACCGTGTTGGCGTGGTCACGCTTCCCGCGTTGCTGGTCGCGTGGAGCGGCGCCCGCCGAAGGCTTCCTCATGGTACCGGCGGCGGCATGCCGGCAGCTTGCCAAGACGGGTCGTGGCACCGGCCGACGATCCCGTCCGGTCACCGTCGGCCGTCCGGGTCCGGAGGTCGGGGTGCTGGCTGGCCTTGGTCCCACGGTCGGGAATGTCACGCCTCACCGGTGCAAGATGACCACGATGACGCGGACGTGGCTCCACCACGAGGCCATCATGCCCACCCGTTGCGGGACACCCGAACGCGTCGTTGGTGTTCTCGTCATGCTGGCCGGGTCCGGCGCGTGTCGGGGCACCACGATGGGAGAAGCGGGTCTGGGGTCGGGGATCTCCTCCCAGGCTTTGCTACCAGATCCGTGATAGACGAGCGCTTTCATACTGGTGCATGACCCTTGTCACTGGTGGCGGCTCATTTCATCGCGGTGTGCCATGGGTGTGCCATGCATTGGCTCGCCGGCGCCGATCCGGGAGTCGTCACAGCGTTCATCGCCGCTTCGCGCTGCTGCGCGCGTCGACCGCCGGGCAGGACGCTCCGCTGGCCGAGGAGTGGCAGGTCAGAGCATATATCCGCATTCCCACCGGCTAACGATGAGCTGTGAACTCGTAATGAGCTGCTCAGGCGTCTACCCGATTGCCGTGTTCATGCGTTGACCTGCGAGGTTGCCGCCGGACGTGGCCGAAGGCGAGAAGCGTTGGTCATGGTCGAGTTGCGTGTGCTTGCCGTTGGTTGCGAGTCGCTTCATTGTGATGTGTCACCGGTGTGCCATGAGCTGGCATAGATGGGTGGTCGCCGGGCGACGTGTTTCAGACGGTTGCCTCGATCTGTTCCGACTCGTCGGCGGACAGCAGGGTGAGGATGGCGTGCAGCAGGATGAGGCCGAGCAGCGGGGTGAAGATTCGTTTCGCGACAGCGCTTTGTGTCAGTAGGCCGGCGATGAAACCGCCCGCGCCAATGAGCAGCCCGTAGTACATCACCGACTCCACAGCTTCGGAGATCTTCGATCCAGCGACCATCATGGCCAGGATGAGGTTGGTCACCACGAGCAGGAACGTGGTGTGGTCCAGCGCTACGACGAGGTGCTGGAACTCGGTGAACTCCGCTCCGCTGACGAACTGTTGGACCACCGCTGCGGTCAAGATGACCGTGGGGATCAGTCCGAGGACTCCGGTGCGCACGAACCGTCCGGGACCGGCGCGCCAGGCGGACGGGGTGAGGTGGCGGCGCAGTCGCCACAGCACGATGCCGATGCCGATCACCTCGAGCGGGACGTTGAGCTGGATCAGGGGGTCGATGCCCAACAGCAGCCCGAGCATGCCAACCAGCCCGGCTAGGAAGACCAGCACCATCTGGGATGCCCCCAGTCGATCGTCGCTGAGGTTCGCGACGTGTCGACCGCCGAGCATCCACTCCGCGATCGCGATCGAGGCGAGGATGACGAAGCCGATGACCATGGCGGCGGGATGCGCGTCGATCAAGTTGGCCGTGTTCTCGGCAGCGACCACGTCGACCCCGGCCAGCTGCAGGCCGAGCAGAACGCCGAGCACGGCGCCGATCCCGAGGAAGGTCAGGGCGAGGGCCATCCCGAAGTCGGGGATGGTCCATGTGGTGTCGCGTTTGGCGCGCAGGAACCCGACGAGCATCCATCCGATCGCGATGAGGGCCAGCGTGCCCCCGATCGGCCGCTGGATGGTCGTGGCGGTCAGGTCGACTGACCAGAAAGCGAGCACGTATGCCGATACGGCGACGATCGCGTA
>CAYVGE010000172.1:0-8433 GCA_964450395.1 uncultured Actinomycetota bacterium
TGGCGTCGGCGCTGCGCCGCGCGCTGACCGTGGAACGGGCGTCGGCGCGGTGAGCGCGTCAGCGGTCACCGGACCGGCCGGGGGGCGAGCTGCTCGCGCCAGCGAGGAGGTCGGGCGGTGAGCCTGACGGCCGGCGTGCGGGCAGAGCTCGCCGCCCTGCCGCTGCCGGCCCGGGACGCGGCCGTGGCCGAGCTGTCGGGGCTGCTGCGCTTCAGCGGGGTGCTGCGCCGCCACGGTGGCACGGACGAGCCGTGGACCTGGCTGTCGACGCTGCACTCGATCGCCGGCCGCCGCGCGGACCGGTTGCTGCTCGCCACGTTCGACGAGCGCTGCCAGCTACGGGCCCGGCGGGTGATGGCGCCGCGGCCGATGCTGCTGGTCGAGCTCGCGGTGCCCGGGCACCTGCTGGCGCCACTGGCGCTCGACGTCGGAAGCGCCGGCGCGGGCACCGGGCCGCCGGCGTGGCTGACGGACGACGCCCGCCGGTGGGCCTACGTGCGGGGCACGGCGCTGGCGGGGCTGCGCCTGGCGGACCCGGGCCGCCCCCACTGCGAGATCCAGGCGCCGACCGGCCTGCTGGCCGAGGGCCTCGCGGAGGTCCTGACCGGGCTGGGCGTGCGGGCGTCGGCAGTGCCGCACACTCGGGAGCGCTGGCGCGTGGTCAGCAAGTCGCGACCGGCGATCGGCACGCTGCTCGCCGGGATCGGCGCGACGTCGGCGTTCCTGCGCTGGGAGGAGGAACGGGCGCGCCGCAGCGTGCGGGGCGTGGCGACCCGCGGGACCAACGCGGACCGGGCCAACGCCGAGCGCAGCGTCAGCGCTGCGACGGCGCAGGTCGCCACCGCGGAGCTGGCGCTGGCCCACGTCGACGACCTGGACGACGACCTGCGGACCACGGCGTTGGCCCGGCTGGCCAACCCGACCGCGAGCCTGGGGGAGCTGGCCGAGGTGCTCGGTGTGAGCCGTGCAACCGTCTCCCGCCGGTTCCGCCGCCTGGCCGAGGTGCTCGACGCGGGCCACGGGGCCTGAGGACTTCGACGCAGGGTCGCACGACGTTTCGTCGACGGGCCCGGCGGCTACGACCACCGGAGACACGATCTCTCGAGTGGCGCGTCGACCTGAAAGGCAAATCGAGATGACGATCCGCGTAGGCATCAACGGCTTCGGTCGCATCGGTCGCAACTTCCTCCGCTCCGCCCGGGCGCAGGACGCGGATGTCGACATCGTCGGCATCAACGACATCACCGACAACACGACCCTGGCGCACCTGTTGAAGTACGACAGCGTGCACCGCGGCTTCCCGGGCACCGTCGAGCTCGGCGACAACGGCATCGTCGTCGACGGCGACGAGATCGTGATCAGCAGCGAGCGCGACCCGGCGAACCTGCCGTGGAAGGACCTCGGTGCCGACGTCGTCGTCGAGTCCACGGGGTTGTTCACCCAACGCGACAAGGCCGCCGCACACCTCGACGCGGGCGCCCGCAAGGTCATCATCTCCGCGCCGGCCAAGGGCGAGGACGCCACCATCGTGCTCGGTGCCAACGAGGACACCTACGACCCGGGCGCGCACGATGTGATCTCGATGGCCAGCTGCACGACCGGCAGCGTGGTGCCGCTCGCGAAGGTGCTCGACGACACGTTCGGCATCAGCAACGGCCTGATGACCACGGTGCACGCCTACACCAACGACCAGGGCACCCACGACGCGCCCCACAAGGACCTGCGACGCGCGCGTGCGGCGGCGATGTCGATCGTGCCCACCACGACGGGCGCGGCCAAGGCGGCGTCGCTGGCGCTCCCGCAGCTCGAGGGCAAGCTCGACGGCATGGCACTGCGCGTGCCGGTCGTCGACGGCTCCATCACCGACCTCGTGGTCAACCTCGAGCAGGAGGTCACCGCGGAGCAGGTCAACGAGGCGTACACCGAGGCCGCCTCCGGACCGCTTGCCGGCATCCTCCAGGTGTCCACCGACCCCATCGTGTCGGTCGACATCATCGGCAACCCCCACAGCTGCATCCTCGACAGCCTCGCCACGATGGCGACGGGCTCGACGGTCAAGGTGCTCGGCTGGTACGACAACGAGTGGGGGTACTCGTGCCGCCTGGTCGACCTCGTCGAGTTCGTCGGCGAGCGCCTGTAGACCATGGCGGACCTCCCCACGCTCGACGACCTCGAGCCGGCGGGCAGGACCGTGCTCGTGCGCGCCGACCTGAACGTGCCACTCGACGGCGGCACGGTGACCGACGAGCTGCGGATCGAGGCGTCGCTGCCGACGATCCGCAGGCTGCGCGACGCCGGCGCGCGCGTCGTCCTCATGAGCCACCTGGGCCGTCCCAAGGGCGAGGTGCACGACGAGCTGCGCCTGCGACCGGTCGCAACGCGGCTGTCGGAGCACCTGGGCACCGAGGTGCGCGCAGCGTCCGACGTCGTCGGCGACGACGCGCACCGCGTGGTGGACGCCCTGGGCGACGGCGACGTCGCGCTGCTGGAGAACCTCAGGTTCGACCCCCGGGAGACGAAGAACGACCCGGAGTTTGCGGCGGCCCTCGCCGAGCTCGGCGACGCCTACGTTGACGACGCCTTCGGTGCCGCCCACCGGGCGCACGCCAGCGTGGTCGGGGTCCCGGCGGTCCTGTCGCCGGCGGTGGCCGGCGAGCTGCTCCGCCGTGAGGTCGAGACGCTGTCGCGGCTGCTCGACGCGCCGGAGCAGCCGTTCGTCGCGATCCTCGGCGGGGCGAAGGTCTCGGACAAGCTGGGGGTCATCGACAACCTGCTGCAGCGGGTCGATCACCTGCTGATCGGCGGGGCGATGTGCTTCACCTTCCTCAGGGCGCGCGGCGAGGAGGTCGGCGCCAGCCGGGTCGAGGAGGACCAGGTCGACACGGTGGCCGGGCTGATCGAGCAGGCCGGCGACAAGCTGCTGCTGCCGACCGACATCGTCGTCGCCGAGGCGTTCGAGGCGGACGCCGACCACCGGACGGTGGCGGCCGACGCGATCCCCGGGGGCTGGATGGGCCTCGACATCGGCCCGGCGACGGTCGACGCATTCGCCGAGGTCATCGGGGGCGCGAAGATGCTGGTGTGGAATGGCCCGATGGGCGTGTTCGAGTGGGACGCGTTCGCCGAGGGCACGAGGGGCGTGGCGCGCGCGGTCGCGGCCTGCGACGGCTTCACCGTGATCGGCGGCGGCGACAGCGCCGCGGCCGTCCGGCAGATGGGCGTCGACGACCAGGTCAGCCACGTGTCCACCGGGGGCGGCGCGTCGCTGGAGTTCCTGGAGGGCGTGGAACTGCCCGGCGTCGCCGCGCTGCGACGCAACTGACCGAAAGGCGACGACATGGCCCGGACCCCGCTGCTCGCGGGCAACTGGAAGATGCACAAGGACCACCTGGAGGCGATCCAGCTGGTCCAGCAGCTCGTGTACCACCTCGACGAGGACGACTACGAGCGCTCCGAGATCGTGGTCATTCCACCGTTCACCGCCCTGCGCAGCATCCAGACGCTGATCGACGGTGACCGCCTGCAGATCGGCCTCGGCGCGCAGAACTGCCACTACGAGGAGTCCGGCGCCTTCACCGGCGAGATCAGCCCGCGCATGCTCAACCGGCTGGCTGTGCGCTACGTCGTGTGCGGTCACTCCGAGCGCCGGCACGTGTTCGGTGAGGACGACGAGACCGTCAACCGCAAGGTCCGCGCGGTGCTCGCGCACGGCATGCGTCCCATCCTGTGCGTGGGTGAGACCGACGAGGAGCGGGAGCGCGGCGAGGCCGAGGACGTGGTGGCCAGGCACGTCGCCCGCGGGCTCGAGGGTGTCAAGCCCGACCAGGCCGCCGAGGTGGTCGTCGCCTACGAGCCCGTGTGGGCGATCGGCACCGGCAAGACCGCCACGCCCGGTGACGCGAACGAGATGTGCGGCTTCGCCCGCGGCCAGGTGGCCGAGGCGCTGGGAGCCGACGCGGCCGACACCGTACGCGTGCAGTACGGCGGCAGCGTGAAACCCGGCAACGTCGCCGAGCTCATGGGACAGGCGGAGATCGACGGGGCTTTGGTCGGTGGCGCGAGCCTGCAGGCCGACGACTTCGCCGCGATCTGCCGCCACCACCGGATGTGACGGCGCGGTGGTCGACAGACGTGTCCGCATGACCGACACTGGACCGCAGTAGTAGCACGCACCCGCGGCGAGCCAGCGGGTACGATCCCCCGGCCCACGACCAATTGGGGTAGCAACGATGGCGAAGCGCCGCTCCCAGCTGCAGGGACTCCTCGGACCGCTCGAGACGGACGTCATGGAGCTGGTCTGGAAGCTCGGCGACACCACGGTGCGTGACGTGCACGAGGCGCTCGCGGAGCGGCGCGACCTCGCGTACACCACCGTCATGACGACGATGGCACGGCTGGCGTCGAAGGGGCTGCTGGCTCGCGACACGACCGGCCTGGCGCACCGCTACCGCGCCACCATCTCGCGTGAGGACTACGCCCGGTCGACGGTCACGTCCGTCGTCGACTGGTTGGTCGACCGGTTCCCGGAGCCGGCCATGAGCTACTTCGCCCAGGTGGTCGAGGACGAGGGCACCGGTGCGGTCTCGGGGGAGCTGCGCGAGCGGATCGAACAGCTGCGCTTGCAGGAGGAGTAGTGCCAGACGGAGCGGGAGGGTTCTTCCTCTTCCTGTTCGAATCCTACGTGGCGCGGGCTCTGCTCGGGTCCCTCGTCGCGGCGCTCCTGATCCAGCTCCTGCTCACCCACGACGTCGTCCGGAGCGTGCGCGGCCGACGGCTGCTCCTCCTCGTGCCGTTCGCCGTGACCGGCGTGCTCGCGGTGGCCTCGATCAACCGCGGGTTCCTGCCCAACGTGTGGATCGACACCGACCGCATCGGCCCTGCCGGCGCCCTGCTCGACGTGCTGGGTGACGTCCAGATCATCGGCGGCGCCGTCGACCTGCTCGTCGCCGGGTACGTGGTGGTCGTCGGGGCGCTCGCGTGCCGGCGCGTCGCGGGGGTGCTCAGTGCCCGGCGCCTGCGGTGCCGCAGCCTGCCGGCGCCCGCGGCCGTGCGGCACCGTGCGCTGCGGCTCGCCGTGCAGACCGGCATCGCACCGCCTGAGGTCCGGCTGCGCCCCGACTGCCCCGGGGGCGCGTTCACCGCCGGCGTGCGCCGACCGTGGATCGCGCTGGACCCGGTGCTCGCCGACGGTCTCGACGCCCGGGAGCTCGACGCGCTGCTGGCCCACGAGATGGCCCACATCCGCCGCCGCGACCCGCTGCTGACGCTGCTGACCGGCGTGGCGCGGGACCTGACCTTCTTCCTGCCGGGCATCCACCTGGCGACACGGTGGTTGCGCCACGAGCAGGAGGAGGCGGCCGACGACCTCGCGGCCCGCGCCACGCGACGCCCCGGTGCGCTCGCCTCCACCATCCTGAAGGTGTGGGAGGCCCAGACCGGGCGGGCGCAGCTGGTCAACGCCTGCGCCGCCGTCGCCCCGGTCGCGCTGCGGTGGCCCCTGCCGGCCCGGCGGGGGCAGGGCCGGGTGCGCCGGCCCCATGTCATGGTCCGCGTCGAGCGGCTGATCTCGCCGCTGCAGGCGATCACCCACCGTCCGAGCCGCCGCGACGTCGGCCTGCCGCTGACGGTCGCCACGCTCGCGATCTGCGTCGGGGTGACGATCCCGGCGTGGCTGACCCAGGTGCTCGACAACGACGGGGTGCTGCTGCGGATCTTCGCGGCGCCCGAGACCCAGCAGGTCGAGGCGCCCGCGTTCGCGACCTTCCGGGCGATGGCGCCGACGGAGCGGACCGCGCACCGTGCGCTGGCGACTGCGCCGGCCACCGCCGACGCCAGCCTGTGCCCGTGCATCGAGTCACCGGCCCAGCTGCGCGCCGGCCGCGCGGCGACCGTGACACCCGACCACTCCCAGCTGGTGTGGTCGAGCGATGGCCGCGACGCGTGGGAGCTGCAGCGGCTCCACGAGCAGGCCCGGCTCCGGGTCAACGGCGAGCTGCTGTCGTTCCGCGGAGGACGCCGGGAGGTGGGCTTCTTCACCGTCAGCCGCAACGCCGCCGAGCGCTGACGGGCGCGACCACGCCCACTCCGCCCGATGGCCGGGTGCCGGCAGGCCGGGCGGGAGGTCGACCGCGGGCGGGACGACTACGATGGGGGCCACTCCGTCGTGTTCGAAAGGTCCCCACAGATGCTGACCGGCATCATCGTCGGCGTGCACATCCTCGTGTCGCTGCTGCTCGTCCTGTTCATCCTGCTCAAGTCGGGGCGGGGTGGCGGGCTGTCGGACATGTTCGGCGGTGGCTCGATGAGCACCATGTCGGGGTCGACGGTCGTCGAGCGCAACCTGGACCGCCTGACCGTGGTGACGGCGGTCGTGTTCGCGATGACGACGATCCTGCTCGGCCTGCGCCTGACCTGAGCGACCGGACAGCCCACGCCGCCGCCATGTGGCGTCGGCTGCTGTGGTGCCTGACCGCCCTCGCGCTGCTGGCCGGGTGTGATCCGGCGGTCGACGCGCCGACGCCGGCCGGTCCCGCCGCGCGGTCGTCGTCCGCCGCGGTGACGCCGGCGCCCGCGGGCGGCGGCACGCTGCGCTGGGCGATCCAGGAGCCCGCGGGCATCCTGCCCGCGACCGCCACCGACGAGGCCGGGCTGGTCGTCGTCGACGCCCTGTTCGACGCGCTGACCGCGGTCGATGTCGACGGCGCGGTCCGGCCCCGGGCCGCGGCGAGGTGGAAGGCGCTCGACGGTGGGCGGCGCTGGCGCTTCACCCTCCGCCGCGGCGCCCGCTTCCACGACGGCAGCCCCGTGACCGCCGGTGACTTCGTGACCGCGTGGTCCGCCACGGTCGACCAGGGCAGGACCGGCGGGCACCTGCAGGACGTGGTCGGCTACGACGCGGTCCGGCAGGGCCGCGCCGACGCCCTGACCGGCGTCCGGGCGCTCGACGCGACGACGCTGGAGGTCCGGTTGCGGCACCCGACGATGGACTTCCCGGCGGTCGTGTCACACCCGACGCTGGCGCCGGTCCCCGCGGACGCCCGGATCGACCGGGCGCCCTTCGCGGCCCAGCCGGTCGGCAACGGACCCTACCGGATGCCCGAGCGGCGCGGTCCCGACTTCATCCGGGTCGAGCGCTTCCCCGACTGGCGCAACGGCGCCCGTGACCGATCCGTCCAGCAGGTGCGCGAGGTCCTGTTCCGCGTCCTCGACCGCGACGCCGCCTACGTGGCGTTCCAGCAGGGGCGCATTGACGTCGCACCCGTCCCCGCCGGCGCCCTCGAGCAGGCGCTGCGGACGTACGGTGCCGCCGAGGATCCCCGGGCGTCCGGCGTGGTCGACGCGCCGACGCCGGACCTGTACTTCCTGGGCATGCGGGTCGACCAGCCGCCGTGGGACGACGTCGAGGTCCGCCGCGCGCTGAGCCGGGCGATCGACCGGCCGACGCTGACGGTCTCTCAGGGCGATCTGGCGCTGGACCCCGCCCGGCGGATCGTGCCGGCCGCGGTGCCCGATCGGGGGGAGGTGGTGTGCGACACGTGCCTGCACCTGCCGTCGCTGGCCGCGGCGGCGTTCGCCCGCGCCGGCGTCACCGAGCTGACGCTGACGATCGACGCCGGTGGGGGCCACGACCATGTCGCCCGGGCGATCCGGGCGGACCTGGCCGGGGTCGGGGTCGAGCTGACGGTCGAGGAGCTGCCGTTCGAGGAGTACCTGGCACGCCTGGGGTCCGGTGACCTCGGCCTGTACCGGTTCGGGTGGCAGACCCAGTACCCGACGGCCGGTGCCGCGCTGCGGCCCGTCGTCGGGTCCGGCGCGCCCGTCGAGGCGGGCGACGGCGCGAACTACGGCGGCTACCGCTCGGAGGTCGTCGACGACCTGCTGGCCGAGGCGGCGCGGACGGCGGATCCGGAGCGCCGGCGTGAGCTGTGGACCGCCGCCGAGGCGCAGGCGCTGGAGGACCAGGCGATCGTGCCGCTGTTCGGGTTCCGCCAGCGCACCGTGGTCGGCACCCGCGTTCGTGGGCTGCGGCTGGGCCCGTGGTGGTCGGCGACGCCTGAGCGGGCGCGGATCGTGGCCGCCCCCGACGTCGCCCGCTGACGGGCCCCCAACGGCCTAGAGGATTGCCTCCCGCGGCTCGGCGAAGAAGCAGGCGCTGGGGTGGCCGTGGTCGAAGCGGTCGATCAGCTCGGGCTCCTCCTCGGCGCACCGCGGCTCGGCCTTCCAGCAACGGGTCCGGAAGTTGCAGCCGCTCGGCGGATCCGATGGGCTGGGCAGGTCGCCCTCGAGGATGATGCGGTCGCGTTCGTCGCGCCGGCTCGGGTCGGGCAGTGGCACGGCCGAGAGCAGCGCCTGGGTGTAGGGGTGTGTGGCCTTCTCGTAGATGTCGCGGTCGTTGCCCACCTCGATGATCTTGCCGAGGTACATCACCGCGAC
>CAYVGE010000173.1:0-1294 GCA_964450395.1 uncultured Actinomycetota bacterium
GCCTGCTCGGACTCGCGGTTCCGGTACACCGCATCGGTCGCGGCCACTGACCATCGTGGCGGTAGCCCCGGCACCACGATGGTGGAACGGTCGGTGCCAGCCGGCGGCCCGATCGGATGCCGACCGCCATTGCGAAGGTCGCAACAGGCGAGCGCAGCCGTCGAGCCGGAGTTGCACAGGACGTCGTTGATGGTGTCGGACTTGGCGTCCGCGTAGTGCTGCATGCTGGGCCAGTCGCGTTCGGCGATACGACGCTTGACACGCTCGTAGCGCTGCCTCGCCGAGGTGTCGGTCCGCAGTGTGTCGCGGAACGCCAGCATGCGATCGGCCTCGGCGGTGTTCGGTCCGAAGACGTGCAGGTGCACGTCACGGTCGGCCGTGCGCAGCATCCGGTGCTCGAAGAACCCTGGTTCGCGGACCCTCAACTCGTAGCCGGCGTCACGCAGCGGCGGCACGTAGGCAGCCTCGTCGGACGGGTCGGTGACGACGAGGAGGATGTCCACGATCGGCTTCGCCGCGAGACCGCACACAGCCGTCGACCCCACGTGCTCGACGTCCAAGGCGCCTGCGCCCAGCCGGTCCTCGATGCGTGCCGCTTCAACCGAGAACCGCTCGTGCCACGCTTCGTCGTGCTCGACGAGCACGATGTCGCGCTGCTCGATTCCGCCGATCGTGACGGCCCGCAGTCGCTCGAGTGGATCACCCGGCAGTGCCACGCTCCCCGAACCGCCCACCAGCTCCGCCAGCACAGTCGTAGCGTACTGAGTCGCGCCCACCGAGCGACCAGCAGGGTGCCGGGGCTACCGCGAATGCGACACCCCTCCACCGATGTCGTCCAGGGTCCATCGTGTCACTCCGGCTCGAGGATGCCTTCAGCTCAGCCCTTCACAGCGCGACGGCGCGCGAGTACGCTGAAGGGTGCGCGTAATGCGCATGAGGTGACAGCCGTGAAACGCTGCTTGGTTGTGGCCAATCAGACGCTCGGTGGTCTCGCACTCGTGACGGCCATCAGGCAACGACTGGCGGAGGGTCCGCACAGCTTCTACGTCGTCGTGCCCGCCACGCCCTCGGCCTTTCTGCGCTGGGAACTGCAGGCACAGGCGGCCGGGGGTGACCTCGTCCTCGACGCCCGAGGTCAACGTTACGCCCATCGGCGACTCGATGCTGAGCTGTCGCGGCTGCGCTCGCTGGGAGCGGCGCGCAGGCCCCCACGAGCAGCCTGGGCGAATAGGACACGAGGTAGCCTCCCAAGGACCTGCTAGCGCTCCTCCTCCACGACCAGCCCCTGGGCGGA
>CAYVGE010000173.1:1304-5973 GCA_964450395.1 uncultured Actinomycetota bacterium
CGGCTGCGCTCGATGGGCGTTGAGGCAGACGGAGAGGTCGGGGATGTTCACCCGCTGCGGGCGATCAGGGACGTGCTGGCCCGTGAGCAATTCGACGAGATCATCATCTCGACCTTGCCGCAGGGCATCTCCCGGTGGCTCAAGATCGATCTGCCCGATCGCGTCGCCCGCCGTTTCAAGCTGCCGGTCACCCACATCGTGGGTCCGGCCGGCGACGAGGACATGTTGATGGAGCAAGTAGTGCATGCGTTCACTGACCCCGCCTCCGAGGCGGTCCCTGTGGTGAAGTCAACGGAACGCCGAGGTCTAAACGAACTGATCGTTCTCACTGAGAACGATGAGCGGTACCGGCTGACGATCGAGGCGCTCGGTTGACACGGCGTGCCGGGTGGCCTCGTCGGCATCACCGCCGCTCCCGACCTCGTGGGCGGCCTCGGTGCCATCGGCGTCGGTGCGACCGCCGGTGTCCTGGTGGTCCTGTCGGGTCCTGAGCGTCACCGCGCGCAGTCCGAAACCCGTTGAGGCTCGCGCTGCGCATGCCACAAGGCGATGCCGTCCAATGCTGGCGCGGTCGCTCGACAGCGTCGATGCACGATCGACGGGTCCGATTGGTTTGAGATGAGCCGAGCACCTGACGTGTTCACCAACCTAGGAGAACCCCGGATACCCAATGCCGCCGAGGCGAGGTCTACGCGTCCGCTCGCTCGTGACTGGTGCCCCACCGCCGTGGTTCTAGCGACACCGGCCATCAGCTGCCATCGCGCACGACCCCGGGCGCGCTCTGGAGAGCGGCCATCACATGGTCGCCCCGGAGGGTCGCCGACCGGCGGGCGGAGTGGACGAAGGCCGGGTCGCACGCGCCAGGAAGTACACGCTTGCGAGGATCCCTGCCACAGCCAGCAGATGAAGCCAGAACCAGGCGGTCACGCCGGATGCCACACCGGTGGCTGTCTGCGAACCGGGCGTCCATCCGAGCAGCAAGCCGGCCTGTTCGTAGGCGTACTGCAGTCCTTGGACCACCAGCACCGCGCCGGCCCCCACGGCGATCTGCGTCGGTCGCACGCTGGGTGCCACAACGCCGATCGCCAGGAACCCGCCGAGGCTCAGCAGCGACAGCGCGAGCTGACTCGCCGGCACCTGACCGAACACGAGGTCAACGCCGCTGTGCACGCCGACCAAATCCAACCGCACGGCATCCGTCAGAGTCGGGTTGATCGTGATCGCCAACAGTACGGACGCGCCGAGGAACCCGACGCGGGCCAACGGGGTCGGCCCGGCGAACGGCCACTCCCACCACGTGCCCGGATCCTCGATCAGATACGCGACGGCGAGCCCACCCGCGGCCGCAAGGAGCAACGCCGTGACTGCACCGAGGAGGAGCACAACCCGCTCAGCGGGCAGGTTGACGAGTGCGACGAGCGTTGCGGGGATCGCGACGGCGACGCCGAGCGCTCCCATCGACCCGACAATCCCCGCACCGACGCGGGCGCGCGGCTGGTCTGTCCCGAGCAGCCACACGCCACCGGTGGCCACGACCACGACCATCAGCAACGCCACGAACCAGTCGATCACGAGTGGGGGTGGCAGCCGCGGATCGCCCGCCGCTCGGATCAGCGACGTGCCGCGGACCACCGCTTCGGAACCTGCGGCGACCACCGCGAGGACGCCCGCGCGATGCTGCAGTAGTCCGACCCGCATGCTCCACCGCCATGACGCAGGATGGTCGGGCCAGTATCGCACGAACAGGCGCGCCGCATCAGCACACTCCGAACCCGTTCCTTCCACGATTGCCGGACTCGACGGCGTGGATGCGGTGGCCGCGGACAGCGGTGAGCAAGTGCGCGGTCGATTACGGTGTGGACGGCTCGAGCCGGCTGGTCGAGGTGGACGGCGTGACCGGCGCCAGCGCTCTGGGCAACGCGTGCCCACGGGCCGTGCGGGTCATCCAGTCGACGTCATCGTCGAGCAGCCAGCCTGATGCACCGGGCGGCTCAGCATTGTGCGATGACCGGTCGTCACCGGTGTGCCGCTTCGTTCTCGCCGTGCACCCAAACGCCCCTCCCGATCGAGCGTTCTGGGGGCACGCGCAGCGAGTTGTGATCCAACCAGCAGCCCCGACACGCCCCGTTGGTGGTGTCAGTCGTCTCCGGCGAGGCCTCGTCGGTTGTCGTGATCTCCGGCGCCGGTGAACCCCAACGGCCAGATGCCTTGAAGCCGTCGCGACCCGCCCACCCCGCCGAACGCCACGCCAGCACGGTCATCGGTGCGATCGTGGTCAGCGGCCCGTACTCGTATCGCCAGTCGTACTTCTCGTCGTAGCGCCGCAGTGCGGCCGCATCCACTCGATGACCGGTCACCGCGCCCTCGACGATGACAACATCGGTGTCGCTACCGAGATGCACCGTGACGCGCGGGTCGACGTCGAGCGCGGTCGCGACGATCGGGCTACCGACACTGAGATGCAGCACTTCGCCGTGCCACACGCCCCACACCGGCCGGGGATGCGGATGGCCAGACGCCCCGGCGACCACCCAGTAGGTGCCCGCGTCCTCCAGCTGCGTTCGCACCCACGACCAGTCCAGCCTCGGCGCACTGCTCGGCTGGCCATAGATCGTGAGCTGTTCGCTGGTTGGTACCACGATCCGCACGGTAGCGGACGGCTACGACCGTGCCCTGACGCCGGCGGGGATCGACGGGGTGCCGGGGACCCCGAGGCGTCTGAGATGGTGGAGGCTCCTGCTGGTCCTCGGCCATACACCCCGCGGCCCTCATTCGACGATTCCGCCGCTGGCTGCAGCGCGGGCCATCCGGGCCCAGGTCTGCATGCGAGTATGGGCGGCTGCCGCGCATCGGGAGGGCTGACCGAAGGCGACCTCAGCCGTCCTGCTCGGCGGGTGCCACGACGTTCAAGACCTCGGTGGCCACGCGGCCCGCCGGGTGAGCGCCGGACGGCGCGGTCCCGTTGTTGAAGACCACGACCACGATGTCGCCCTGCCGGTGGTAACTGAGCTGCGTGTTGTAACCGACCAGTGCGCCGCTGTGGCCGACGACGACGTCGTCAATCATCACGCCCAGCCCGTATTGGCCGCTCGGCCCCGGTTCGAGCATCGCGTCCAGCGAGGCGGGGTCGTCGAACAACTCGCCGCCGAACAGCGCCCGGGCGAACACGGTCATGTCGTCAGCGGTCGACACCAACCCGCCAGCTGCCCCGGCCGCACGCCACAGCGCCTCGTGGGCGACGTCGAGCGGCTCGTCGGTCTCCCTAGGCAGGAAGTCGATCGGCGAGCGTACGTCCGGCGGGTGGATCCCGGCGGCGAGCTCGCCACGTGCCGCCTCGGGGCAGTCCAACCACGTCTCCTCCATGCCCAACGGCTCGAGGATCCTCGAGCGGTACGCGTCCTCCAACGGCTCGCCGGTTGCCGCCTCGATGACCGCACCCGCAAGCCAGTAGCCGATGTTGGAGTACGACCAGGCCGTACCCGGCCCGAACAGGGCGCCTTCCTCGGGATAGTCGAGCGGGTCAAGGTCGGCGACCGCGGAACACGACGCCTCGACCTCCCCTTCCGCCACCGAGTTCAGCTCCCGCGCCTCGGCGAAGAAGCCCGGCTCCAGGTCCGGAGGCAGTCCCGCCGTGTGCCCCAGCAGCTGCCGTAGCGTCATCTGTTGGCCGTGCTCGAACCCCGCGGACCGGTCGGGGATCACGTCGGCGACCGGCGCGTCGAGGTCGACCACGCCCTCCTCGGCCAGCTGCACGGCCACGGTCGCGGTGAACAGCTTCGTGACGCTGCCGATGCGGAAGGCCTCATCGCCGGTCAGCGCTTCCTCCCCGTCGACATCCGTCAACCCTACGGCCATCGTGCGTTGCCCCGCGGGTGCGTCGGCTCGCACCACAAGCCCGCCGGCGGCCGTCTGCTCCACCCCGCGCTCGACCACCGAGTCGAGCTCCGCGGCGACGTCGTCGTCGAACACCTCGCCCACGCCGCCGCCGTTACAACCGGCAGACACCACCAACCCGACCACCGCGACAGCAGCCAGCAGCCGACCCCGAACACTCCCACGCAAACTCGCCCTGGACACGGGCACCACCCCCCAGTGCCAGTCTGACAGCGCTGTGGGCGATCGCCGGATGCGTCAGCGATCGGCGAACGTGAGCGACCGTTGGAGGCTTCGGCTACCCATCCCGTTGAGCAGGCGTCTCGGCTCCGCGCCCGTCACCGGCGACCTGCTTCCGGCTCGGCGCGCACGGTCGGACCACGCAGATGCGCATCGGAATAGTGATAGCGCCATCGGCATTCCGATAGCCCTCGCAAAGGTGGGACCCATCTATCGCGCAGTCACTGGCCGAACCGCCAGTCGTCCTCGGCATCGCGATGTGGTCGCCAAGCGACTGTCCCACTGTTCGAGGCGCTCGACGGCCAAGCCCTGCGCGCGACGATTCATGGTCACCGTGAACTGGTCGAATAGCCCGACCTGGCCGAGCAGCATCGGCCACGGAGGATCCCAGTAGTCGATGATCCCGACCTCCGCAGACCAAGTCCAGGCGTCCTGATCGCCGGGCGGCGCCGGCGGTGGGACCTCAGGTGTCACCTCAGTGAACCGCACGACCCTGATGCGTCCGCCGATGCGCGGGTTCATGCCGGACTCGTGAATGCCGTTAAGATGGTTGTTG
>CAYVGE010000173.1:5983-6936 GCA_964450395.1 uncultured Actinomycetota bacterium
GATCTCTCGAGCACAGCGCGTCCGATGCGGTGGGATCCGGCGTGCGATCTACAACCGAACCTGCAACCGAACGGCGCTGAACACGGCGGCACGCGTTGGACCAAGCGGGACGCCCGAACCCGCAAACGCCCTGGTCAGCGCCACAATTCAGGATTCGGCGCGACGCCGCGCGAACCACATGAATGCACTTGAACCTCGCGGGCGACGTTGCGACCCGTGGGTTCGAATCCCCCCGCACTCGCTGAAGACCCAGCCGGAGCTCCGGTCATAGGGGGAACCGGCCGCGGCGTCGGTGGACACGGGCACCGAGACCACGCGGACCCGCGACGTCGTGACGCCGGCGATGGAGGCGGTACAGCCGCCAGGCCTGCGGATGCAACGGCTTGGGCGGGATCCGTGCGATCATCGCGGGACCCGGAAGGACCGGTGAGGTTGGGAGGGTCGCATTGCTGACGTCGTGGTGTTCCACCACGCACACGGGCGCACCTCCGGCGTCGTCGCGTTCGCCGACGAACTCAAGCGGGCCGGCCACACCGTCCACGTTCCCGATCTGTACGACGGGCGGACGTTCGCTGACCTCGACGCCGGCGTCGGCTACGCGCAACAGGTCGGGTTCGACACCGTTACCGAACGCGGTGTGCGCGCCGTCGACGGACTGCCCCAGGAACTCGTGTACGCCGGGTTCTCCCTGGGCGTGCTCCCCGCGCAGAAGCTCGCGCAGACCCGGCCGGGCGCTGTCGGCGCCCTGCTGATCAGCGCGTGCGTCCCGCCCAGCGAGTTCGGTGGCCCCTGGCCGCAGGATGTCCCGCTGCAGATCCACGCGATGGACGCCGACGCGTTCTTCGTCGACGAGGGCGATCTCGACGCCGCGCGTGACCTCGTGTCCACTGTCGAGCACGCCGACCTGTTCCCGGCCTACGATGTCGGCAAAGCGTACGCCATCAAGCTCTCCC
>CAYVGE010000173.1:6946-8356 GCA_964450395.1 uncultured Actinomycetota bacterium
GTCGAGGACGTCGGCGTGTTCCTCTACCCCGGCGACCGGCACCTGTTCGCCGACCGCAGCCTGCCGACGTACGACTACGCTGCGGCCACCCTGCTCATCGAACGCGTCGTGCGCTTCCTGGACGCCATCGCGTAGCGCACTTGTGCATGCCGATCGCGACCAGTCCCGTCGCGTGGACCGAGCCCCAACGCAGGAAACAGCGGCCGCTCGATGACATATTTGAATGCGGCACATGTCCGATGGGACAACGTCACAATGAGTAGCGAAACGACCGAAAGCGGGGCCGGCGCTACAGCATCTGATTCGGGTGCTTTCGGTGGCCCGCGACCTGCGTTTTCGCTGGTCAGCGCACCGTTGACTTGGCTCTACTCCGTAGTCAGATGCTCTAATCCACTGAGCTAAGGGCGCTGGTTTGTGGTTCTGACCTGCGGTTTTGTTATTCACAGGCCAGGTGGATGACCGTAGCACACCGGTACTACAGCGTCGAACTTGCCGGCCATGTCCCGTCGTGCGTCGTCACGCAGTCTAGGCCGCATCTGCGAGCTTGTCCGCTCGTGGGAACGATATCTGCGTGCCCGGCAACCGGTCACCGCGCACCATCCAGAGCTACGCCGAGGCCGCGCGCAGTTCGACGCCCGGCTCGACGAAACCAGGACCTGCCGGCGCGATGACCTGCGTGCCGACGCCGCCGCCCTGGCGGCGGCTGTGGCGCTGGTTCAACTACGGCGCGCGACCGCGAGGGCGTTGGAGCCTGTGCCGCGCCGCAATGCGGGCAGTCCTCGACCGAGCCAGATCCGGCATGCGTCGATGATGCCAGGTCGCGGCCGGCTACCGGACTGACGTCGGGTGCGCATCCACCAGCGACCGTCCTTAGGACGTGGGTTGTGCTCTGCGTGGCCGACAACCAGACACGCCCTCCGCCCTGATGTCGGGCAACCCGGCACTCGTGTGCATGTGACTGTGACGCGTTGGTGGTGGACGGTGACCGGTGCGGTGTTCCCGGTCATCGCGTCCGTGGGCGTCGTGACGTCCCGACACGAGCTCGATGGCCGAGGTGGCGCGGCCGACCGGCCGCGCTCACGTGACCGTGGCCGGATGGCGCCGGCCGCCGTCGGGCAGTGGCGCCCAGACAGGCGCGCTGAGGGCTCCCGCCCGCACCCATACGAGCCACAGCGGTCCGTCCGAAGAGACCTGGTAGGCGTGCAGCGCGTCGCCGGGGTGGACGACCGCGTCACCCGGCGCGACGTTGCCCGCCAAGCCCGCCACCGAGCAGGTCGCGTGGCCAGCGACCACCAAGTACGCCTCGACCGCGGCGTGCCCGTGCGGCGGGTACACCAGGCCCGGCGCGTACAGCGCTGTGGAGAGCTGCACCGTGTTGCTGACCCACGGCCCGTCCGGACCGATCAGGCC
>CAYVGE010000174.1:0-8338 GCA_964450395.1 uncultured Actinomycetota bacterium
GCGGGTCCCCCACTCCAGCGGAATGCTCGAGGGCCACCTCACCGAGGACTCGGTGTTCCCGAAGACCGACCACCGCCGGCACCGCCCGCGCAGCTGGCTGGTCGAGGGCGTGCGCAAGGTCGCCACGCTGGACTTCCTCACCGGGCCGGGGCGCACCCTCGGCCAGGCCGCACTGCGGTGGGTGCTGGCCGACGACCACGTCGCCACCACGCTGCCCAACGTCTACGGGCGCGACCAGATCACCGAGTTCGCCGGTGCCTCCGACGTCCCCGACCTCAGCGACGAGGAGCTGGCCCGGGTCGCCGGGCTGTACGCCGACAACTTCGGCGTCACGCCCCTGGCGGACCAGACGACCAAGCTCAACGCCTGACGACCACCGGTCCACTGTGGGTCGAGATCGCCACACCCGGCGGCCGACATCGACCCACAACGTGCCGCCCACCCGCACCGGGTCGAGTTCGCGCCGTGGACGACGCGACATCGACCCACACCGACCGTGCAGCACCCGAACCCGGGAGTGATCCGCCACATGGCCACGAACCACGCAGCGCAGCGGTCGGCCGAGCTGTTCGCCCGTGCCGAGCGCGTCATCCCCGGCGGGGTCAACTCACCGGTCCGCGCGTTCGGCAGCGTCGGCGGCACACCGCGGTTCATCGCCCGCGGCGAGGGCGCCCACCTGACCGACGTCGACGGCAACCGCTACGTCGACTACGTCAACAGCTGGGGGCCGCTGATCCTGGGCCACCAGCGCGCCGAGGTGCTCGAGGCGGCCCACACCGCGCTCGACCGGGGCTCCAGCTTCGGGGCGCCGACCGAGGCCGAGGTCGAGCTGGCCGAGGAGATCGTCGCCCGCGTGCCGGGCATCGACCGCGTTCGGTGCGTGTCGAGCGGCACCGAGGCGACGATGAGCGCCATCCGGCTCGCCCGCGGCGCCACCGGCCGGCCGAAGCTGGTCAAGTTCGCCGGCCACTACCACGGGCACAGCGACGCCCTGCTGGTGGCCGCCGGCAGCGGGGTGGCGACGTTCGGGCTGCCCGACTCGCCGGGGGTCACCCGCGGCGCGGCCGCCGACACGATCGTGGTGCCGTGGAACGACGTCGCGGCGGTCGACGCGGTGTTCGCCGAGGCCGGTGACGAGATCGCCGTGGTCATCTGCGAGCCCGTCGCGGCCAACATGGGCGTCGTGCCGCCGGTCGACGGGTTCCTGGCGCACCTGCGCGAGCTGACCACGCGGCACGGCGCACTGCTGCTGTTCGACGAGGTGATGACCGGGTTCCGGCTCGCCCGCGGCGGCGCGGCCGAGGTGTTCGGCATCACCCCCGACCTGATCGCGCTGGGCAAGGTCGTCGGTGGTGGCTTCCCGCTGGCGGCGTTCGGCGGTCACGCCGACGTCATGGCGCAGCTGGCGCCCACCGGACCCGTGTACCAGGCGGGGACGCTGTCGGGGAACCCGGTCGCTACCGCCGCGGGGCTGGCGCAGCTGCGGCTGCTGGACGCCGACGTGTACGCCGGGCTCGACCGCCGCGCCGACGTCGTGCTGGAGGGCTTCGCGAAGGCCTTCGCCGAGCACGGGGTCGCCGCGCAGGTCCAGCGGGTCCGCTCCCTGGCGAGCGTGTTCTTCGCCGACGCGCCGGTCCGCACGTTCGACGACGCCCGCGCCGCCGACCACGGGCGGTACGCCCGCTTCTTCCACGGCATGCTCGACCGCGGCGTCTACCTGCCGCCGTCGGGGTACGAGGCGTTCTTCTTCAGCGTGGCCCAGACCGACGACGACCTGCAGGCCACCGTGGCGGCGGCCGCGGAGGTCGCCGCCGAGCTCTGACCGGTGACCGGTTCGGACCCGGGAGCGACGGGCATGGCGGCGGGACGTGGCGCCCGCAGCCCCGCGCCGCGCTTCGCCGCCGCGCTCCGTGCGCTCGATCCGCGACCGGGGCAGCGGCTGCTCGAGGTCGGCTGCGGCCACGGGATCGCGGTCACGCTGCTGGCCGACGCCGTGGGCCCCGACGGGCGCGTCCACGCGATCGACCGGTCCCCGTCGATGATCGCGGCGGCCGGTCGGCGCAACGCCGGCGCCGTTGCCGACGGGTTCGTCACGTTCGCCACGACGACGGTGCAGGACGCCGAGCTGCCCGACGCGGCGTTCGACGGCGTCCTGGCGTTGCGGGTCCGGGAGCTGTGGACCGACGCCGTCGCGCTGCCGCGGATCGCGCGCTGGCTGCGGTCGGACGGGCGGGTGTGCGTGGTGCTCGACGCGCCGCGGCCGGCAGGTGCCGAGACGGCGACGCGCCGGCTCCTGGACCGCCTCGGGGAGCACGGCTTCCGCGACGTGCGGGCCGACCCGGCGCCGACGGCCGACGTGGTGGCGGTCACCGCGCGGCCGCCCGTGTGAGCGCGGCACGGGGCGCCGGGATGCCGGTCGCCACGCGGTGTGGGCGTGTGGGGAGGCGGGACGCCGGTGCGGGCACCGCGCGGCTGCTCCTCAGTCGGCGTCGAGCCCCGACAGCAGCGTGGCGAGGTCCGCCGCGTTGCGGACGCCGTAGTCCTGGTAGCAGTTGTTGAAGATCGCGTGGGTCTCCGACGCCGACGACGCCAGCTCGACCACCTTCGGCGCCCATGCCTCGAGCTCGTCGGCGTCGTACAGGTAGCGGAAGCGCTCGGCGGGGGAGATGCCCGAGGCCTCCCAGGTGTCGGCGTTGTGGCCGTGGAAGCGCAGGACGGCCAGCTCGGCGGTGACCGCGAGCACGGGCGGCACCGACGAGTCGAAGCCCTGCGGCTCGTCGACGCAGACGTACGCCAGGCCGCGGTGCTCCAGCTGCGACAGGGTCTTGGGCCCGCTGTCACCCGAGAACCAGCTCCCGTGGCGGAACTCGACGGCGACGTCGTAGTCGGGCAGCCGGTCCGGCAGCGCGTCGAGGTAGCGGCGGTTGTCCCGCCGGTTGGTGAACCACCTGGGGAACTGCAGGAAGACGCCGCCGAGCTTGCCGGCGGAGTGCAGCGGCAGCAGCGCCTCGGCGAAGCGCTCGAACGCCAGGTCGACCGCCTCCTCGGGCAGGTGCGACAGGTACACCGGGCCCGTGGCGGCCCGCTCCGCGGGCAGGTGGGCGAGCACGTCGTCCCAGACCGCGTCGCGCCGCGCCGGGTGGTGGGTGAGCAGCGAGAACGCCTTGACGTCCATGCGGAAGTCGGGCGGCGTCCGCTCGGTCCACAGGCCCACCAGCTGCTGCGAGGGCGGGAAGTAGTAGGTGGCGTCGACCTCGACGACGTCGAACTGCGACGCGTAGTACTTCAGCCGGTCCTCCGCGGACATCGACCGCTGCGGGTACCAGTCGCTGTCACGCGTCAGGGTGCGATCCGTCCACGAGGCGGTGCCGACCCGGATGCCCATGGCACGCCACGATAGGCGACGTCAGATGGCGCGGCGCTCCGGGTCGGCGTGGCGGGTGGCAACGGCGCGCCGGACCTGTACCGCCAGGAGGATGTCGTGGAGCCCGGGCCCGGTGGCGTCCGGCACCACCCCGACGATCTCGAAGCCGAAGCGCTGCAGGAAGCCGCGCGGGTGGCGCCGCCCGTCCAGCGTGCGCCGTTCGCCGAGCGAGTGCAGGTGGTCGAGCACGCCGGGGAACAGGTCGACGCCGCCGATCGAGGTCGTGCGGGAGGTGTCGGGGTGGCTGGTGAGGACGGTCGCCACCTCCCGCTCGTCGAGCCCGGTGAGCAGGTCTTGGACGAGGGCGGTGCCGACGCCGGCGCCCTGCACTCGCGGATCGACCGCCAGCGGGTGCAGCTCCCAGGTCAGGCGGCCGTAGCCCGTCGGCGACGCGCCGACCCAGCCGAGCAGGCGGTCGTCGCCGACGGCGGCCAGCGCGACCCGCTCGGCACCGAGCGCCTCGTGCACCTCGGCCAACGCGGCGGTCGGCGTCGGCCAGGGGTGGGGCTCGACCACCGCGTAGGCGTCGTGCAGCACGGTGGCGGCCTGGCGGGCGAGGACGTCGGTCAGGGCAGTGACTCGCATGCGGGCAGTGTGGCCCGCCTGACGTCACGCTCTGTGGAGGTCACGTCGCTCGCAGTGTCCGGTAGGCGCTGACGACCGCCTCGACGGAACGCTCGACGTCCTCCTCGTCGGTCTGCCAGTTCGACACCGAGATGCGCAGCAGGTGCGCATCGCGCCAGCGGGTCCCGCTCATCCAGCAGGTGCCCTCCTGCTGCACGGCGGTGACGAGCGCGTCGACGTCGACGTCGTCGAAGCCGACCAGCACCTGGTTCAGCACGACGGTGTTGCGGATGTGCACGCCGGGTTCGGCGGCGAGCAGCTCGGCGAAGCGCGCGGCCATGGCACACCCCCGCTCGACCATGTCGACGACGCCACGGCGGCCCAGCGATCGCAGCGCGGCCCAGACGGCGACGCCGCGCCCACGGCGGGAGAACTCCGGGGTCCACTCGACCGCGTCGAGGGTGCGCTCCCCGAACTGCAGGTACGCCGACTGGCCGCGGTCGGTGCCGACGGCGGCGACGTGGCTGGCGGGGTGCGCGGTGACCACCATGCCGGCGTCGTAGGGCACGTTCAGCCACTTGTGGGCGTCGACGGCCCACGAGTCGGCACGGCCGACGCCCTCGGTGGCCGCGCGCAGCCGCGGCAGGCACGCGGCCCACAGGCCGAAGGCGCCGTCGACGTGCACCCACGCGCCGTGCCCGTGGGAGACGTCGGTCACCGCACCCACGGGGTCCAGCGCCCCCGTGTTGACGTTGCCCAGCTGCGCGCACACGATCGTCGGCCCGTCGACCCCGCCCAGGACCTCCGCCAGGGCGTCGGGGCGCATGGCACCGTCGTCGTCGACGTCCACGAGCACGGGCCGCCCACCCAGGCCGAGCTGGCGCATGGCCCGGTCGATGGTCGAGTGGCGCTCGCGTCCCGCGACGACGGTCACGGGTGGCCCGCCGGCCAGCCCGTCGCGCTCGACGTCCCAGCCGGCCGCGGCCAGCACGTGGTGCCGCGCGACCTGCAGCGCCGTCGTGTTGGCCATCTGCCCGCCGGTCACGAAGCCCATCGCGGCGTCGGGCGGCAGCGTCAGCAGGTCGAGCAGCCAGCCGCGGGCGATCTCCTCGGTGACCGCCGCGAGGGGTCCGACCACGTACAGCCCCGCGTTCTGGTCCCAGACCGGGGTCAGCATGTCGGCGGCCATCGCCGCCGGCACGGCGCCACCGATGACGAACCCGAAGAACCGTGCCGACGTGGTCGCGGTCGTGCCGCGCTCCGCCGCGGCGGTCAGCAGGTCGAGCACGGCCACGGGGTCCTCGGGCGCGTCCGGCAGCGGGCCGCCCAGGGCGTCGCGCAGCTCGTCGGGCGTCCCCGTCGCGCGCACGGGCCGGTCGTCGAGTGCGGCGAGGTGCCGGGCGGCGTGCGTGCGGACGCGGTCGAGCAGCTGCCCGGTCGTGCGCGGGTCGGGTCTGGGCATGGCGGCCTCCGTTCGGCGACGTGCCGACCCTACCGATGACGGCCCACGCCAGGGTGGTCCACCAGTGAGGGCCACGTCTGCGCGGTTGCGGGGAGCATGCGCGTCGATGTGACCGCACCGCTCCCCGGAACGGGTGCGTCGACGGGCGATCCCGTTGCGGGGAGTGGTGCGGTCAGGGTGACCGGTGGGCTCCCCGGCGTGCCGGGTGGAGGCGCCCGCGGGGCGTGCGATGCTGGCAGCCATGTCCTCGACGGCCTCCGAACATCCGCCGCAGGCCACCGACGCCGCACCGCGCCGTCGGCGCGGGCGGCTGCTGCTGCTGGTCGCGGTGGCGGCGCTGGTCGTGCTCGGCGTGATCGTCGCGGTGGCCGCCGGCCGCCGGCCGCAGCCCGCCACGGCCGGGGCCGCCCCCGACACGCCGCCGCGCCTGGGTGAGGGCGCCCCACTCGTGGGGGAGCGGCTGCCGGCGGTGACCCTGCCGCCGCTGGCCGACCTCGGACCCGCCGGCGGGCTGACGCTGCCGGTGGCCGACGGTGAACCGATGGTCGTGAACTTCTGGGCCAGCTGGTGTGCGCCGTGCATCGACGAGATGCCGATGCTGCAGCGCGTGTCCGACGACCTCGGGGTGGCACTGGTCGGCGTCGACTACGTCGATCCCCAAGAGGACGAGGCGGTCGCCCTCGCTCGGGAGCTGGGCATCACCTACCCCCTGGTCGTGGACGAGCTGGGGGAGTACGGCGAGCGGGTGGGGCTGTTCGGGACCCCTACGACGCTGATCGTCGACGGCGACGGCATCGTGCGGCGTCAGCTGACCGGCGAGCTGACCGAGGACCAGCTGCGGTCGGCCGTCGACGCCGCGCGGTCGCCTCCGTCCGACGCGTCCGGGCGTGCGGCAGGTTGGCGCGTGCCGGACCTCATCGGTACAGTTGCCGTGGGTCTGCGGCGTGGATCGCCACGCCTGAACTTCCATCGGTGTCGTGGGTGTCCCGGACCGGGCGATGCGACGAAAGGCCGCCAAGGATGAACGTGATCGGCGACTTCTTCGCCACGCTCCCCGCCGCGCTGGCCGCGCTCTGGGAGTTCGGTGACGGGTTCGTCGGCGTCGTCCTGATGGTCGCCAGCATCGGCCTGCTCGTCGGCTTCGCGGCCGCGGCCTACGTGCTGCGCGAGCGGCAGGGGTGGCTGTCCTCGCTGTTCGGATCGATGGCCGTGCTGGTCGCCCTGTGGTGGCTGCTCGGCATCATCCCGTCGGCGTGGGTGTACTTCGCCGACTCGCAGCGGGACCTGCTGGCGGGGAACATCATCCCGTCGGCGATCACGATCGGCGGCCTCGAGGTCGCGACGAACTTCTACAACGTGTTCCGCGACACGATCGTGCTGGTCGAGGCGACCGTCGTGCTGATCGCGGGCACGTTCCTGATCTTCGCGATCCAGAAGCGGTTCCCGGGTGGCCTCGCCGAGGGCGAGCAGCGGGGACCGACCACCGGTGGCTACAAGTAGGAGCTGGCCGAACAGATGGGTCTGACCGACAAGGGACTCCACCCCACGATCTTCGATGACTACCGCATCGAGACCGTCGATCCCGGGTGGCTGCAGGAGCGGGTCAAGCCGAAGCGGCACATCGGGCTGACGGCCGAGTTGTGCATCCTGTGCCGGGCGTGCGAGGACGTGTGCCCCTGGGAGTGCATCTGGATGCTGGCTCCCAACATCGTGACCGACGCGGAGTCCCCGGAGGTCATGACGCTGGCGAACACCGCGTCGGCGGTGTTCGTGATCGACGACAACGAGTGCACCCGCTGCGCGATCTGCGTCGAGCGTTGTCCGTCGGACGCGCTCTGGCTGGGTCGCACCAGCGCCTGACGACGAGACCTACGGCGGTCGCGGCGCTCCGGCGCACGACCAGCGGACCAGAGCAGACAGGACCTACCGCGTGGCGAACATCCCCAGCGCCGGCGAGCTGAAGAAGCGGCTGCAGGACAACGTCATCTACAAGTCGGTCTTCCGGCCCGGCTCCATCTACCGCAAGGGCTACCGCGACACCTCGCGGGACCGGGCACTGGCGGCGATGAACAACGTGCTGTACCACCTGCACCCCGTGAAGGTGAAGCGGCACGGCCTGAAGCTCACCTACACCTACTGCCTCGGTGGCACCAGCTTCTTCCTGTTCATCCTGCTGACGGTCACCGGCATCTTCCTGATGTTCTTCTACCGGCCGGCCGCCGGCGCGGGCAGCGAGATCGCCTACCTGGACATGCAGAACCTGCGCGCCAACGTCCAGTTCGGCGACCTGGTCCGCAACATGCACCGATGGGGCGCCCACCTGATGGTGTTCACGACCTTCCTGCACATGGCGCGCGTCTTCTACCACGGCGCCTACAAGCCCCCGCGCGAGTTCAACTGGGTCGTCGGCGTCATCCTGCTGCTGATCACCTTGTTCCTCGCGTTCACCGGCTACCTGCTGCCGTGGGACCAGCTGGCGATCTGGGCCGTCCAGGTCGGCACGAGCATGGCGGGCTTCACACCGGTGTTCGGCCAACAGCTGCAGTTCGCGTTGCTCGGCGGGGTCGAGATCGGCCCGGAGACGCTGCTGCGCTGGTACGTGCTGCACGTGCTCGCGCTGCCGTTCATCCTGACGATCTTCCTGGCCGTCCACTTCTGGCGCATCCGCAAGGACGGCGGCATCTCCGGGCCGCTGTAGGAAAGGGTCGACGATGGCAGACGATCCCGGCATCGACCAGGAGACCTTCGACCGCCTGGTCGCCGAGGGCCAGCCCGAGCGGGTGGCCCGGGCCAAGGCCAAGGCCGCGGCGGCGCGCGAGGCCGGCCCGGCCGAGGCGACGGCTGGCGACGGCGCGGCGGCTGCCGACGGCGCGGCGGCGGACGGTGAT
>CAYVGE010000175.1:0-8286 GCA_964450395.1 uncultured Actinomycetota bacterium
AAACCGAGTTTTTGACCAATACCCCGGCTTGTGGGCGGCCGTGCCCCGCGCGCGCCCGGGCCACGACGTGAGGTGGTGGCGCATGACGACAGCACGCTCGGGCCCCGGCGCGGCAGCGCCCGGTTCCGCCGCGGACGGGGCCGACCGGCTCGGCGCGACGGGCAACTCGCTCGGTGACGGCCACCTGTGGCTGCACTTCACGCGGACGTCTGACTGGATGGGGCCCGAGCCGTCGATCCCGGTCATCGACCGCGGCGAGGGCTGCTACGTGTGGGACACCGCCGGCAACCGCTACCTCGATGGCCTGTCGGCGCTGTTCTGCGTGCAGGCCGGCTACGGGCGGACGGAGCTGGTCGAGGCCGCCTCGCGCCAGATGGCCAAGCTGCCGTTCGCCACCAACTGGGCGACCGCGCACCAGCCGGCGATCGACCTCGCGACCGAGCTGGCCGACCGCTTCCCCGGGGACCTCAACCACGCGTTCTTCGTCAACTCCGGCTCCGAGGCCGTCGAGTCGGCGTTGAAGCTGGCGCGCCAGTACCACAACGCGCGCGGTGAGCACCAGCGCCACAAGGTGATCAGCCGGCACTACGCGTACCACGGCACCACGTTGGGCGCGCTGGGGGCCACGGGGCTCGAGTCGCTCTCCGAGCCGTTCCAGCCGCTCGGCCCGGGCAACATCCACGTGGCGAACACCAACGCGTACCGCCCGCAGACCGACGACCCGGCCGGCGCCATCGAGGAGGCGATCGTCCAGGCCGGCCCCGAGACGGTCTCGGCGGTCATCCTCGAGCCGGTGCAGATCGCCGGGGGCTGCTTCCTGCCGCCCGAGGGCTACTTCGACCGGGTGCGCGACATCTGCGACCGCCACGGCGTGCTGTTCATCTCCGACGAGGTGATCTGCGCGTTCGGCCGGCTGGGCTACTGGACCGGCGCCGAGAAGTACGGCTACCTGCCCGACATCATCACCTTTGCCAAGGGCGTGACGTCCGCCTACGCGCCGCTGGGCGGCATGGTGTTCCGCAGCGAGCTGGGACGGGCCCTGAACAAGGAGCCCACGGACATGTTCCTGCACGGCTCGACGTGGGGCGGCCACCCGGTGGCCACGGCCGTCGCATCCGCCAACATCGCCGTCTTCGAGTCGGACGACCTGCTGGGCAACGTCCAGCGCAACGAGGGCTGGTTCCACGACCAGCTCATGGAGCTGCACCACCGCCACGACATCGTCGGCGACGTCCGCGGTACCGGCTACTTCTGGGCGATGGAGCTGGTCGCCGACCGCGACCGCAAGATCCAGTTCGACGACGAGCAGACCGAGCAGCTGCTGCGCGGCTTCCTGTCGCGCCGGATGCTCGAGCTGGGCCTGATCTGCCGCGCCGACGACCGGGACGAGCCGGTCATCCAGATCTCGCCGCCGTTGATCGCCGACCGCGCCACGCTCGGCGAGCTCGTCGACGTGCTCGACCGCGTGCTCGGCGAGTCGCGCGCCCGCCTGGACCCGGGCAGGGCGGCGCCGGCCCCCGACCGGCCGGCAGGGGGGCCCGGCACCACCAGCCCCTGACCCGACAGGAGGATCGATGCGCATCGGAGTGCCCACCGAGACCAAGGACCGCGAGCGCAGGGTGGCGCTCGATCCCAACGGTGTGTCGGCGGCGGTCCGCGCCGGCCACACCGTGCTGGTGCAGTCCGGCGCCGGTGACGGTGCGGGGTTCAGCGACGACGAGTACGCCACGGTCGGTGCCGAGATCGTCGACGGTGCCGCGGACGCGTGGGCCGCGGACCTGGTGGTCAAGGTCAAGGAGCCCCAGCCGGCGGAGTTCGAGCACTTCCGCGACGGCCTGATGCTGTTCACGTACCTGCACCTGGCGGCCGAGCCGGACCTCGCGAAGGCGCTCGCCGCGTCGGGCGTGGACGCCTACGCCTACGAGACGCTGACCGACCGCGGCAGGCTGCCGCTGCTGGCTCCCATGAGCGAGATCGCGGGGCGCACGGCGCCGATCGCCGGCGCGACGTTCCTGGCCGCCCACGTCGGTGGGTCCGGCGTGCTGATCGGCGGGGCCGCCGGCGTGCCCCAGGCCCGGGTGGTCGTGGTGGGCCTCGGCGTGGCGGGCGGCCTGGCCGCCCGTGGCGCCAAGGGCCTCGACGCGGTGGTCTTCGGCGTCGATGTCGACCTGGCGCGCCTGGGCGAGGCCGCGCACGACGGCGATGTGACCTCGACCGTGGCGTCGAGCGAGCGGGCCGTCGCCGAGGTCGTGCGCGACGCCGACCTGGTGATCGGCGCGGCGCTGGTCCCCGGCGCGCGGGCGCCGATCGTCGTCACCGAGGAGCACGTCGCGTCGATGCGCCCGGGCTCGGTGATCGTCGACCTGGCGATCGACCAGGGCGGCTGCATCGAGACGTCCAGGCCGACGACCCTGTCCGAGCCGACCTACGTGGCCCACGACGTCGTCCACTACTGCGTGACCAACGTGCCCGGGCAGTACCCGCGGACCGCCAGCCGGGCGCTGGCTGCGGCCGTGGCCCCACGGCTGCTCAAGCTGGCGGAGGACCCGGAGCACCAGGCGCTCGAGGGCGCGGCCAACGTGATCGACGGCGAGCTCGTGCACCCGGCCGTGGCCGAGGCGCTCGCCTGAGCCGGCCCCGCCCGGGTCGACACCGACCAGCGGTCGCCGACGGCACGGTCCGGCCGCCGCGTCGCCGACCACCCGCGCGGGCGACAGGCACCCGACGGACCGCGGCGGGGCGTCCCCGCCGCCCGTACAGTCGCCTCGTGCAGCGCTCCACGTCCCCGATCCACCCCGCCCGGCTGGTGCCGGTCGCGGTCGTGCTCGCACTCGCGCTGCTCGCCGGGTGCACGCCGACGACGACCACCGCGACGCTCGGTGCCGCCGATGACACCGCCGACCTGGCGTCGGGCTGGAACGGCGTGGCCGTCGAGGGCACCCCGGAGATGCCCGGGCAGATCTTCACCGACACCGACGGGCAACCCTTCGACCTGCGCGCCGCCATGGCCGACCGCGCGACCCTCGTGTACTTCGGCTACACGCACTGCCCCGACATCTGCCCGGTGCACCTGGCCAACCTCGCCGCGGCGCTCGAGCAGAGCGCGGTGCGGCCCGAGCAGGTCAACGTCGTGCTCGTGACCGTCGACCCGGAGCGCGACACCACCGCCGTGCTCGACGACTTCGTGCACACCTTCCACCGCTCGTTCGTCGCGCTGCGGGCGCCCCGGGACGCGGTCGAGCGGGTCGTCACCGACCTGGGCATGCCGGCGCCGGTGATCGAGGGCGACCCCGGCAGCGACGACTACACGGTGGGCCACCCACCACAGGTGCTGGCGTTCGACCGGCAGGGACGCGCCCGGCTCGCCTACCCGTTCGGCACGCGGCAGTCACAATGGGTGCAGGACCTGCCCAAGCTCGTGCGGGCGGAGCCGCCGTGGGGCGACGACGCCGTGGCGTCGACCGACAGGTGATGGGAGGCGAGGTGCTGGCCGCGATCAGCTGGTGGTGCTCGGGCACCCTCGGAGCGCCGTGGACGTGGCAGTACCAGCCGCTCGTCGGGGTCTGGTTGCTGGTCGGCGCGTTGGGCGGCGGGTACGCCTGGGCGCTGCACCGGCATGCGGCGCGCGTCGGCGAGCCCGCGCCGGCGACCCGCCACTACGCGGTCCGGTTCAGCGCCGGCCTCGCGCTGCTCGCGCTGTCGTCGGACTGGCCGCTGGGTCCGCTGGGCGCCGGCTACCTGGCCAGCATCGCGGCGCTGCGCACGCTGCTGCTGACCTTCGCCGTCGCGCCGCTGCTGCTGACCGGCACCCCGCCGTGGCTGCTGCGCACGCTGCTGCGCGCCAACGTCGACCGGGACGGGCGCCCCAGCCGGGTGCTGCGTGCCGCGCAGGTGCTGACCTTCCCCTGGGTGGCGTTCCTCGTGTTCAACACGCTGCTCGTCGTCACGCAGCTGCCGGCGGTCGTCGACGCCCTCAAGGTCACGCAGGCGGGCTCGTTCCTGCTCGACATCGGCTGGCTGGTGGCGTCGATCATCATGTGGGTGCCGATCGTGCGGCCGCTGCCGGAGCTCGGCGGCCTCGGCGATCCCATGCGGCTGCTGTACCTGTTCGGGCTGTCGGTCGTGCCGACGGTGCCGGCGTCGTTCCTGACCTTTTCGTCGTTCCCGCTCTACCGGCTCTACGAGCTGGCGCCGCGGGTGTTCGCTGACGTCGACGCCGTGCTCGACCAGCAGATGGCCGGCCTGGGGATGAAGATCGTCGGCGGGCTGATCATCTGGGGCGTGATGACCGCGCTGTTCTTCCGCTGGGCCGCACGGGAGCAGCCCGACGCGGTGCCCACCGTCAGCTGGTCGCAGTTCGAGCGCGACCTCGAGCGGTTCGACCTGCGCCAGCGCGAGGAGCCCAACCCGCCGGCAGCCGACCGCTAGCACCACCAGCCCGCGGCGGCCGGGCCGGCACCCCGGCGCCCGCTGCCACGGTCATCGGGCACACCGCCGCACAGGTCAGTACACGGCCTCGTCGGGCTGGCGCGCCAGGATCAGGCGCGCGGTCTCCTGGATCGAGCCCGCCATCGACGGGTAGATCGTGAACGCGTGGGCGACCTGCTCGACGGTCAGGCGGTTGCGCACCGCGACGCTGAGTGGGGTGATCAGGTCGCTGGCGGCGTTGGCGACGACGACCCCACCCAGCACGGTCCCCGAACCGCGCCGCGCGTGCAGCTTGACGAAGCCCTCCGTGTGCTCGGTCATCTTGGCGCGGGGATTGCCGGTGTACTGCAGGGTGACGCTCTCGATCGCCGAGCTGCCGACGTCGTCGACCTGCCGGGTCGGGATGCCCACCGACGCGATCTCGGGGTCGGTGAAGACGCACTGCGAGATCACGTCGGAGCGCAGCGGCTGCACGCTCTTGCCCACGAAGTGCCAGACGGCGTTGCGGCCCTGCATCGCGGCGGCGCTGGCCAGCATCGTGCCGCCCGTCACGTCCCCGGCGGCGTAGACCGTCAGCAGGTTCGTCCGGCTGACCCCGTCGACGGGGATCGCGCCCCCCTCGTCCACCTTGACGCCGGCGTCGTTCAACCCCAGCCCGTCCGACGCCGGCACCTGCCCGACGCAGAACAGCACGTGCGAGCCCTCGATGATCTCGCTGCTGCCTTCGACCGCCTCGCCGTCCTTGGACACCTCGGTGCGGACCCGCACACCGGAGCCGACCACCTCGACATCCACCGCGCGGCGCTCGCGGTGGATCACCATGCCCCAGCGCTCGAAGCTGTCCTCGATGACCTGCGCCGCATCGGGATCCTCGCTCGGCAGCACCTGCTCGCGACTGGACACCAGGTGGACCTCGCTGCCGAAGCGGGCGAACGCATGCGCGTACTCGGCCCCGGTGGCGCCCGAGCCGACCACGATCAGCCGCTCGGGCAGCTCGCGCAGCGAGAAGAGCTCCCGCGACGTGAACACGCGCTCGCCGTCGGGCTGGAAGAACGGGAGGATGCGCGGGTTCGAGCCCGTGGCGACGAGGACCATGTCGCAGTCGATCCCGAACGGGTCGCCCCGGTGCGGCGTCACCGCGACCGACTGTGGCCCCGTCAACCGTCCGACGCCCTCGACGACCTCGACCCCGGCGGCCCTCGTCTTGCGCTCGATGTCGCGCGACTGGTTCCGCGCCAGCGCGGCGACGCGGTCGATGACCGACGCCATGTCGACCTTGGAGGCCGGTGACACCTCCGAGTCATCGCCGAGCCGCACACCCAGCCGGCCGGCCGACTGCATCCATCCCATCGCGTCGGCCGACACGATCAACGCCTTGGACGGCACGCTGTCCCACAGCACGCTGTTGCCGCCGAGCCCCTCCGACGACACCAGCGTGACCCGGTGGTCGTGTGCGGCACCCACCAGCGCCGCCTCGTAGCCCGCCGGGCCCCCGCCGATGATGACGATGTGCATCCAGACCTCACTGTCGTGTGCCGCTACCGCTCACCCTACGCGCTACGCCTACGCGCTACGCGCGGGTGCGCGTGGGGTGCAGGCGCGGCCGGCGACGGGCTAGTGCGGGTCCTGCACCGGCCAGCCGTTGGGGCGGCACGGCCGGGTGCGGAACGTCTGCTGTTGCATGACCGGCGCACGCACGCCCCGCCGCGGGCAGCTGCGGTGCCCGTACCCGAGGCCGTGCCCCACCTCGTGGTTGAGCACGTAGCGGCGGTAGGCCCGCAGCGGGCCCGGGAAGCCGTCGGCGCCGCGGCGCCACCGCTCGACGTTGATCGCGGCGAAGCGGCCGTTCCAGCAGGACACCTCACCCATGGTCCGCAGCCCGGCCCGCGCACAGAGCCGGTCGACCGTGGCGGGGGTCGCGATGACCACCCGGATGTCGGGCCGGCGCCGCACGCGCTGCAGCTGCCAGCGGTCGGCGCCGGTCCACCCGCGCTCGTCGGACAGGACCGCCTCGGCCTTGCGGGTCACCCAGCGCAGGTGCACGCCGGTGGCCGGCTCGACCTCGATCCGATAGGTGCGCCGCCGCCCGGACCCGACCCGCTCCCCCGCATCGTCGACGAACAGGAACCCCTCGGTGGTGGTGCGCACCGGTGCGGGCCCGTCCTCATGCCGCGACGTGACGTGCTCGCCCATGGGCATGGGCAGCGCGAGCACGACGGACAGCAGCAGGTGGAGCAGCGACATCACCGGTGGGTTCCTCGGAGCAGCGGCGTCATCATACGTCCATGGGTGACGACGGCTCGTCGGCGGCGACCGGTGCGGCCTCGACACCCGTCAGGTGCGCGACGCAGTTGTGCCGGTGCAGCCGCCACCGCTCGGGCCCGGGGTGGCCACCGTCGGCGTCGAGCGCCTCGACGTGGGTCACGGCCGCGTTGGCCGTCCACACCTGGCAGCGACGCCACGGCCCCACGTTGAACAGGTGGTCGAAGATCGCGTCGACCACGCCGCCGTGGGTCACCGCGACGACGGTCCCGCCGGCGTGGTTGGTCCACAGGTGCTCGAGGAACCCCCCGACGCGGGTGCGGAAGTGCATGAGCGACTCGCCCCGGTCGTAGGCGGGCGTCACCGAGGCGAACGGCCGCTCGGTGGACCAGAAGTCGCCGTAGTCGGTCGGCAGCTCGGGCCACGGCGAGTGGTCGAGGCGGTTGTTGCCGATCTCCCGGACGCGGTCGTCGGCGACCACCGGCACGCCCAGCGCGGCGGCGACCACCTCGGCGGTCTCACGCGCCCGACGCATCGTGCTGGCGTACAGCGCGTCGACGCCGTCGAGCTCGTCGGCCATCCGGCGGGCGACGGCTGCCGCCTGGCGCCGCCCCAGCCCGGTCAGCCCCTCGTCGCTGTTGCCGTGCGGCCAGTCGACGAGGTTCACCGGGCTCTGGCCGTGGCGGATCAGGTACAGGTGCACGCGACGCTCCCGGGTCGGTCGGCGACGGGACGCGCAGCCTAGCCCCGCCCGCCTGGGGAGCCCCGGCGTCACCTCGACGCCACCGCTCCCCCGGCGGTCAGACGCCCGTGGGTGGGCGGTAGCTGCCGAACTCCCCGCGCAGGACGTCGCAGACCTCGCCGACCGTCGCCATCGCGCGCAGGGCCTCGCGCATCGCGACCAGCAGGTTGTCGCCGCCGGCGGCGGTCTTGCGAACGTCGTCGAGGCGGGCCGCGACGGCCTCGTCATCCCGCTCTGCGCGGACCCGCCGGAGGCCCTCGATCTGCCCGTCGCGCACCGCGTCGTCGACCCGCTGCAGCTCGGGCTCGACGTCCTCGTCCATGCGGAAGCGGTTGACGCCGACGACCACCTGCTCCCCGCGCTCGATCCGGCGCTGCAGGTCGTAGGCGCTCAGCTCGATCTCGCGCTTCTGGAACCCCTCGTCGATCGCATCCACCGCGCCGCCGCGCTCGTCGACCCGGGCGATCAGCTCCTGTGCGGCCAGCTCGATCTCGTCGGTGAGCTCCTCGATGAACCAGCTGCCTCCCAGCGGATCGGCCACCAGCGGCACGTCGGTCTCGTGGGCGAGCACCTGCTGGGTCCGCAGGGCCAGGCGCGCCGCCGTCTCGCTGGGCAGCGCCAGCGCCTCGTCGAAGGCGTTCGCGTGCAGCGACTGCGTGCCGCCCAGCGTCGCGGCCAGCGCCTGCACGGTCACGCGGACCAGGTTGACCTGCGCCTGCTGGGCGGTCAGCTGCACCCCGGCCGTCTGGGTGTGGAACCGCAGCATCTGCGCCCGGTCGGTCGTCGCGCCGAAGCGGTCGCGCATGATCCGCGCCCACAGCCGGCGTGCCGCCCGGAACTTGGCCACCTCCTCC
>CAYVGE010000176.1:0-8279 GCA_964450395.1 uncultured Actinomycetota bacterium
TGTCCCCCTGATCCATTCCGCCGGTCGGAGCGTCGGCCGGGGGACGACTGTCAAGGGGTCGCGGGGCCGTGCTCAGGCGCGGGCGACCGACACCCGCACCGGCTCGCCGTCGGCGACGGTGCCGTCGGCGACGTGCCCGTCGCGGACCACGCCGTAGCTCACCGCGTCGGCCAGCACCTCGCCTGCGACGAACGCCTCGTGCGCGCGGACCGCCTCGACGACCGCCGCGTCGCCGTTGACGCCCAGCGCGATCCGGTCCGAGATGTCCAGCCCGGCGTCGCGGCGGGCCTGCTGGACGACCCGCACCACGTCGCGGGCACGGCCCTCAGCCTCGAACGCCGGGGTCACCTCGGTGTCGAGGACCACCACACCGACGTTGCCGGGCAGCGGCGCCGAGCGCTCCGGCTCGGCGGGCACCAGCTTGAGGTCGTACTCACCCTCGAGCAGGTCGACGCCGCCGGCGGTCACGGTGTCGCCGTCGACCGACCAGTCGCCTTCCTTGGCCGCCCGGATCACGCGCTGCACGTCGCGACCCAGCCGCGGCCCGAGCGACCGGGGGTTGACCGTCAGCACGGTCGAGCACGCGGCGTCGACGTCGGGCTGCAGCCGGACCTGCTTGACGTTGACCTCGTCGGCGATGATGTCGCGGAAGGGTTCCAGCGCGTGCGCGTCGGGCGTGGCGACGGTCAGGCTGGCCAGCGGCAGACGGACCCGCAGCCGCTTGGCCTCGCGCAACGACAGCGCCGCCGAGGCCACGTCGCGGACGTGGTCCATGGCGGCCACCAGGTCGGTGTCCGCCGGCAGCGCGTCGGCCTCGGGCCAGTCCTCCAGGTGCACCGACCGGCGGCCGGTCAACCCCCGCCAGACCTCCTCGGACACCAGCGGCAGCAGCGGCGCGACGACCCGGCACGTCACCTCGAGGACGGTGTACAACGTGTCGAAGGCGTCGGCGTCGCCGGACCAGAAGCGGTCCCGCGACCGACGGATGTACCAGTTGGTCAGCGCGTCGAGGAACGCACGCACCAGCCCGCAGGCGCCCGCGATGTCGTAGCTGTCCATCGCCCCGGTCACGTCGACGACCAGGTCGTGCAGCTTGGCCAGCACGTAGCGGTCGAGCACGTGGTCCGAGTCGGTCCGCCACATTGCCTCGTGGTCATCGGCGTTCGCGTACAGCGTGAAGAAGTAGTTGGCGCTCCACAGCGGGTTCAGCACCTGCCGGACGCTGTCGCGGATCCCCTGCTCGGTGACGATCAGGTCCCCGCCGCGCAGGATCGGCGACGCCATCAGGAACCAGCGCATCGCGTCGGCGCCGTAGCTGTCGAACATCTCGTAGACGTCCGGGTAGTTGCCCAGCGACTTGCTCATCTTGCGGCCGTCGCTGCCCAGCACGATGCCGTGGCTGACGCACGACGAGAAGGCCGGGCGATCGAACAGCGCCGTGGCGAGCACGTGCATCGTGTAGAACCACCCGCGCGTCTGGCCGATGTACTCGACGATGAAGTCGCCGGGGTAGTGGTGCTCGAACCAGTCGGCGTTCTCGAACGGGTAGTGCACCTGGGCGAACGGCATCGAGCCCGACTCGAACCAGCAGTCGAGCACCTCCGGCACCCGGCGCATCATCGACCGACCCGTCGGGTCGTCCGGGTTGGGACGGACGAGGTCGTCGACGACCGGCCGGTGCAGATCGTCGGGGCGCACCCCGAAGTCGCGCTCGATGTCGTCGAGCGAGCCGTAGACGTCGACCCGCGGGTAGGTGGGGTCGTCGGACTTCCACACGGGGATCGGCGAGCCCCAGAACCGGTTGCGGCTGATCGACCAGTCGCGGGCGTTCTCCAGCCACCTGCCGAACGACCCATCCTTGACGTGGCCCGGCACCCAGGTGATGTCCCGGTTCAGCTCGACCATTCGGTCGCGGAACGCGGTCACCTCGACGAACCAGCTCGACACCGCCTTGTAGACCAGCGGGGTGTCGCAGCGCCAGCAGTGGGGGTAGCTGTGCTCGTAGGTGTCATGGCGCAACAGCACGCCGGCGTCGCGCAGGTCGCGGATGATGTGCGGGTTGGCCTCGAAGACCTGCAGGCCCTCGTAATCAGGGACCACCGACGTGAAGCGGGTGTGGTCGTCGACGGTCACTCGCACCGGGATGTCGGCCTCGGCGCACAGGTTCTGGTCGTCCTCGCCGAAGGCGGGCGCCATGTGGACCACGCCGGTGCCGTCCTCGGTCGACACGAAGGCACCTGCGAGCACCCGGAAGGCGTTGGGCGTGTCGGCCAGGAAGTCGAACAGCGGCGTGTACCGACGGCCGACGAGCTGCGATCCCTTGATCGTGTCGACGACCTCGGCCTCGCCGAGCTCGCGCTCGTAGGCGGTGAGCCGTCCCTCGCCGACGACGTAGCGAACGCCGTCGAGCTCGACCACGGTGTAGTCGATGTCCGGGCCGACCGCCAGCGCCAGGTTGCTGGGCAGCGTCCACGGGGTCGTCGTCCACACGAGCAGGCGCTCGCCGGTCTCGAGGGTGAAGGCGACCGTGACCGCCGGGTCCTGGCGGGGGCGGTAGACGTCGTCGAGGCGGGTCTCGCTGTTGCTCAGCGGCGTCTCGCACCGCCAGCAGTACGGCAGCACCCGGAAGCCCTCGTAGATCAGGCCCTTGTCGTGGAGCGTCCTGAACGCCCACATGACCGATTCCATGTAGTCCAGGTCGAGCGTCTTGTAGTCGTTGGCGAAGTCGACCCAGCGGGCCTGTCGGGTGACGTAGCGCTCCCAGTCGCGGGTGTACTGCAGCACCGACTTGCGGCAGACGTCGTTGAAGGTCGCGATGCCCAGCTCGAGCACCTCGGCCTTGGTGTCGATCCCGAGGTCCTTCTCGGCCTTGACCTCCGCCGGTAGGCCGTGGCAGTCCCATCCGAAGCGGCGCTCCACGCGGCGGCCGCGCATCGTCTGGTACCGCGGCACCAGATCCTTGACGTAGCCGGTCAGCAGGTGGCCGTAGTGCGGCAGGCCGTTCGCGAACGGCGGCCCGTCGTAGAAGACGTACTCGTTGTCGCCGTCGGTGCCGGCCGGGCGCTGACTGACCGATGCCTGGAAGGTGCCGTCGTCGGCCCAGCGCTCCAGGATGCGACGCTCGATCTCGGGGTAGGCGGCTCCGGCCGAGACCTGGCGCGTCGGATCGTCCTTGGGGTACACCATCGCGGGTCGTTCTCCTGAGCACACGTCGTGTCGCCTGTCGTGTGCGAGGACGATGCGCCCGGTGCAGGTCCAAGCCCTGCGCGGAGGCCCGCGGTACCACCTCGCTTGACCCCCGGCGGGGGTCCGCTTCGTTGCCGGCTGTGACGGGCCGGTCCCGTCCGGTTCTACTGGGCCGCGTGCGGCCGGTTCTTCCGGAGGCTCGCCGGTGATGGCCGGGTCGACGCCTGTGCCACCACCCTAGCCCCGCGCGCAACCCCGTCCCACCGGCATCGCGCGCCTGACCTGCCGGTGCGCCCGGCGACACCGGCACCGACCGCAGGGTGCGGCCGGACTGCGTTCCCATGGAGCCGGTGGGTGGTCGAGGGTGACGTCCTCGACGTGTCGGGCGCGTCGGGGCACCCTTGGACCCGGCGGCAGGGCGGACCGGGGCCGGCGGACGACGAAGGGTGCGCGGTGGCAGGCGAGCGGGCGGCCCGGATCGACGCGCTGGAGCTCGAGCGCATCGCGGCGGACGGTTGGCCCGGGCTGCACACGGAGTTGATCGACGGCTGGCTGCTGCGTGCGGGCGCCGGCTGGACGGGGCGGGCCAACTCGGCGCTGCCGCTGACCGATGCCGACGGCGGGCTCGATCACCGGATGGACCGGGTGGCCCGCTGGTACCGTGCGCACGAGCTGCCGCCGCTGATCCAGGTACCGCTGCCGGCGATGGCGCCGCTGCGCGACCGCGTGGCCGACCGGGGCTGGGTCGAGCGCTGGGGCGCCGTGGTGCTGGTCGGTGACGTCGACGCGGTCCTTGCGCAGGTCGATCGCCGGCCGGAGCTGCCGCCCGTGACCGTGCACACCGAACCCGATGCGGCGTGGCTCAGGGCGTACCACTACCGCGGTGGGCAGCTGCCGGACGTCGCGGTCGACGTGCTGCGGGCGGGCGCGTCGCCGCGGTTCCTGTCGGTCGTCGAGGACGACGAGACCGTCGCGATCTGCCGCACGTCAGCCTCCGAGGGGTGGGTGGGGCTGACCGCCCTCGAGGTCGCCGAGCGGCACCGGCGCCGCGGCCTCGCGACCCAGCTGCTCGTCGGCGCGCTCGAGCTCGCTCGCGCGGGTGGTGCCACGTACGCCTACCTCCAGACCGAGCGCAGCAACGCCGCGGCGCTCGCGCTGTACCAGCGGGCGGGCTTCGCCGAGCACCACCACTACAGCTACCACGGACCCGAACCGGCCGACCCCTGACGTCGCCGGCCCGCGGGAGGCAACCGCTCAGCGGCGCGACAGCAGGCGCAGGACGTACCAGAACAGCAGCATGATGCTGGCGAACAACTGCATCGATGCGGCGACCTCGCGGTCGGCGGGGTAGGAGCGCAGGATCCGGCTGGTGTCGAACAGGATCGCGCCGCCGGCGAAGGCGATCATCGCCACGCTGAACCAGGTGCCCAGGGCGAAGCCGAACAGCACGGCGCCGACGATCGCCACCAGCGCGACGATGCCGGCCCACTTGAGGAAGACCCCGAGCATCGAGAAGTCGCGGTCGGCGGTGAGTGCGATCAGGGTCAGCCCGGCGAAGCCGACCGCCGTCAGCATGGCGGCCCGCGAGATGGTGCCCGGTGGCGCCTGCAGTGCGGCGATCGCCAGCATCGGCGCGAAGATGAGGGTCTCGGCCACGATGAGCGCCGCGAATGCGGTGTACTGCGCGGCCGGCGTGGTCGCACGGTGAGCGACGCTGGACGACAGCCACGACACCAGCACGAACCCGCCGAGGATCAGCAGCCAGCTGGTGCCGAAGACGAACTCGGCGATCGCGAACGCCAGGCCGGTGGAGAACAGGAACCACTCGAGGAGGACGAACGCGGCGATCGCGGCGCCCAGGTGCCCGTAGACACGGCGCAGGAAGCGGGCGCGGACGTCGGTCGTCTGGGCACCGACCGGCGTGGAGTAGGGCGCTGCGGACTCGGCCATGGCCATGGTTGGATCCCCGGGGTCGACGGTTGTGCGACGTCCGACCGGGCGGGCATCGCGCGCGCTGAGCCTAGCGCACCGGCACGGGTCCGGTCGGCCGGACGTGGTCGGGCGGCCGCACGACGCCGGACCGGTGATGGTGCCGTCGACGGGGGGCGTGCGGTGCTGGCGCGAACCCGCGCCCCGACGGAGCCCCGTCCGTCAGGGCGCGGGACATCACAACGGCCAGTCGCTGCGCGGCGTGATGTCCGGGTGCGCCGCGCACGCAGCCAGCAGCGCTGCCTCGGCGGCGTCACGCATCGCCTCGGCCGGTCGGCCGTCGACCGCCAGCACGGTGTGGTACGCGTCGGCCATGGCCTGCGCGCCGTGCTGGCCGTCGCCGCGCAGGCACAGCAGGTGGCCGTGGGCGAGCAGCGAGTTGGCCAGCTCCCACTGCGCCAGCGCGTCGCCCTCCGCGGCGAGCTCCCCGCGGACCGCGACCGCCCGGGTGCTCGCCCGGATGCCGCCGCGGATGGTCGTCGTCATGCCCCGGCCCCGCGCCATCAGCGCGACGGTCGTTTCGCAGGCCTCGGCGGCGCGGTTGTGCAGGGCTGTGCCCAACGCGTGCATGGCGCGGCGGCCGACGCTGCGCCGGTCCAGCCGATCGAGCTCCGCCGAGAGCTGGTCGTGCTCGGCGATCAGGCCGGCATCCAGGGCGATGTGGCACAGGTCGTGCAGCGTGACCCCGAGCTCACCGACCAGAGCGTCGAACTCGTCGGGGCACTCGGTCGCGCGCAGCACCTGGCGGGCGCGCGTCAGCGCGTCCCGGCCGGGACCCATCGCGTCACGCGGGCGGCCGAGCAGCTCGTTGAGCACGACGGCGTGGCGCCACAGCGCCCGCGACAGGCGGCGCAGGGTGAGCGCCCACTGCTCGGCGGGCTGCTGGCCGAGCAGACGGCGGAACTCGCCGACGGCGCCACCGAGCGCCGCCGCGGCGGCCGGCCCGTCGCCGTCCGAGGTCGCGAGGTGCACGCCGTCCTCGTAGAGCTCGTCGGCGGCCGTGCGCTCACCGGACAGCCTCCGGCCGGCGGTGGCGCTCAACGACGGGTCACCGCGCGGCGCCATCTCGTGCAGGACGGTGCGTACGTCGGCATCGAGGCCCATGCCGGCCATCAGGTCGGCCAGTGTACGCAGGTGCTCCCGCAGGTCGTGCTCGTGGTCGGCGGCGTCGCGCGTGAGGTCCTCCAGCACGTCGGTCGCGCGGAGGAGGTCCTCGAGCGCGTCGATGCGGCGCTCGTTGGCCAGGCAGGTCATGACCGACGCGTCGAGGGCGAGTACGAGGGCCGGGCGGGCGTCGATGTCGTCGTCGGCGCCGATCAGCCGGGTGATCAGGTCCACCGCCTCCTGGCCGGTGGCGACGGCGTCGCCCAGGTGGCCGGAGGCCTGCAGGTGGTGGGTGAGCACGACCAGCGCGAGCCCGAGCAGCGGGCGGTGCCGGGCCGGCGCGCGGTGGGCGAGCTGGCGCCGGTGGGCGACGGCGAGCTCGGCGAGTGCGAGCGACGCCGCGCGATCCTCCGGACCGACCAGGACGAGGTGGCGGTCCTCCACGTCGGCGAGGCGCTCCAGTGCCCCCAGCGCGCGGGGTGGCGTCCGGGTTGCACGGGTGTCGCCGTCGCCATCGGCGTCGGCGCACGCCTGCTCGAACTCGCGGGTGCTGAACTCGACCATGCTCGCCGTGGTCGCCGGTCGGGCGAACACCGCGGCGGAGTCGGGACCGAGTGCGGCCCGGGCGCGTTCGTGGCGGGCCCGGTCGAAGGGGAACAGCCACGGCGGGGTCGCCCGTCGTGGCATGGTGGTCGGGCCGTGCGCCACGGGCCGGTCGGTCCGCGGCGGATGCCGCCGAGTCACAGGTGTCTCCGATCGCAAGACTAGTAACATCTTGCCACGTCACCATAGCTCTCGGTAGCTCGAATCTACCCCCTCGCGACAGGTTCGCCACCCACGGCCGCAGAAACCTCTGGACGCCCGACTGCGCGCCACGCGCCCGTCGTGATCACGCGGGTATCGTCGTCTGGATGGCTGCCCCTGACCAGCTCGCGATCTCGGTGCGCGGGTTGCACAAGCACTTCGGTCCCACCCGCGCGCTCGACGGCGTCGATCTCGACGTGCGCCCGGGCGAGCTGCTGGGCCTGCTGGGCCCCAACGGCGCGGGCAAGACGACGCTGGTGCGCATCCTGGCCACGTTGCTGCGCCCCACCGCGGGGACGGTCCGCATCTTCGGTGCCGATGTGGTCGACGACGCCGACGCGGTCCGCGACCAGATCTCGCTGACCGGTCAGTACGCCGCCGTCGACGAGCTGCTGACCGGCCGCGAGAACCTGCTGATGTTCGCCGAGCTGCTGCAGCTGCGCCCGACCGCCGCACGCCGCCGGGCCGACGTCCTGCTCGAGCGCTTCGACCTCACCGCGGCGGCGGACCGGCCGGCCCGCCAGTACTCGGGTGGCATGCGGCGGCGGCTGGACCTGGCGTCGAGCCTGGTCATCGCGCCGCGCCTGCTGTTCCTGGACGAGCCGACGACCGGACTGGACCCGCGGACGCGCACCGACATGTGGCAGGTCATCAGGGAGCTCGCCGCCGAGGGCACGACGTTGCTGCTCACCACGCAGTACCTGGAAGAGGCCGATCACCTCGCCGACCGCATCGTGGTCATCGATCGCGGGCGGATCATCGCCGACGGCACGGGCGACGAGCTCAAGGACCGCGCCGGCGGCGTGGTCGTGGCCGTGCTGCTGCTCGACCCCACCCGGCGCGAGCACGCGGTGGAGGTGCTGGCGCGCGGCGGGCTCGAGGTGGCCGACAGCGACGCCGCCGGGGCCCACCTGGAGGTGGCGACGACCGTCGACGCCGGGCTGGCGACCGTGCAGCGGGTGGCGGGCCTGCTCGACGACGGCGGGGTCGACGTGCGGGACCTGGGCCTGCGCCGGCCGTCGCTCGACGACGTGTTCCTCGATCTCACCGGACCGGAGGCCGCCGGCGCGCAGGACGGGGCGGCGGCGTGAGCGGTCCCGGCACGGCGCTGTTCGCCGGACCCGAGATCGAGCGTGGCCGTCGTACCGGGGTGGCCCGGGCGCTGCACGACGGCTGGGTCGTCGCGCGACGCAACC
>CAYVGE010000177.1:0-4382 GCA_964450395.1 uncultured Actinomycetota bacterium
GTTCCGTGGCCCATATTTCCGGGACCTCCCCCGTTGTCGTGGGAACCCCACGAGCTTCCGGCCTGGGCCGGAATGCCCATGAACAGCAACAACGACATGATGAGCAGACCGACGGTGAACAGTTTCCGTATACGCATGACAGCCCCTGCAAGAAGACGCCGAAGACAAGGGCGCATTCCTCGCAAAACGCCCCTGGGGTGCCCAAATACTCGCCGACGGGCACCGCTGCGCGGACTAGGTCCGGCCGCCGAAAATTACCAAGTCACCAGTACAGGTTCAGACGAGGCCCGACCTGTTCGCCGGTACATGTACCGGCCGGTCCGATCAGGCGCGTGCCTCCAGCCAGATCGTGTCTACCGCCCGCAGCGCATCGACCAGCACATCGAGATCGGACTGGGCCTTGAGCAGCGCCCCAAGATCGCCGCTGATGCGCACCCGACCGAGCAGCATCGCGCGACCCAGATCGAGCTGGCCACGCAGCAACTGCTGCCAGCGCTCGTAGTCGGTACGGACGCCGACCCGCGACGGTGCGTCGGGATCGACGCGCGTCACGTCGACGTCGCCGTCGACGACGGCGAGCGCCACCGCGTAGACGTGCCGGTCCGGCAGCGGCCCCGCCGGGTCGACCACGAAGCGGTAGACACCTCCCAGAGTGGTGGCGGCGTGCGGGGCGCGGGGATGTGCGGCCAACCCATCACAGAACGCGTCGATCCACTCCGCGCTCGGGAAGATCGGCACCTTGCACCTCGTGGTCAGCGGTCGACTGGTCGGGAGTGCCCGGCCGACGATATAGGCTGCAGCACACGGGAACGAGGCGGAGACTCCCATGGACCTTTACGACCTACGCGGCAGCCGTGCCGTCGTGCTCGGCGCGGCCGGCTTCCTGGGCTCGCACCTGTGCGAGCGCCTGCTGAGCTACGGCGCGCACGTGACGGCGATCGACAACTTCATCACCGGCGCCAAACCGAACCTGGACCACCTGATCGGCCACGGCGAGCTGCGACTCATCTCCTACGACGTCACCGACTTCATGCACGTGCCCGGGCAGGTCGACCACATCCTGCACTTCGCCTCGCCGGCGTCGCCGATCGACTACCTCAAGTGGCCGATCCAGACGCTGAAGGTCGGGTCGATCGGCACCCACAAGGCGCTCGGGCTGGCGCGGGCGAAGGACGCGCGTCTGCTGCTGGCGTCGACCTCGGAGGTCTACGGCGACCCGCAGGTGTCCCCGCAGCCGGAAGACTACTGGGGCAACGTCAACCCGATCGGCCCACGGGGTGTCTACGACGAGGCCAAGCGCTTCGCCGAGGCGTTGGCGCTCGCCTACCACCGCGAGCACGACGTCAAGGTCCGCATCGCGAGGATCTTCAACTCGATCCTCGCCGATGAGCAGGTGCTGTACGACGACGGCACGCAGCTGCGGCGCGAGACGATCGGTGAGCTCGCCACCCGCATCGGTGATCGGGCCGAGCTCCGCGGCTATGCAGTCCCAGCGTTCGCCGCTGACGGCAGCATCGATGCCACCGAGACGATCGCGCTCGAGGGCCACCCGACCTCCGCACGCTGCTACGAGGTCCGCACCCGGTACGGACGGTCCGTGCGGGTCACCGGTGAGCACAGCCTGTTCGCCGAGGACGGGGACGGGCGGCCGGTCGCCCGGACCGTCGACGAGCTGGAAATCGGCGACCACATCGCCATCGGTGGACGCGTCGACGTCCCGGTGCGCGATCGCCATGAGATCGATCTACTCGACGTCTGGCGCGAGGCCGGGCGGGATCCCTGGTCGCTGATGATCCGCGCGGACGGCATCGCCGAGGCGGTCTTCGCACGCCGCCATGAGCTGACCGGCACGCTCGTGGCCCGCGGCACCCGACGATCTAACTGCTGGAACCGGGTGGAGCGCTGGCGGCGGCAGGGTGCTGCGCCGCTCGGTGCACTGCAGAAGCTCGGCATCGCCGTCCCCGCGGACGCCCACGTACGGCTCGCCGGCGGCGGCACGCGCGCCGTGCTGCCCCGGATCGTGGCGGTGACCGACGAGCTGCTCTGGACCCTCGGGCTCTACGTCGCCGAGGGCGCCAGACATGAGCAGAAGGGCAAGAGCGCGTACATCACCATCGCCGGCGACGACGCCCAGGTGCTCGACCGGGCGCGCAAGGTATTCGAGCGGGACCTCAACCTCCACGTGGTCGACGCGCCCGGGTCGGACGCCCGAACCGCGGCGCTGTTCGTGCACAGCGAGCTCCTGCTCCTGCTGCTCCACCACCTCGGCTTCCCGGCCGACGACAAGGGGATCCCCGGCTGGATCCTCGGGCTGCCGCCGCGGCGGCTCGCGTGGTTCCTCGAGGGCTACCGCGAGGGCGACGGCGCGCACTCAGGCAAGAAGCTGGATGGGCAGCAGCGCCACGAATTCTCCACCACCTCGACGCGGCTGAAGGACGATCTCATCGTCGCGTTCGCACGGTTCGGACTCGTCCCGTCGGTCGGACGCTACGAGAGCACGTTCCGGCAGCGGACCGGTGACCGTCGGTATCCCTTCTGGCGGCTGACCCTCTGCAACGTCTCACCGTGGAGCCCACTCGACTGGCCCGCCGGCGTCGACCAGCAGCTCAATGCCCGCCGACATGGTGACCTGGTGTGGGCACGGATCACCGACATCACCGAGGTGCCGGCCACGCCCCTGGTCTACGACTTCTGCGTCCCCGGTCGCGAGAACTTCTGGGCCGGCACCGGGGTCATGGCGCACAACACCTACGGGCCCCGCATGCGCATCAGCGACGGGCGCGCCGTCCCGGCGTTCTTCAGCGCGGCCCTGCGCAACGAGCCGCTGCCGGTGCACGGCGACGGCAGCCAGACCCGGTCGCTGTGCTACGTCGACGACGAGGTCGACGGCCTGCTGCGGCTGCTGGTCTCCGACGAGGTCGGCCCGGTCAACATCGGCAACCCCCAGGAGGTCACGATCCTGGAGCTCGCGGAGCGCATCCAGGACGTGGTCGGCAACCACCCCGGCGTCGAGTTCCACCCCCGCCCGGTCGACGACCCGACGGTGCGAAGGCCCGACATCAGCCTCGCGCGTCGCGTGCTGGACTGGGAGCCGAAGGTGCCGCTGGCCGACGGCCTCGAGCGCACCCTGCCATGGTTCGTGCATCGCCTGGCGGCGACCGGAGGGTAAGCTCCCGGCACGCGACCGCGGGCCGGTCGATCCGACCCTCAGGGCGGTCGCGCGATGCACGGGAGCACGACCATCGACACGCGCCGCTTCGACGCCGTGGACCAGGTCGCCGACCGCTGGGACGACCTCGTCGACCGGCTGGCGGCGCCGCCGTTCCTGCGCCCCGGCTGGACGCGCGCATGGATCGCGGCGTTCGCACCGGACGCACGGCTGTCGATCTCGACGGTGTGGCGCGGCGACGAGCTCGTCGCGCTCACCCCGCTCATCGTCGACGACGTCGCGGTCTGGACGCCGACCAACGACCACACGCCGGTGTGGGGCTTCCTGGCCGCCGACGCCGAGGCGGGCGACGCGCTGGCTGCCGACATGGTCGCCGACCGGCCAGACCGGCTGGTCGTCGAGCTGGTGGACATCCACGAGCCGGCGACCCACCACGTCGAGGCGGGTTTGGCGCACCGCCGGTACCGCGCGCTGACCGACGACGAGATCGCGTCCCCGTTCACCGACCTGGTCGGCCCCTGGGAGCAGTTCGAGCAGCGCCTGAGCACCCGGCGCCGCAGCCAGCTGCGGCGCTACGCCCGCCGGCTCGACGACGAGGGCAAGGTCACGATCGAGACGCACGACGGCACCGAGGACCTCGCCGCGCTGCTGGAGGAGGGCTTCACCGTGGAGGCCTCCGGCTGGAAGGGCGAGCAGGGCACCGCCATCCGCTCGGACGCGACGTTGCGGCGGTTCTACACCGACGTCGCCCGCTGGGCGGCCGCCCAGGGCGATCTGCGGCTCGACTTCCTGCGGCTCGACGATCGACCGATCGCGTTCCAGTACCGATTGGCCCACGGCACCACCACCTGGTACCTCAAGGCGGGCTATGACGAAGCCTACGGCCGCTGGAGCCCGAGCATCCGGCTGCTGACCGCGACCCTCCGGGAGGCCGTGGAGGACCCCACGACCACCCACTTCGAGTGGCTGGGCAGCACCGAGCGCTACAAGCTCGAGTGGAGTGACGGCCTGCACACCATCCGCAGCACCACCTGGTACGGCCCGACGGTCCGCGGCCGCGCCGCGTACATCGCACGGCTGGCGAAGGGCAGGGCGAAGGATGCCATCCGCGAGGGGCTGCCCGACGCGGCCCTCGAGCGGCTCAAGGGCGCCCGCCGGCGTCTGCGCGACCGCTCCCCCGGCAGCTGAGCACGCCGCGCACCCCGCCGGGCCG
>CAYVGE010000177.1:4392-8252 GCA_964450395.1 uncultured Actinomycetota bacterium
CGCAGCGTCACACCGACGCTAGCGCTCCCCGCACCGCCCCGGCACCCGCCGACCACCCGACCCCAGGGGGCCCCAGCGTCACACCGATGCGACGGCTCCCCAGAACGCCCGACGGTCAGGTGGCCGGGCCCCGCGACTCCGCCTCGACCGGCTGCCACTCCGCTGGCGCCACGTCGGCGCCCACGTCCTTGCCGCGGATCCACATCGCGAGCGCGTCGGCGGCCATCGGCCGGGCGAACCAGAAGCCCTGCCCGAGGTCGCACCCCAGGTCGGCGAGCCGGTTCCAGGTCTCGCGGTCCTCGACGCCCTCGGCGGTGACGGTGATCGCCAGCCGTCGGCCCAGGTCGACCGTGGCGCGCACGATCGCGGCCTCGCTGCGGCGCTCCAGCAGGCCGCTGACGAACGAGCGGTCGACCTTGATCTCGTCGACGGGCAAGCGCAGCAGGTGCGCCAGCGACGAGTACCCGGTCCCGAAGTCGTCGACCGACAGGCTGATGCCCAGGCCGTGCAGCTCGGCCAGGATCGCCTCGGCGCGGCCGGGGTCGACGATGATGCTCGACTCGGTGATCTCCAGCCGCAGCAGCCGCGCCGGCACGCGGTACTCGTCGAGCAGCGCATCGATGTCGCCGGGCAGCGTGGGATCCAGCAGGTTGCGGGCCGACAGGTTGACCGCGACCTCGAGCTCCAGCCCCTGCGAGATCCAGTCGCGCTGCTGCTCGAGGACGGTCCGCAGCACCCAGCGGGTCAGCGGGTGGATCAGGCCGGTGCGCTCGGCGATCGGGATGAACTCCCCCGGCGAGATGCGCCCGCGCGTCTGATGCGTCCAGCGCAGCAGCGCCTCGGCGCCGCAGATCCTCTGGGAGCGCAGCACGGCCTTGGGCTGGTAGGCCAACGCGAGCTCCCCCGCGTCGAGCGCGCGGCGCAGGTCGGCCAGCAGCCGCAGCTGCCCGCTGTCGTGGGTCCCGCGGGCGGGATCGTAGATCTCGACGCCGCTGCGGGCACCCTTGGCGGCCTCCATCGCGATGTCGGCGCGCTGCAGCAACCGTGTGGCGTCCTGGGCGTGCATCGGCGCGAGCGCGACGCCCATGCTGGCGTCGAGCTGCAGCGAGGCGTCGCCGACGGCGTAGGGCCGCTGCAGCTCCTCGAGCAGCTCGCCCGCGACGATCGACGCGGTCGCCCGGTCCCGCAGCTCACAGACCAGCACGGCGAACTCGTCGCCGCCGAGGCGCCCCACCGTGGCCGTGACCGGCAGCGCGTCCCGCAGGCGCGCGCCGAACTGCTTGAGCAGGTGGTCGCCGACCTGGTGGCCGAACGTGGCGTTGATCTCACGGAAGCGGTCCAGGTTGACCAGCAGCACCGCGGTCAACAGGTTCGGCGAGGACAGCCGCGCGGCGTCGTCGACCCGCTCGACGAACACGGCGCGGTTGGGCAGGCCGGTCAGCACGTCGGTCGTGATCGTGCGCAGCTGCCGCGACGTGGCGTTGCGCACCTGCTCGGTCGCGAGGCTGGCGTCGAGCTTGCCGCCGAGGTGGGCGGCCAGCAGCCGCAGCCGCGCATCGGTGCCGGGCGCGAACCGGCCGCTGGCCGGATCCGCGACCAGCAGCGTGCCGCGGACCTGGGCCCCGTGCAGCGGCACGAAGCGCGCGGGGCCGGGCAGCCCGTCGAGCAGCTCGGCCCGCACCCGGCGGTCGTCCCCGGGCTCACCGCGCCGGCGTCGACCGAGGCGGCGGATCACCGCGCCGCGCGCGAGCTCGGCGTGGAAACCCGACAGGGTCAGCGGCTCCGACAGCGGGTGCCAGCCATCGTCGCGACGCGTCCCGCGGTGGCGCAGGTGCCACCCGACGCCCTCGCGGAACAGCACGACCTCGGCACGGCGCGCGTCGGTGAGCACGCGGGCGACGTCGAGCGCGGTGGCGCCCAGGTCCTCGGTCGGCATGACCGGGCTCGCCTCGTTGACCCACCGCTCGAGCTGCTCGAGCACCTCCGGCGCGGTCCGGCGCCCGGCCCAGCGTCGGCAGCCGGCGACGCCGCCGACCGCCGCCACCGCGACAGCCGCCACCGCAGCCGTCGCCGGCACCGGCGCGAGCCCGCCGGCCATGAGCGCGGCGACGAGCACGCCACCGACGATCACGGCGGCGATCAGCCGGCGGAGGTGCGCGGTCGCGTGGTGGGTGTCCGTGGCGGCCACCAGGTCTCGAGGCGGTCGGGGTCACCTGCCTCGTCGGCTGCACCGACGCCGCCTTCACACGTACGCCGCAACAGCCGTCGACAGACGACGACGGGCGGCCCGCATGCCGCGGTTCCGCCCGTCCCGTCAGACCACTCTGGTCGCGATGACCCGCGACTGCCACGTGGAGGTGCAGCTCATCCCCTGCCACCGCCGACACCCGACAGCGGTGGCGAACCGGCATCCACGGTCCAGGTCAACCTGCAGGCGAAGTTCTTCCACAGGGTCGGGTCGATGCCGTACTCGCTGGTGAGCCGCTGCACCTGCGGCGCGTAGATGGAGATCAGGTGCTCGCGCAGCCCCTCGGGCCACTCCCACGAGTGACGGCTGTCGTTCTTCGACGTCCGATCGGTCTCGCGGACGGCCACCGGATCCAACCCGAGCATGCGCCACACACGGTCGAGCGCGGGCTGGGGGTGCCGGCGCACCGCCTCGAACTGGAAGACGAGCAGTCGGTGACGGCCGAGCGCCGCCGCCCACAGGTCCAGCTGATCGGCGTACATCCCCGCCCAGATGTGATCGGAGAGCGCCGGTGGGAAGGGCCACTTGCCCCGCTGTCCACGGAGCCGCATCACGGACTCGAAGCGATCCACCGGGTCACGCAGCAGCACGAGCACCGGGGCGTCGTGGGGAAGCACCGCCCGCACCCGGGCGATGCTGTTCAGCGACCGCATGTACCGGGGCGAGAACTCGCCGGTCCGGTCGCCCTCGGCGAACAGCTGGCAGTACTCGTCGAGGTCGAGGTGCTCGCGTTGGAGCATCTGCAGCTCTTTGATCCCACCTGGCAGATCGACCTGCGGATGCTGGGTCAGCAGCGCCGTGAACCACGTCGTTCCCGCCCGCGTCACGCCGATGCCCAACCAGTCCGGCCTGGCCCAGGGCAACCGTGTCGCGCCTCGCGTGCCTCGGATACGCAACCAGCCGAGCCTGCCCACCTGGGGTTCCCCTCGCTTCACGCCTTCACAAGACGGCGGGAAGGTACCACTGAGCGCGCGCTGGACCGCGGAACAGCCGCACAGAGGCCGTGCCACATCGGCGTCGACGTGCCGGAGGGCCCCGCACCAGGTGCGGGGCCCTCCAGGTGGTTGGTTGCGACGGACTCGGGTCCGACCGGGTCACCGGTGGTGCGGATGGCGACCCGGACAGGGACCGGCCGGGCCTAGAAGCCCATGCCTCCCATGCCGCCGTCCATGCCGTGGTCGTGACCGCCCCCGTCCTCCTTGGGCTCGGGCTTGTCGGCGATCAGGGTCTCGGTGGTCAGGAGCAGGCCGGCGATGCTGGCCGCGTTCTGCAGCGCGGAACGGGTCACCTTCGCCGGGTCCGGCACACCGAAACTCAGCATGTCGCCGTACTCGCCGGTCAGGGCGTTCAGGCCCTCACCGGAGTTCAGACCGCGCACCTTCTCGACCACGACGCTGCCCTCGTAGCCGGCGTTCGCGGCGATCCAGTACAGCGGCGACTGCAGCGACTTGCGCACGATCTCGGCGCCGGTCCGCTGGTCGCCTTCGAGGTCGAGCTTCTCGAGCGCGCTGCCGGCCTGCAGCAGGGACACGCCACCACCGGCGACGATGCCCTCCTCGACCGCGGCGCGCGTCGCGGACAGCGCGTCCTCGATGCGGTGCTTCTTCTCCTT
>CAYVGE010000178.1:0-8206 GCA_964450395.1 uncultured Actinomycetota bacterium
TGGCGTTCGCCAACTTCGGGTTCCCCGAGAGCCACTCGGTCAGCTTCGCCTACCTCGTGTACGCGTCGGCGTGGCTCAAGCTGCACCACCCCGCGGCGTTCCTGGCGGCGCTGCTCAACTCCCAGCCGATGGGCTTCTGGTCGTCGCAGACCCTGACCGCCGACGCCGAGCGCCACGGCGTGGTGGTGCGCGGCCCGGACGTGCAGCGCAGCGCCGCGATGGCGACCCTCGAGCCCCTCGCTCCCCCTCCCGGGTCGATGTCTCCACGCCGAGCGCCCGAAATCGACCCACAGCGTGACACCCCGAACACCGGGTCGACCTCTCCACGCCGAGCGCCCGAAATCGACCCACAGGTCCCCGACGACGCGGAGCCGCAGCTGCGGCGGATCCCCGACGCACAGCTCGCCGAGCGCGTCGAGGCCGACCGGCGGCTGGCGGTGCGCCTCGGGCTGGCGCAGATCCGCACGATCGGCGAGGACCTGGCCGAGCGGATCGTGGCCGGCCAGCCCTACGACAGCATCGAGGCGCTGATGCGCCACTGCCGCCCGACGGTCGCCCAGGCCGAGGCGCTGGCGACCGCCGGGGCGCTGTCGGCGCTGGAGCCCGACCGGCGGCGTGCGCTGTGGGCCGCCGGCGCCGCCGCCCACGCCCGCCCCGACCAGCTCGCGTCGACGACCACCGGCACCGACGCGCCCGAGCTGACCCCGATGACGCTGTTCGACGAGACCAGCGCCGACCTGTGGGCGACCGGCGTGTCGACCACCGCGGCGCCCATGCAGTTCGTCCGCGATCGGCTGCGTGCCGCCGGGGTGCTGACCGCCGACGACCTCGACACCGCGCCGACCGACCGGGTGGTGGCCGCCGCCGGGGTGGTCACCCACCGCCAGCGGCCGGCGACGGCCAGCGGCACGACGTTCATGAACCTCGAGGACGAGACCGGACTGATCAACGTCATCTGCTCGAAGGGCGTGTGGGCCCGGTACCGCACGGCGGCCCGCAGCAGCCCCGCGGTGGTGGTCCACGGCCGCCTGGAACGGGCCGAGGGGGTGGTCAACCTGGTCGCGACCCGCATCGAGCCCCTGCCGCTGCGGCTGGACCCCGGCCGGTCCCGCGACTTCCGATGACCGTGTCGGAGGAGACCGGTCACTTCCCACTAGGCTGGGCAGTCGTGTTGACCAGGCCCCGCTCCTTCGACGAGCTCCAGGCGACCCTGCCGGACCGGATCTCGTCCCACCACCACCCGCACGGCACTGTGATCGTGCTGCCGTCGCTGTCGTTCCCGCCCGACGAGCTGGCCAAGATCACCGCCATCGAGCGCTACGAGGAACGGCTGTTGCACCTCGCGCTCCTGCTGCGCGAGCCCGACGTGCGCGTCGTCTACGTCACCTCGCTGCCGATCGATCCGGCGATCATCGACTACTACCTGGGCTTCCTGCCCGACCCGGCCGCCGCCAGGGCCCGGCTGTCACTGGTCGACCTGGGTGGGTTCTCCGGCCGCGGGCTCGCCGCCGACCTGGCCGACGATCCCGCGGCGCTCCAGCGCGTGCGCGACGACGTCGGCGACGACGTCGACCGTGCCGTCATCCTGCCGTTCAACGTGACCGAGGCCGAGCGCCGCGTCGCGACGGAGCTGCGTGCGCCGCTGTTCGCCGCCCACCCCGACCTGGTCGAGCTGGGCTCCAAGACCGGATCGCGACGGATCGCCCGCGCGGCCGGCGTGCCGGTCCTGCCCGGCGTCGAGGACCTGTGGTCGACCGATGCGATCAGCGCGGCCGTCGACGAGCTGCGGCTGACCCACCCCGACATCACGGCCGTCGTGGTCAAGCTGAACAACGGCTTTTCGGGCCAGGGCAACGCGATGGTCACGTGGGACAGCGTGCGGGCGGACCTGGCCGACCGCGAGACCGTCTTCTGCGCGGACAGCGAGACGTGGCTGACGTTCACCGCCAAGATCGCCCGCGAGGGCGCGATCGTCGAGCAGCTGGTCACCGACCGCGCGGCGTCGCCGAGCGCCCAGGCGTGGATCTCACCGCACGGGGAGGTCGAGGTCGTATCGACCCACGACCAGCTGCTCGGCGGCCCCGGGGGGCAGGTGTACCTGGGCTGCCGCTACCCGGCCGCCGGCCCCTACCGCCACGACATCATCGCCCACACCGAGGCCGTCGGCGCACGGCTGGCCGCCGCCGGTGTGGCCGGTCCGTTCGCACTCGACTTCACGGTGCTCCACGGCGGGCGCATCTGCCTGAGCGAGATCAACCTGCGCCTGGGCGGCACCACCCATCCCTTCGGCATGGCGCGGATGGTGACCGACGCGCGGGGGGACGCCAGTGGCGACGGCCTGCAGACCGCCGACGGCCCGCGGGTCTACGTCGCCAGCGACAACCTCAAGGAACCATCCCTGGTCGGTGCGACGCCGGCGGCGGTGGTCCGCCGCGTGCGCGATGCCGGTCTGGCGTTCGATCCCACGTCGGGCACCGGCGTCACGTTGCACCTGCTGGGTGCGGTGCCGGGCCACGGCAAGCTCGGCGCCGTGGCGATCGGCCGGTCGCCGGAGCACGCCGACGAGCTGTTCGCCGGGCTGACGGCGGCGCTGCGGCGCTGATCGGGCGGCTAGCGCTCACACGGCCTTGTCGAGGACGGCCCGGTAGAACACGCGGGGGTTGTGGATCCACTTGAAGGTGTTGACCCGGTCACCGTTGGGGGTGTTGGTCAGGATCGTGCCGTAGTTCAGGCGGGCGCCGAGCGGGTCCTGCCGGAACACCACCGACTGCCGGAACACCGGCTTGATGGTCGCGCGGCTGATCATCATCGACTGGATCTCGACCACCCGGCGGTTGGTGACCACCAGCAGCGTCCGCGACCACCGCCACACGCGGTACAGCAGCCAGCCGAGCGCCGCGACGACGATCCCCACGTACAGGCCGAGCACCGGACCCGCACCGACGGCGGTGACCAGGATTCCCGTCACCATGCAGATCCCCAGCGCGGTGAGCGCCGGCACGACCAGGACGATCGGGTGGAGCCGGTCGAGGTAGCGCAGCTCCTCCTTGGGCAGCAGGAACCGCATGACCGTCGGCGTCGGAAACGGCGTGGGAACCGGTCGGAGCTCGTCGAGGTCCGACGACTCGTGAGCGCTCACGGCCGGTGCCCGGGGCGGTCGATGCCGATCGTGATCTACTCGCTTGAGTGATCGGCGGTGAGCGGGTGTCGCACGTGTGCTCGGCTCCTTGCTCGGTGCCCCGCGCCCGCCCGGTGGCCGCCGTCACCCCCGGAGGCCTTGGCGCCGGGGTGAGACGAGCGTGCACACCGAACTTGTCCCAATGGTAGTGCGCGCTTGCACCATCACGAAGCACCGCCGGTGGTGCGCCCCGCTGCGGGCGGACGGCGACCGCCGACCGGGCGGTCGCCGCGGCCGGGCCGGCCGGGGTCAGTCCTCCGGCGAGTCCCAGTCGTGCACGTCCCGGCCGGCCTCCCGCGACAGGATGTCGAGCGCGGCGATCGCACCGGCGCCCGCCGAGATGACCACCTGGCTGCGGTCGGGCCGCACGACCCGTCCGGCGGCGTACACCCGCTCGACCGTGGTCGCCTGCTGCGCGTCGACGACCACGGAGGTTCCCACGAACTCCGCGCCGAGCTGCCTGGCCAGCCCCTGGGCGGCCTTGCCGCCCGCCAGCAGCACGTAGTCGGCGCGGTCCTCCCCCGCGCCACCGGCGAGGGTGACGACGAAGCCGTCGCCGCCGCGGTCCACCTGCGCCACCTCGTCGTCGCGCAGGTCGGCCCCGTGCGCCGTGGCCTGCGCCCGCGCGCGCTCCTGGAAGTCGGAACCGAGGATCTCGTCGATGCCCAGGTAGTTGCGGACGAGCGCGTAGTGCATGGGCGTCTCGTCGCGGCCGTAGACCACGACGTCGTGGTCGTTCTTGGCCAGGAACAGTGCGGCGCTGAGCCCGGCGGGGCCGTCGCCGACCACGATCACGCGTGCCATCGTCCCGGATCCTCCTCAGCTCGTCGGGTGCCTCACACCGTAGGCCGCCGCAGCCGCCGACGCTCGGGCCCGATCGCCTGCCACGTGTCGATCCGGTCACCGCCGCGGCCGGTCGGCCGTGTCAGGCGACGTCGGAGGCGGCGGGGCGGACCTCGATGTGTGTGGCGAAGCGGACGGTGGCTCCGGTCCTCGTCGCCCAACTGCAGGTGGCGGTGGGCTCGAGCCGCATCTGCCCCGGCGACCACCAGCCGAGCGGCTCCGGATGGCGCTGGCCACGCACCACCCGCCACTCCCCGTCGCCGTCGCCCTCCTGCGTGAGCACGCACCGGGCGCCGTCGGGCGCGCGCAGCACCAGGCGGCGCCCGTCGACCTGCACCTCGCAGTCGGGAGCGGCGTGGAACAGCTGGCGGACGTCACGGGTCGTGCCATCGGTCACCTCGACGTCGTCGCACACGTGGACCACGCGCGGCGGGCGGTGCTCGACGGTGCGGACGTGCGTGGCGTGGCCCAGCAGGTGGCGGACCGTGACCCGGTCGCCCCTCGCGGTCCGGGCGGCGTCCACCAGCTCCACGGGGTGGGCGTCGAAGCGCGCGCCGACCTCGACCGTGTTGTGGGCGCTCGACGAGACGACGTAGCGCCGCTCCCAGCGGTCGTACTCGTAGGAGTGCAGACCGGGATCGATCAGCCAGTCCCGGCCCAGCGCGTGCAGCACGAACGACAACCCGTCCTGGTGGAAGTGGGGATAGCGGAAGTAGTTGCACTTGAACACGACGTGCGTGTCGTCGCCGACGCCCCACCCCGCCGGATCGTCGCCGCGCAGCACGGCGTAGCCGGCATCGAAGCTGAGCAGCATCGCGGCGCCGTCGTCACGCGGGTTGGGGGTGGTCGACGGGCGCGGTGGCGACGGCTCGGTGCCGGTCGCGTCGATCAACGAGGACCGCCACTGCGGCAGCGCGTGGTCGTTGGTGTCGCCGATGCGCGGCAGCGACCCGTCCGAGCGGACCAGCCACGGCCACACGACCGTCGCCTGGTGCAGCCGCTCGGTGACCGCCGGGGGCAGCGCCACACCGACCGCGTCGCACCAGCTGGCGACGGCGGCCAGCCGCCGCAGGATGAAGAAGTGGTAGCGCGGCGACTGCTCGCGGCTGAACCCGTCGTCGGTGAAGGCCTCGGCGACGTAGCGCTCCAGTCGTCGCCGCGCCAGCCGCTCCCACTGCGGGGCCGTCGTCAGCTCGGGGACGGTCGCGCAGACCGCCAGCAGCGACCCGTTGGTCTCCAGCGCATGGTTGGACCGTGGCGTGTAGGTCGACGGGTCGGCCAGGTACAGCCCGTGCTGGTGGATGCTGGCCACCAGGAGCCGCAGCACCGCCGGGTCGGCGTCGGGGCGCCTGCGGTACAGCTCGAAGAACCAGCACAGCACCCGGGCGCGGATAGACACGGCGTGGTCGTGCCACGCGCCCGGCGACCGGCCCGACGGCACCCCGTTGGCGCTGATCCACGACACGACCGTGGTGGTCGTCGCACGCCACGCCCGGGCGTCCTCGTCGGCGACCGCCACGCACACCAGCGGCTCGAGCCAGCGCAGCGCGTGACGGTACATCTCCTCGGTGCGCCGGCTCCCCGCACGCCGCTCCCAGCCCGGTGGCAGCGGCTCGTGGCGCTCCGGCACCGAGGCGTGCGGGGTGAAGCGGCCCTCGAGCAGCGCCGCCGCCGTCGCGCGCATCGCGTCGCCGGGGTCGGGGTCGACCGGGTGCAGGTAGGTCGCCGCCAACGGCTTGCGCTCGGTCCAGGCACGCAGCGCGTCGTCCGGTGACCCGACGATCCGCCCCATCCGGCCCGACAGCCGCACGGCATCGGCCCGCCGCCACGCGCCGTGGCCCGCCAACCGCTGGTCGGCCTGGCGCAGCCGGCGCCGCAGGGCACGGCGACGGGGGCCGGTCGCCGGCACCCGTCGGAGCAGCGCCCGCACCATCCTCGACAGCAGCCTGGTGAGCACGACCGTCATGCGTACACGCCCGGTGGGGCGAAGACCAACCACCGGGCGGACGCCGCACGCCGGCCCCCGCGCGGTCCTCCGGCCCCTCCCCGTGCGGGCCGACGTCGAATGCCGCGATCCCCTACGATCACCTCACGGATAGCGATCTCACGATCACCATCCGAAGTATCGGCCGTCTTCGGTGCCCCCAGGCCCGCCCGGCCGCCGACCCCACCACACGAAGGGCCGAGCGTGAGCGTTGCCGATCCGATCCGCCGGATGCTGCGACCCACGCGACCGCGTACCTGGTCGGAGGTCACTGCCGACTACCTGGCCAGCCCGATGCGCTGGTGGGGCGCCGACGCGCCCCGGCACGCCAGCAAGCTGACCCGCAAGAAGCAGGCGATCCGCGACCGCGACGGCCTCGACGACGCCGCCATCATCGACGAGGTCATCGCGATGGCGTCCCGTCGCCGGGTGCTGCGCCCACCACCGGTGTTCATCACCGGGCTCGGCGGCAGCGGATCGCACTGGCTGGCCGGCATGCTCGGCGACGCCGGCCCGGTGGTGCCGGCCGGCGAGGTGTACGTCCCGCGCACGGTCCTCGACGAGCTCGACCAGTTGTCAGACGCCGATCAGGCCTGCGCGATCGACGCCATCCACCTGCTGCACGGTTGGCCCCGCACCCGCGACGTCTGGGCGCTGAGCCTGCTCAACTGCGCCGCCGGCGTGGCCAAGCTCCAGCGGTACCGGCGCTGGTTCCCCGACGCCGTGGGCGTCCACCTCCAGCGCGACCCGCGCGACCAGGTGCTGTCGGTGACCTTCCGCAAGGACGGCTACCGCAGCTCCCAGGCGCCGGACGCCGACGACGAGGAGTACCTGCGGCGCATGGTCCGTCGCAACGTCGCGGGGTTCCGCGAGTACCGCGCCGCGACGCCCCACATCGCCGTCGAGGTGCGCTACGAGGATCTGACCGTCGACCCCCGCCCCGCGCTGCGGGCGATCCTGACCGCGCTCGGGCGTGGGATCGACGACGAGCAGGTCGAGCAGGCGGTCAAGGCCCACGATGCCGATGCGATCCGGGCCGGCACGGGCACGACGACCAGCAACCTCGACGGGGGTGGCAGGTCTCGCCCGTGGGACCAGATCGCCGACCCGGCGCGCCAGCGCATGCTCCACGCGCACCTCGTCGACGTGATCCACGGGCTGGGCTACGCGCCGGGGGACTGCATGGGCTCGCACCTGCCGGAGGCGGGGCTGCCGCCCCGCACGCTGGCGTTCCCCGGTCGGCCACCCGGACCGCTGTACGTGCGCGAGGGCACCACCTGGCACCGCCGCGACGTCACCCGCGGCAGCGTGCACGCCGAGGCCGGCCAGCCGATCCTGCTTCGGGTCGGCACCGGGGACGCCGACCCGAAGGTGCTGCGCGACCTCGCCGGCGACGACGTGCAGGCGCTGTGCCTCGCCGGCAACGACCGGATCGACGACCGGGCGCTGCCGCACCTGAGCGGCATGACCGGCCTGCAGACCCTCGACCTGGCGCGGACGGCCGTCACCGACGAGGGCCTGACCGCCCTGGCCGACCTGGGCGGGCTGCAGCAGCTCAGCCTGGCCGACACGAAGACGACCCCGCGCGGCCGCTCACACCTGGCCGCCGCCCAGCCCCAGCTGACCATCTGGACCTGACCTGCCCCACCGCTGAGCGACGCGATCTTCACCCCAGCGATGGGAAACTTCGCATCGCTCGCGGGAAGATCGGGACGCTCGGCCGGGACGCCGCCACGCTCAGGCGCCCCGGAGCACCTGGTGCACGAACTGGACGGCCACGGAGCCCTCACCGACGGCTGAGGCGACGCGTTTGACCGACGTCGCCCGGACGTCGCCGACGGCGAACACACCCGGCAGGCTGGTCTCCAGCAGGAAGGGGTCGCGGTCGAGCGCCCACCGGTCGGGCCGCAGCGCCGGGCCGGTGCGGACGAAGCCGTGCTCGTCGGTGGCCACTGCCTCACCCAGCCACCCGGTGCGCGGCTGCGCGCCGATGAACACGAACATCCCGACCGCGTCGACGACGTCCTCGCCTGCGTCGGCGTGGGCCAGCCGCACCTGCTCGAGCCGCCCGTCACCGACGACGCCGGCGATCCGCGTGCGGGTGCGCACCTGGATCGACGCACTCGCGTCGATGCGGTCGACCAGGTAGCGGGACATGCGCGCATCGAGCGCCCCGCCCCGGACGACGACGACCACCTCGT
>CAYVGE010000179.1:0-7950 GCA_964450395.1 uncultured Actinomycetota bacterium
CGTCGCGCTGGTCGAGCTGAAGGCCCGGTTCGACGAGGAGGCCAACATCGTGTGGGCCCGCGAGCTCGAGGGTGCGGGCGTCCACGTGGTCTACGGGGTGCTGGGCCTGAAGACCCACGCCAAGACGGCCCTGGTGGTGCGCCGCGAGCGCGACGGCATCCGGCGCTACGTCCACCTCGGCACCGGCAACTACAACTCCCGCACCGCCCGCCACTACACCGACCTGGGGCTGCTCAGCTGCGACCCCGAGCTCGGCGCCGACCTCACCGAGCTGTTCAACGCGCTGACCGGGTACGGCCGCCAGGTCCGCTTCCGCCGGCTGCTGGTCGCGCCGTGGCGGCTGCGCCAGAGCATCAGCCGGCGCATCGAGCGCGAGATCGCCGCCGAGCGCGACGGCACGCGGCCGGGCACGATCCGCATGCAGCTCAACTCGCTGCTCGACCGCGACGTGATCGCGTCGCTGTACCGGGCGTCGCAGGCAGGCGTCCGGGTGCAGCTGGTGGTGCGCGGCATCTGTGCGCTGCGACCTGGCATCCCCGGCATCAGCGAGCACATCGAGGTCCGGTCGATCGTGGGCCGCTACCTCGAGCACTCCCGGATCCTGCAGTTCGGTCCGGACGACCTGCTGACCGGCTCGGCGGACCTGATGCCCCGCAACCTCGACCGTCGCGTCGAGACGCTCGTGCCCATCGCCGACCCGGAGCTGCGCGCCGAGCTCCGCGCCATCTTCGACGTGCTGTGGTCGGACAACACCAACGCCTGGCGGCTCGGCCCCGGCGGGTCCTGGTCACGGATCCGGCCGCGGGTGGGCGAGCCGGAACGCTCCAGCCAGGAGCTGCTGACCGAGCGCGCCCGACGGGCGGCGTCGGAGGCGGGCTGAGCTGCGCGTGCACAGGTCGCGACCGCTGCTCGTCGTGCTGGTGCTCGCGGTGGTGGCCGCCGCGTGCACAGGGACCGACGGGACCGCCACGGTCGACCCGCCACCCGAGGCCATCGCCGGCAGCGAGCCGCCGGCGCCCACCGCACCGCCGATCGAGGGCGGCACCGTCGTCTACGGCGCGGGGGCGGCGCCGAGTGCCCTCAACCCGTGGGTGGCGCCGGCCCGCGACACCGCGGCGCTGGTGACCCGTCCCGTGCTCGCGCCGCTGTGGCGCGTGACGCCGGCCGACGAGCTCGAGCCGTGGCTGCTCAGCGGCGAGCCGGTCACGGACGGCGGCACCGACGGACGGCCGTTCACGGTCACCTACGAGCTGCGCGACGACGCCGTGTGGAGCGACGGGCGCCCGATCGACGGGGGTGACGTGCTGTTCACGCTGGAGGTCTGCCGGCGGCTGCTGGCGGACGGCGCCGGCGACCCCGCCTGCGCGTCGGTGGATCTGGCACGGTCGTCGGCCGACGGCAGGCGCGCCACCGTCGTCTTCGCGCGGCCGGTCGCCGCGTGGCGCACGCTGCTGGCGACGCTGCCGGTGCTGCCCGAGCACCTGCTGGCCGGCCGTGACCTGGCGACCGCGTGGCGCGACGACCTGCCGGTGAGCTCCGGCCCGTTCGCGGTGGCGTCGCACGAGCCGGGGGTCCGGCTGGTGCTCGAGCGCAACGACCGCTGGTGGGGCGATCCCCCGCCGCTCGACCGCCTGGTGTTCACCTTCGACCGCGGCAGCGTCGACGCCGTGCTCGACGGCCGCGTCGACGTGGTCGCCGGCGACGCGTCGCTCGGCGACGTCGAGCGGGCACGCGGCGGCGACGGCGTGCACGTCGCGGTGGCGCCGGACCGCCGGTGGGACGCCGTGGACTTCAACCTCGCCGCCCCGGCGGTCGCCCAGGTCGCCGTCCGGCGGGCACTGGCGGCCGCGCTCGACCGCCGCCTGGTCCGTGACGAGCTGATCGCCCCCATCGCCCCCGCCACGCCCCTGCGCGACGACCTGCTGCAGCCCCCGGACCCCGTCGCCGGCGAGGACGCGCCCGCCGGCACCGGCGGGTCCGACGCACCGGTCGACGACCTGGCGGCCGCCGGCTGCGAGCGCGACGCGGCCGGCGTGCTGGTGTGCGACGGGCAGCGGATGGTCCTGACCCTGGCCCGCGCGGGCGGGCGCTGGAGGCACCGGATCCTGGCCGAGTACGTGGCCGAGCAGCTGGCGCAGGTCGGCGTCGGGGTGGACATCGCGCCCCGGTCAGCCGCCGCCACCCCCGACGGCTGGGACCTGCGCATCGCCACGGTCGCGCCGGACCTTGACGCCGCCGGCACGGGTGCGCGGTGGCGCTGCGACGCGCCGGCCAACACCCAGGGCTTCTGCCGCGCGGCCTACGACGACCTGCTCGACCGCGCGCTGCGCACGGTCGACGCCGATGCCCGCGGCGAGCTCGTCACCGCGGCCGATGACGTGCTGGCGCGCAGCCGGCCGACCGTGCCGCTCTTCCCGGTGCCGTCGATGCTGGTCGCGCGCGACGACGTTCGCGGGCCGACGGTGAACCCGGGCCCGTGGGGGCCGACCTGGAACACCGAGACCTGGGCCAGGACCGCCCGCTGACCGCCCCCCGACCAGCAGCGACATCGGTCGCGTTCCGTTCACCCACGTTACCAAGGGAGTACAGTACTACCGGTGTACGAGGCCACCGGCACTCCGCCGGACGGTCCGTGTGCCTACTTCCCACGTAGCGTTCCAAGAGGAGAAGTCCATGGTGATCCGAGGTCGATCGCAGCGCTTCGCGCTGCTGCTGACGGCGCTCGCGCTGGTCGCGGCCGCGTGCAGCGGCGGCGCCGAGACGAGCGAGGAAGGCGGCGCGACAGAGGGCGGTGCCGCGTCCAGCGAAGGCGGCGCGGCCGGCGGCGAAGTCTCCTACTTCATCACCGAGCCCGAGCACCTCTTCCCACCGTCGAACGTGACGGAGAGCGAAGGCAACGCCGTGCTCGAGGCGCTCTACAGCCCGCTCGTCGACCTCGACCTCGAGACATCGGAGGCCGTCTGGGGTGACGACGCGCCCAACGCCGTCGCCGCGGACGTCACGAGCGACGACCAGCAGACCTGGACCATCACGCTGAAGGAGGGCTGGACGTTCCACGACGGCACGCCCGTCACCGCCCAGTCCTACGTCGACACCTGGAACACGGGCGCCGCGCAGGTCGAGAACACGGGCAACTACTTCTTCAACTTCATCGAGGGCTACGAGGAGGTCTCGGCCGGTGACAGCAGCGGCGAAGCCCCGACCGAGGGCACGGAAGGCGCCGCCGAAATCGCCATGAGCGGACTGCGCGTCATCGACGACCAGACCTTCGAGGTCACATTGAACGAGCCGTTCAGCCAGTTCCTCCCGCTCATGGTCAACTACACGGCGTTCCACCCCCTGCCACAGTCGTGCCTCGATGACCCGGACTCGTGCACCGAGGCGCCGATCGGCAACGGTCCGTTCCAGATGGATGGACAGTGGGAGCACAACCAGAACATCACCGTGACGGCCTACGAGGACTTCAGCGGCGACAACCCACCGAGTGTGGACACCATCAATTTCCCGATCTACGCCGATCTGAACACGGCCTTCACCGACCTGCAGGCCGGCAACCTCGACGTCATGGACACCGTGCCGCCGGAGCAGCTGCAGTCCGCCGAGCAGACGTTCGGCGACCGCTACATCACCGGCGAGAGCTCCGTGTACACCTTCATCGGGTTCCCCACCTATGACGAGGCCTTCGCCGACGTCAACATGAGGAGGGCGATCTCCATGGCCGTGGACCGGCAGGCGATCGTCGACGCCATCCGGCTCGGTGACGCGCCCGCCGACGCCTTCGTCTCGCCGGTCGTCGCCGGCTACCGCGAAGGTGCCTGCGGCGAGAACTGCACCTACGACCCTGAGATGGCCAAGCAGCTGTTCGACGAGGCCGGCGGCTACGACGGCACCATGACGCTCTGGTTCAACACCGGCGGCGGTCACGAGGAGTGGATGGAGGCCGTCGGCAACCAGCTGCGCGAGAACCTCGGCGTCCAGAACATCGAGTTCGAAGGCCTCGACTTCGCGCAGTACCTGCCGCGGCTCGAGAGCGAGGAAGTCACCGGACCCTACCGACTCGGATGGGTGATGGACTACCCGAGCCCACAGAACTACCTCGAGAACCTGCTGTACACCGATGCGTCGTCGAACTACACCGGGTGGTCGAACGAGGAGTTCGACCGCCTGATCGACGAGGGCAATGCGGCCGGCAGCGTCGAGGAGGGCGTGGAGTTCTACCAGCAGGCCGAAGACATCGCTGTCGAGGAGATGCCGCTCGCGCCCATGTTCTTCGATCGGCTGCAGGCCGTGCACTCCGACAGGGTCACGAACGTGCAGTTCGACGTGCAGGAGAACCTCGACTACACGGCGATCCAAGTGGCCGAGTAGCAGCGGGTCAGCGTTGACATCCGCAGTACGCTGCGGCGGGAGTTGCAGGGCGACCTGCGCCCGCCGCAGCGCGCGTCGGACCTGGCGGCGGCGGGCTGATGGGAGCGCACATGGGAAGGTACACAGCACGCCGCCTGCTCCAACTCATCCCGGTGTTCTTCGGCGCCACGCTGCTGATCTTCTTCATCGTCAACGTCATCCCCGGCGATCCCGTCCGCGCGCTGTTCGGTGAGCGCCAGGTTCCGGAAACGACGTTGGACGAGATCCGGGACCGCTACAACCTCAACGACCCGTTCCCCATCCAGTACGGCAAGTACATGGGCCTGCTCCCGGACGGCGAAGAGGGCTTCTCGGGCGTGCTCCAAGGCGACTTCGGCGAGGACTTCCGCGGTCGCGAAGTCAGCTCCATCATGGGCGAGACGTTCCCGATCACCGTTCGCCTGGCCACCGCCGCACTGATCATCGAGATCATCATCGGGGTCGCGGCAGGCGTCCTGGCCGGCATCCGGCGGAGCTCCTTCCTCGACAACCTGGTCCTGGTCTCGACCACCATCGTCGTGGCCATCCCACTGTTCGTCCTGGAGTACGCGGCACAGCTGACGTTCGGCCTCGAGCTGGGCTGGTTCCCGATCGCCGGGCTGCGCGAAGGGTGGATCAGCTACGCGCTGCCGTCCATCATGCTCGCGTCCATCTCCCTGGCCTACGCGGCGCGCCTGACCCGCACGAGCGTCGCGGAGAACCTGCAGGCGGACTACGTCCGGACCGCGAGGGCCAAGGGGATGCGCCAGTCCCGGGTCATCGGCCGGCACGTGCTGCGCAACTCGCTCATCCCGGTCGTCACGTTCATCGGCGTGGACTTCGGGTTCCTGCTCGGCGGCGCCGTGGTCACCGAGACGGTCTTCAACATCCCCGGCGTCGGGCGCGCGGTCTATCAGGCCATCCTCAGCCAAGACGGTCCCGTCGTCGTGGGCATCGTGACCGCGCTGGTCATCGTGTTCATGCTGATGAACCTGATCGTGGACCTGTTCTACGGCGTCCTCGATCCCCGGATCCGATATGAGTGAGGCGGAGCCGCAGTGACCGATCAGCAGACACAGCCGACCGAGTCCGAGGCCCAGCAGACGGGCGCCGGCGTCGTCGAGACCGGCGCCCAGCGCGAGGCGAGCCTCTGGGGCGACGCATGGCGCCAGCTGCGGCGCAATCCGCTGTTCATCGGTTCTGCACTCGTGGTCGTGCTCTTCGTCATCATGGCGGTGGCGCCGAGCGCGTACACCTGGTTCTACCCGGGTGAATCGAACCCGCGTGCCTGCAGCCTCTCGAACTCCGTCGGCCGGCCGAGCGCGACGAACTGGTTCGGCTTCGACATCCAGGGGTGCGACTACTACGCCAACGTCGTGCACGGCGCGCGCGTGTCGGTCATCATCGGTGTCGCCACGGCAGTGCTCGCCGGCGGCATCGCGGTCGTCTTCGGCGCGATCGCCGGCTACTACGGCGGCAGGATCGATACGGTCATCTCCCGCATCACCGACGTGTGGTTCGCGATCCCGACCGTCCTCGGTGCGATCGCCATCCTGAACTCGCTCGGCCAACGCGGGTTGCCGGAGGTGACCATGGTCCTGGTGCTGTTCACCTGGATGACGATGCTCCGCCTCATGCGGTCTGCGACGATCGAACGCCGCGACGCGGACTTCGTCGACGCCGCGCGGGCGCTGGGCGCCAACGACGGGCGGATCATCACCAAGCACATCCTGCCGAACGCCATCGCGCCGGTGATCGTCTACGGCACGATCTTCATCGGCATCGTCATCTCGATCGAGGCGACCCTGTCCTTCCTGGGTGTCGGGCTGCAGCTCCCAGCCATCTCGTGGGGGCTGATGATCAACTCCTCGGTCAACAGGATCCTGCAGGCGCCGCACCTGCTGCTCTTCCCGGGCCTGTTCCTCTCACTGCTCGCGCTCGCGTTCATCGTGATGGGTGACGCGTTGCGCGACGCCCTCGACCCGAGGCTGCGGTGACGGCATGGCGCTCCCGGGACGACGCAGGTCACATCTGAGAGCGAGGGACGCCATGGAGCGTGCGGCGAGATGACAGACACCTGGGAGGACAGCCTCGATGCCGAGCTCGGCTTCGACCTCGACGCCGAGCACCTGCTGGAGGTCCGCGACCTCCACGTGGAGTTCCCGACCGACTACGGCGTCGTCAACGCCGTCAACGGGCTGAGCTACACGCTTGACCGCTACGAGACACTGGCCATCCTCGGGGAGTCGGGGTCCGGCAAGAGCGTCTCCGCGCTGGCCGTCATGGGGATCGTCGACGATCCCGGCCGCGTCCCGAAGGGCGAGGTGCTGCTGCACGGCGTCGACCTGCTGCAGCTGTCCGAGCGGAAGATGCGCGACGTCCGCGGCGAGCGCATCGCGATGATCTTCCAGGACGCGCTGACCGCGCTCAATCCCGTCTACTCGGTCGGCTGGCAGATCGCAGAGATGCTCCGCAAGCACCGCGGCATGCGCAAGAAGGAAGCCATGCAGCACGCCGGCGACCTGATGGACCGCGTCCGCATCCCGAACGCCAGGAACCGGGTCGACGACTACCCGCACCAGTTCTCGGGCGGCATGCGGCAGCGCGTGATGATCGCGATGGCCCTGGCGCTCGATCCCGACGTGCTGCTCGCCGACGAGCCGACGACGGCGCTCGACGTGACGGTGCAGGCGCAGATCATGAAGCTGCTGGCCGACCTGCAGGCGGAGACCGGCATGGGTCTCATCCTGATCACGCACGACCTCGGCGTGGTGGCGGAGGTCTGCGACAACGTCAACGTCATGTACGCCGGACGGGTGATGGAGCGCGCACCGATCCACGAGCTGTACGGTCGACCCGCCCACCCCTACACGCTCGGGTTGATGCGCTCCATCCCCCGCGCCGACCGCAAGGGACAGCCGCTCGACCCGATCCGCGGACAGCCTCCGAACCTCGCCGCCATCCCCTCGGGGTGCGAGTTCCACCCGCGCTGCAACTTCGCGCGGGACAGGTGCACGACCGACGAGCCGCCGCTGTACGACGTGCGCGGCACCGGCCGGCAGAGCGCCTGCCACTACTGGGAGGAGGTTCTCGATGTCTCCGAACGGGAACGGCCACCACGGCAGTGAGCCGTTGCTGCGGGTGGAGAACCTGGTCAAGTGGTTCCCCATCACGAGCGGCATCGTCTTCCAGCGCCACATCGGCGACGTCAAGGCCGTCGACGGGGTCAGCTTCGAGCTCTACCCCGGCGAGACCGTCGGGCTGGTCGGCGAGTCCGGCTGTGGCAAGTCGACGGTCGCGCGCACGCTGCTGCGCCTCGAGGAGTACACCGGCGGCGCGGCCTACTACGAGGGCCGGAACATCTTCGAGCTCGGCGCCCGCGAGCTGCGTCGGCTGCGCCGCAACATCCAGATCATCTTCCAGGACCCCTACGCGTCGCTGAACCCCCGGATGACCGTCGGCGACATCGTCATGGAACCCTGGGAGATCCACACCGACGTGGTCCCCAAGAACCAGCGCCGGACCCGGGCGAAGGAGCTGCTCGGGCGGGTGGGCCTGAACCCC
>CAYVGE010000179.1:7960-8197 GCA_964450395.1 uncultured Actinomycetota bacterium
CGCATCGGCGTCGCACGTGCCCTGGCGTTGAATCCGCAGATCATCATCTGCGACGAGCCGGTCAGTGCGCTCGACGTGTCGGTGCAGGCGCAGGTCATGAACCTCCTCGAGGAACTGCAGGACGACCTGGGGTTGTCCTACATCTTCATCGCCCACGACCTGTCGGTCGTGCGCCACATCTCCGACCGCGTCGCGGTGATGTACCTCGGCAAGATCATCGAGGTGGGCAACGACCGC
>CAYVGE010000180.1:0-2847 GCA_964450395.1 uncultured Actinomycetota bacterium
CATGCGGATGGCGCCGTCGAGGCGGATGACCTCGCCGTTGAGCATCTCGTTGGCCACGATGTGCAACGCCAGGGCCGCGTACTCGTCGGGCCGGCCCAGCCGGCTGGGGAAGGGCACCTGGTCGCCCAGCGACTCGCGCGCCTTCTCGGGCAGCTCCGCCATCATCGGCGTGTCGAAGATGCCCGGCGCGATGGTCACCACGCGCACGCCGAGGCGGGCGAACTCCCGCGCGACCGGCAGCGTCATGGCGGCGACCCCGCCCTTCGACGCCGCGTAGGCGGCCTGGCCGATCTGGCCGTCGAACGCCGCCACCGATGCGGTGTTGACGATGACCCCCCGCTCGCCCGCCGCGTTCGGTTCGGTGTCGGCCATGGCCGCGCCCGCCAACCGGATCATGTTGAAGGTGCCGATCAGGTTGACCTCGATGACCTTCGCGAACTCGTCGAGCGACTGGGGACCCTCACGGCCCAGCACCCGCGTCGCGGTGGCGATGCCCGCGCAGTTGACCAGCCCGCGCAGCTCACCGAACGTCGACGTCGCGGACTCGACGGCACCCTGCGCACCGGCCTCGGAGGTGACGTCGGTCTCCACGAACCGGGCGCGGTCACCGAGCTCCTTCGCGGTCGCCCCACCCGCGTCGGCGTTCACGTCGGCCAGCACGACGTTCGCGCCACCGGCCGCCAGCTGCGCGGCGGTGGCGGCGCCCAGCCCCGAGCCACCGCCCGTCACGATGAAGGTCGCACCGTCAAGGTCCACGTCCGGCTCCGATCGGTCCAGCAAGGTCTTCGGCCCGGACGGTGACCTACCCCGCGCCGTCGACACCCACCCGGCCTCCGGTACCGTGGGCGGGCGACGGACCGAGGAGGTGACGGCGGGTGGCCACGCGCCTGTCGACCGCGGACCGGGACGACCTGCTGCGCCGGGTCGTCGCCGAGCGCGCACGCGCGGCCCGTCGCGCGACCGAGCTGACCAACGCGTTCGACGCTGTCGCCGAGGCGGCCGCGCTGGCCCCGCCCGACGACGAGCACGACCCGGAGGGTGCGACGGTCGGCTTCGAGCGGGCCCAGATCGCGGCCCTGCTCGACCGCGCCCGGTCGCAGGTCGCCGAGCTGGACCGGGTGGCCGGGCAGCTGCACGCCGGCACGCTCGGCGACTGCGCGCGCTGTGGTCGGTCGATCGGCCTGGAGCGGCTGCGCGCCCGACCGACCGCCACGCACTGCATCGCCTGCGCCGCGCGTTGACGGCGGCGCGCGCGTGGCCCGACCGCTGTCGGAGCATGGTGGACACGGGCACCACCGACCGGTGGCGCCCCGGCGAGCGATGGCAGGCGTGACCGTGGACGTCGAGGACGACAGGCCGACCGGGCTGGTGCTGACCGCGGGTGGGGCGCGTGGGGCGTACCAGGCCGGGGCGCTGGCGGAGCTGCTCCCGGCGATGCACGCGGCCGGCGCCAGGCCGCGGCTGCTCGTCGGCGAGAGCGTCGGTGCGATCAACGCCGCCGTGCTCGCATCGGTGGCGCACCTGCCGCCGCAGGCGCAGGGCGAGGCGCTCATCGGCCACTGGGCGAGCGCGTCCAGGGCCAAGGTGCTGCGACCGCTGTGGCGGCACCTGCCGACGGTCGCGCTGCGCTACGGCGGCGAGACCGTCGGCGTGCCCGGGCTGGCGTTGCGCGGTCTGCTGAGCGTCACGCCCCTGCGGCGCACGCTCGAGCGCGACGTCGACTGGCGCCGGCTGCACGCGAACGTGACGACCGGGGTGCTGTCGGCGGTCGCGGTCACGGCCACCGCGGTGACCACCGGCCGCAGCGTGACGTTCGTGGAGGGCACCGACGACCGCCTGCCCCCCGACGGCGACAACCTCGAGTACCACGGGGCGCACCTGGGCGTCGACCACGTGGTGGGGTCCGGCGCCATCCCGGCGCTGTTCCCGCCGGCATGGATCGGCGAGCCGGCCGCCGCGGCCGCGTGGTACGTCGACGGGTGCACCCGGCTGCACACGCCGCTGCGTCCGGCACTCGACCTGGGCGCCGGCCGGCTGGCGGTGGTCGGCACGACGGGCCTGCAGGCACGCGAGCGCCGCGACCTCGACGAGGGCGCCGTCGACCTGGGTGACACCGCCGTGACGCTGCTGCAGGCGATGGTCGAGGACTCGCTGCGGCGCGACGTCCACCGGCTCGACCGGATCAACGCGCACCTGGTCGGTGACGACGATGAGCACGCCGCGGTCCAGCGGCTGCGCGCGGCCAGGGGCCGCCCGGCGTACCGGCACGTGCCGTACGTGGCGGTGGCCCCCGAGGACCCGTTCGAGGTGGGGGACATCGCGATGGAGGTGTTCCGGTCGCGCTACCGCGGGTGGCGGGCGCTGCGCGATCCCGACATGGAGGCCCTGCACCGGCTGCTGGGAGGCGACAGCCCGCTGCAGGGCGAGCTGCTGAGCTTCGTCCTGTTCGACGAGGTCTACCACGAGCGCCTCGTCGCCCTCGGCCGACGCGACGCCCGCCGGGTGCTGGCCGACGCCGGACCGCTGTTCGCGACCGCACGGACCGGGTGACGCCGCCCGGGCCACCTCCTCGGCGACGCCACGACGGCGCGGTGTGACGCACACGGGCGGCGGCGCGTCGGGTGTGACGCCGTCCCACGCACGCGACGCGCCGATGCGCGTGACGTCAGGCAGCACCGCGCGGACCGCGGGGTGCACGGGTGCGCCGCCCGCCTGGCCGGTCGACGGCCCCCTGACCTCGGAGTTCGGCCAGCGCAACGGCCGGCCACCCTGTCGGCCCACCAGTCGGAGCTGCTGGTCGCGGAGGGCGACCGCATCCGACGCGGGCAGGTCATCGGCCGGGTCGGG
>CAYVGE010000180.1:2947-8161 GCA_964450395.1 uncultured Actinomycetota bacterium
CCTGCCGGTCAGCCGCGTGCACCGCGCAGATCGTCGGGCGGCCTTGACGTGGCTGACTGACCGGTTAGTCTGCTACCAGTCGAGCCGAGGACCCCCCGTGCAGCACGCCTTCGTCGCCGGAGCCCCGACCGCACGCACCGGCGACGAGATCGCCGTCGTCGACCCCGCCACGGGCGCGACCGTCGACAGCACCGTCGAGAGCGGGCCCGACGGCGTCGACGCGGCCGTGCAGGCCGCCCGGCGGGCCGCCGGCGACTGGGCGGCGACGGCCGCCAGCGGGCGCGGCCGGGTCCTGGCGGCCGTGGCCGACGCCGTCGATGCGCACACCGACGAGCTGGCGCCGCTGCTGACCGCCGAGCAGGGCAAGCCGCTGCGCGAGTCACGGCTTGAGCTGCACCGCTGCGCCGGGACGCTGCGCCACTACGCGGGCCTGGCGCTGAACATCCGCGGCACCGCCGTCACCGACCTCGACCCCCGCACCCGCGGCATGGTGCTCAACCGCCCACTGGGGGTCATCGGCGCGATCGTGCCGTGGAACTTCCCGACCACCCTGCTGGCCAACAAGCTCGGCCCGGCCCTGGTCACCGGCAACACCGTCGTGGCGAAGCCCGACGAGACCACGCCGCTGGTCACGCTCCGGCTGGCGGCGATCGCCCACCAGGCGGGCCTGCCCGCCGGCGTCTTCAACGTCGTCACCGGCACCGGCGACGTGACCGGCGCCGCGCTGGTGGCCCACCCCGGCGTGCACAAGATCGCGTTCACCGGGTCGACGCCCGTCGGCAAGCGGATCATGGCCGGCGCCGCCGACGACCTGAAGCGGGTGACGCTGGAGCTCGGCGGCTCGGACCCGCTGATCATCTGCGCCGACGCCGACGTCGACGCGGCCATCAGCGCGGCGTCGATGGGCCGGTTCTTCAACTGCGGGCAGGCATGCCTGGCGATCAAGCGGGTCTACGCCGACGAGTCGATCGTCGAGCGCGTCGCCGAGGGACTCGGCCGCAAGGCGGCCAAGCTCGTGGTGGGCAGGGGCGACGTGAAGGGCACCCAGATCGGGCCGATGCACTCGGACGAGGGCCGCGACCTGATCGCCGGGCAGCTCGCGGACGCCGTCGCCTCCGGTGGCGAGGTGCTGGCCGGCGGCGGCGTGCCGGACGGCGAGCAGCACGCCGACGGCTGGTTCCACCAACCGACCGTGGTCTACGAGCCCGGGCACGACTCGCGGGTGTCGACCGAGGAGACGTTCGGCCCCGTGCTGCCCGTGTGGGGGGTGTCGGGGCTCGAGGAGGCGATCGACCGGGCCAACGCGTCACCGTTCGGGCTGGGATCGTCGGTGTGGACGACGGACCTGGCGGCGGCCATGGCCGCCGCCGAGCGCATCCAGGCCGGCTACACCTGGATCAACGCCGCCACGAAGGTCTACGACGAGCTCCCCTTCGGCGGGGTGAAGCAGAGCGGGTACGGCAAGGAGCACGGCATCGAGGCGCTGTCGTACTACACCGACCTGAAGTCGGTGGTGATCCGCGCGTAGCCGTGGTCGGCGGTCATCCGCGTTGCGGTGACGCCGGACGCGGTGGAGGCTGGCGCCGTGAGCCATCCCACGCAGGCGACGGTGCGCGACCTGTTCACCGCCGACCGCCGCGCCGCCGCCGTCGCGATCCTGCTGACGGTCGCGCTGGCCGCCTTCGAGGGCCTGGCGGTCGCCGCCGCGTTGCCGCAGGTCGCGGCCGACCTCGGCGGCGTCGACCTGCTGCCGTGGGTCATCACGGCCTACGGGCTGACCTCGGGCGTGGCGACCGTCGCCACCGGGGCGCTGGTCGACACGGTCGGGGTGGGTCGGGTCTTCCGCGTGGCGGTCGTCGTGTTCACGATCGGCGGCGTCGCGGCCGGCCTGGCCGGCTCGATGCCACTGATGATCGCAGCGCGGCTGCTGCAGGGCGCCGGCGGCGGCGCCACCATCGCGGTCGGGCTCGCCGCCGTCGGCCTGGTGTTCCCGCGCCACCTGGTCGGCCGGGCCTTCGCCGTCAACTCGACGGTGTGGGGCGTCATGGGCGTCGCCGCGCCCGCGCTCGCGGCGGCGATCCTGACCTTCGCGTCGTGGCGCTGGATCTTCCTGGTCAACCTGCCGCTGGGCGCGATCGCCCTCGTCGCCGGCTGGCGTGCGCTGCCCGAGCGACCGGTCGGGGCGGGGCGGCCGACCCCCGACGCCGTGGGGCTGGGCATGATCGCGGTGTTCACGCTGGCGGTGCTGTGGGGCGTGGACGCGTTGGGCGTCGGCTCGCTGGCGGCGTTCGTCGTCGCGGTGGGGGTCGGCTGGCTGTACCTGCGCCGCGCGCGGCACGCCGACAGCGCGGCACTGCGGCCGCGCCACGTGCTGCGCGCACCGTTCGGTCCCCTGGCGTGGGCGATCTCGCTGCTGCTGTCAGGTGCGCTCGCGGTGCAGTCGTTCGTGCCGCTGTACGTGCAGGGCGGCCGGGGCGGCGGCACCGCGGTGACCGCCTGGTCGGTGCTGTTCTTCACGGTCGGGTGGACGCTGGGCGCCAACGCCGGGTCGAAGCTGCTCGACCACCTCGCCGAGTCGACGCTCGTGCTCATCGCGTTCTCGGTCGCCGTCCCCGGCGCCGTCGCCACCGCGCTGCTGGCGGCGGCCGACGCGCCGCTGTGGACGATCTTCGCGACGCTGACCGTGCTGGGCTCCAGCGTCGGCGCGGCCACCAACGCGGCGCTGACGCTGCTGCGCGACGTCGCCGGTGACGACGAGCTGGGACGGGCGACCGCCGCCCACCAGTTCCTGCGCAACCAGGGCATCGCGGTCGGCGCGGCGCTCGGCGGCGCCACCATCCTGCTCGTGGTCGCGCGGCGCGTCGGCGACACCGAGCAGGTGCGCGCCCTGCTGGCGGAGACTGGCGCCGGCGCGTCGGCGGCTGTCGCCGACGCGATCGCCGCCGGGTTCACGACGGCCGGCCTGGCCGGCGCCCTCGTCATCGCGACCGGTGTGGTCCCCCTGGTCGCCCTGCGCCGCCACCTGGCGCCCGCACGACGACGGCGCCGCGGCTGACGTGCGCCCGGCGGCGGACGATGGGTCCGATGCGCTGAGCTCAGGCCGGCGCGACGGCCGCCCACGCACCGGTGCGCAGGCGCCAGACCGTCAGCACCGCGCGCGCTGCCATCAGCACGCCCATGCCCGCCCAGATCCCGGGCAACCCCCAGCCGTACCGCAGCGCCAGCAGGCAGACGGGCACGAGCCCACCGAGCGACGCCAGCGCCGTCGACCACCACAGGAAGCGGAAGTCCCCCGCGCCCATGAGGATGCCGTCGAGCACGAAGACCACCCCGCCCACGGGCTGGAGCAGCGCCACGGTCAGCCACACCGACCCGACGGCGGCGAGCACCTCGGGGTCGGTGGTGAAGATGTGCGGCAGGACGCCCTCCAGGGCCAGGTAGGCGGCACCGACGACGAAGCCGAACCCGGTCCCCCACCACAGCAGCCGCACGGCGGTGTCCCGCGCCTCGGTGACCATGCCCGCGCCGAGCGCGGTGCCGACCATCGCCTGCCCGGCGATCGCGAACCCGTCCTGCACGAGCGCGAGCATCGTCCACAGCTCGCGGGCGATCTGGTGCGCCGCCACGGTGACCGTGCCCATGCGGGTCGCGACCGCCGTCGACACGAGCAGGCCGGTCAGCAGCGCGGCCGTCCGCAGGAACAGGTCGCGGGAGATGCCGACGATGCGCCGCATCGCCGCCGGCTCGACCCGGAGGTCGGGCGGGGCGAACCGGCGTCGTCCCAGCACCAGGAAGGTCGCGGCACCGGCGGTCTGGGCCGCGAGCGTGCCCAGCGCGGCCCCGGCGATGCCGAGGCCGGCCGGGTAGATCAGCAGCCAGCTGGCGACGGCGTTGGCGAGGTTGACCGCGACGGTGATCGCCAGCGGCGTGCGCATGTCCTTGTGGCCACGGAAGGCGCCGTGGCCCACGAGCACCACCAGCACGGGCACCGACGCCAGCGCCCGGATCCTCAGGTAGGTGCCGGCGTCGGCCGCCACCGCGCCCGTCGCCCCCATCAGGCGCAGCAGCAGGGGCGCGCCCGCTTCGAGCACGACGGTGACCGCGACACCCAGCGCGACCGCCAGCCAGAGTGCCTGCAGCGCGTAGGTCGCCGCCTCCTGTGGCCGGCCGGCGCCGCGGAGCCGGGCGACCTCGGCCGTCGTGCCGTAGGTCAGGAAGTTGCAGCCGAAGAACGCCAGCGTGAACACCGCCACGCTGACGCCCAGCGCCGCCAGCGGCACGGCACCGAGGCGCCCCACCAGCGCGGTGTCGACCAGGCTGAGCAGCGGGTCGGCAGCCAGCGCCGCCATCGCCGGCAGTGCCAGGCCGACGATCTCACGGTCGTCGGAGCCAAGGCGCACGACGGCAGACCTCCGAAAGGGTAAGGATCAAAGAGTGTACACTGCTTACCGTAGCCATCGGAGGGTTCGGTGCGCAATGGACTTCGGCCGGTACACGACGCCGGGCGCCGCACTGGCGGCCGACCTGGTCACCGCGCGCGGCGGCGGGGCGACGCTCGACCGGCCCCCCGGGTACCCGGCCGACGCGCCGTGGACCGGTGCCATCGCCTCGTGGCTGGCGGGGGTCGCCGACCAGCTGCGACAGGCGTTCGCCGCCGCCGATCACGACGCGGGCGCCACCGCGATCAACCGGCTGCTCGAGGACCTGCCGTTGGTCCCACGCCTGAGCGCCCACGACGGCAAGCCGGCCCACCTGCACTACGCGCCGGCCGACGCCGACGCGGCGACCAGGCTGGCGTGCAACGCGGCGATGGCGGTGGCGGCGATCATCAGCGAACACGGCGTGCACCGGCTCGGCCTGTGCGCGGCGCCGTCGTGCGGCACGGCGTTCGTCGACACGTCGCGCAACGGCCGACGCCGGTTCTGCAGCCCCGCCTGTGCCAACCGGACCCACGTCGCCGCCCACCGGCGCCGGGCGGCCGGCGCGGACCGCTGACCGACGCACGGCGTCTGCCGTCGCACGGCCGGACGGGACCTCCACGCCACGACGCCTTCGCCCGCGGGGAGCGGCACACGTCACAGCCTGGACCGGTCCGCGGCACCCCGCGACAACAGCCACCCACGGCGAGCGGCAGACGTCACACCCTCCACCGGCCCGCCGCACCCCGCGACAACAGCCACCCACGGCGAGCGGCAGACGTCACACCCTCCACCG
>CAYVGE010000181.1:0-1098 GCA_964450395.1 uncultured Actinomycetota bacterium
GACCGGTTCGCCGCCGACCGCCGGGCGATCTTCCTGCCGGGGACCCGCGCGCCGGTCGGCGAGGCGCTGCGCCGCCTGGAGGACCGCGTGCGCAATGTGCTCCCGCCGCAGCCCGGCGACCTGCTGGACCTCGGTCACCTGCCGAGCTGGGACGCGGCGCTGGGGTACCTGCTGGCCAGGGCCGCCGACGAGCCGCTGGTGCTGATCCTCGACGAGTTCCCGTACCTGTGCGAGGCCGACGCCACGCTGCCGAGCACGCTGCAGGCGCGCTGGGACCACCGCGGCGACAGCCGACTGTCGGTCGTGCTGGCCGGCAGCCACGTCGGCCTGATGGAGGAGCTCGTCGCCGCGGACGCCCCGCTGTTCGGGCGTGCCGACGCCCACCTGCGCATGGCGCCGTTCACGTGGCGCGACGCGGGCCTGCTGGTCGGGGGCGACGACCCGGAGACGTGGCTGGAGGCCTACTGCACCCTCGGGGGCATGCCGCGCTACCTCACGTTGTGGGACCACCGCGAGGACCTGCTGACCAACCTCACCGAGCTGCTCGACGGCCCCGGCGCGCCGCTGGGGGACGAGGGCACGGTGGTCCTGCAGGAGCTGACGCCGGGATCGGCGGCGGCCCGCGTGCTGGAGCTGATCGCCCTGGGCGCCGAGAGCTTCTCGGTGCTGCGCGAGCGCACGGGGCTGGCGCCGGCGTCGACGAGCGAGGCGCTCGCGCTGCTGGAGGGCCTCGGCCTGGTCGAGCGGGTCACGCCGATCGGTGAGGACCCCCGCCGCACCCGGCGCGTGCGCTACGAGGTGCGCGACGCGTTCCTGCGCCTGTGGCTGGCCGTCGTGCTCCCCCACCGCGAGGCGTTCGAGCTCGGCCGGGGTGCAGGTGTGCTGTCGGCCAACCGCATGCTGCTGGCGACCAGCCAACAGCGCGGCCTGCGGGCGGTGCTGCGCTCGGTGCTGGCCGACGAGCACCAGGCCGACTGCGGACCCTGGTGGTCGGTCGCCGGCGACGGCGAGCTCGACGCGCTGGCGCTGGCCGGCGGCGCCGCGGGCGGCGCCGGCCCGGCGCCCGGGGGCCCCCACCCCCCCCCCCCCCCCGCGCCC
>CAYVGE010000181.1:1108-8076 GCA_964450395.1 uncultured Actinomycetota bacterium
GCGGCGCCGCGGTCGCCGCGGGCACGGCGCAATGGACCACCAACGCCGACGCCGACCGCGAGCGCCGCCGCATCCACGACGTGCTGGCGGGCTCGCCCTACCAGGATCCCGAGCACCTGGTGGTGCTCGCGCGCGACGGCACGGGCGTCACGCGCCCCGCGGACCTGTACGACACCTGAGGCCGGTGGTGGAGGGGGTGCCGGCCGGGCCCCCGAACGCGGCCGGCACCCCGAACCGACAGCCCTATGCGACCGTGACCTCGTCGGACAGGTAGACGTCCTGGATCGCGTTGAGGAGCTCGACGCCCTCGCCGGTCGGCCGCTGGAACGCCTTGCGGCCCGAGATCAGCCCGGTGCCGCCCGCGCGCTTGTTGATGACCGCCGTGCGGATGGCGTCGACGCGGTCGGACGCGCCCGACGAGGCGCCGCCCGAGTTGATCAGCCCTGCCCGGCCCATGTAGCAGTTGACGACCTGCCACCGGGTGAGGTCGATCGGGTGGTCGGTGGTCAGCCGGTCGTACACCAGGTCGTCGGTGCGGCCGTAGCCCTCGAGCGCCCGGTACCCGCCGTTCACCTCGGGCTGCTTCTGCTTGATGATGTCGGATTCGATGGTCACGCCGAGGTGGTTGGCCTGCCCGGTGAGGTCCGCCGCGGTGTGGTGGTCGGTGCCGTCGACCTTGAACGCGCTGTTGCGCAGGTAGCACCACAGGACCGTGAACAGGCCCAGCTCGTGGGCGTGCTGGAAGGCCTCGCGGACCTCCTGCAGCTGGCGCATCGACTCGTCGGACCCGAAGTAGATGGTGGCGCCCACGCCGACGGCGCCCAGCTCGAAGGCCTGAACGACCGAGCTGAACATGACCTGGTCGTGGGTGTTGGGGTGCGTCAGCAGCTCGTTGTGGTTGAGCTTGACGATGCACGGGATGCGGTGGGCGTAGCGCCGCGACACGGCGCCGAGGACCCCGACCGTGGTCGCGACCCCGTTGCAGCCGCCCTCGACGGCCAGCTCGACGATGTTCGCCGGGTCGAAGTAGCGCGGGTTGGGCGCGAACGAGGCGGCGGCCGAGTGCTCGATGCCCTGGTCGACCGGCAGGATCGACACGTAGCCGGTGCCGCCCAGGCGGCCGTGGTCGAACAGCGACTGCAGGTTGCGCAGCACGACCGGGGACCGGTCGGTCTGGGCCACGACCCGGTCGACGAAGTCGGGACCCGGCAGGTGCAGGTCCTCCTTGGGGATGGTCTTGCAGTCATGCGTCAGCAGGTGCTCGGCCTCGTCACCGAGCGCGGTCACGATGTCGGTCATCGCCGGCAGCTCCCTCGCGTGGCGTAGTCGCACGCTACCCACATGCGCCGGGCTTGTACCGGCGGCGGCGGCGCACCAGGTGGCACCGCGACCGGCCCGTGTGCCCGCTCAGGTCGCGTAGGAGTGCAGCCCGACGACCACGAGGTTGACGGCGAAGTAGGTGACCATCAACGCCACGAACGCGCCCAGCCCGACCCACGCGGCCCGGCGGCCCCGCCAGCCGTAGGTGGCGCGCGCGTGCAGGTACGCGGCATAGAGCACCCAGGTGAAGAACGACCCGGTCTCCTTGGGGTCCCAGCCCCAGTACCGGCCCCACGCCTCTTCGCCCCAGATCGCCCCGCAGATGATGGCGAAGGTGAAGATTGGCATCGCAAACGCCGTCAGTCGGTACGACAGCGTGTCGAGCTCGGCGGCGGCCGGCAGGTACGGCAGCGCGTACCAGGCGGCGACGCCCAGCAGCGCGCCCACCGGCGCCATCGACGCGCCCCGCAGCGCGTCGTACTTGAGCAGTCCCCACACGAAGAAGAACGCCGCGGGCACGACCACGAACCACAGCGGCGAGACCACGCGACGCAGCTCCAGCGGTGAGGCGACGGTGCCGCCCGGCTGTTCGGGCGCGGTCAGGTCGACGCTGGCGGCGCCGACGGTGCCGGGCGCGTAGTGCCGGCCCGACCGCGCCGCGACGCGCCGCTCGGCCGTGTCACGCGCCAGGTACAGGCCGGTGGCGACGGCCGCCAGGATGAACACCGCCGACGCGCTGACCATCGCGGTGACGTGGATCTTCAGCCAGTAGCTCTCGAGCGCCGGCACCGTGGGCCCCGCCGGCACCCACAGCATGGCACCCGCCGCCATCATCACGACCGCGGCGGCCAGCACGAAGCCCATCAGGTGGCCGTAGCCCCACCGGCGCTGCACGAAGACCAGGCCGCCGACGACCGCGATCAACGCCATCACCGACGAGTACTCGTACATGTTGGCCCACGGCACGCGGTCCGCGGCCAGGCCCCGGCTGACGACGCTGGCCAGGTGGACGGCGGCGCCGCTGACCGCCAGTCCCGTGGCGGCCCGTCCGGCGATGCGCGCCGCCGGCGTGGCGACCAGCCTGCCCTCGTCGTCGGCGCGGGTGAACGCCATGCGGAAGAAGGAGCCGACCATGGCCGCCAGGTACAGGCCCAGCGCCACGAAGAACAAGGTGTTGGAGCCGTCAGCCATGCTGAGCATCCGTCGCAACCTCCTCCGCCGCGCGGTCACCCGGGGCGGGCAGCGCCGATCGCACCTCGTCGGCCAGCGCCCGGAACGCGTCGGCGAACACCACTTTACGCTGCAGCGCGACGCCGGCGAGCGTCACGGTCGTGACCCCGTCGGCGTCCATCCGCGCCTCTGCCCACACCCGCCGGCGGTAGGCGTACAGCGAGCTGATCAGCCCGATCAGCAGCAGCGCCGCGCCCGCCAGCAGGATGCGGTGCCCGGGGGCGTGCGACACCTGGAGCCCGGACCACAGCGGCAGCTCGGCGAACTCGATGGTCAGGTCCCGCGCCCCGCCCTCGCCGATCAGGGGATCACTGGTGTCGCCCGGCGTCAGCGTGGTGCCGGCGACCGGCTCGCCGTCGCGGATGAAGCGGCTGGCGTCGACCGGGCGGTTCAGGCCCAGCTCGCCGACCCACAGGTCGGCGAACAGCACGGGGTTGTCGGGCTGCTGACTGCGGGTGATCGGCTGGCCCTGCGCGTTCACGGCGAAGTCGGGCAGCAACGCGAGGTCGAGCGCGATCTGGTCGGGTTCGGTGGTCTTGATCTTGGCGGTGCCCGTCCACACGCCGCCGGCATCGGCCATCATCACCGCGTCGTCGTACAGCACCGTGTCGCCGGCCCGCACGATCACGCGGGGCGCCATGCCGAACCGCAGCTGGTACAGCTTCATGCCCGCGAACGACAGCGGGTGGTTGGGTCGGATCCGCTGGTCGGTGGCCGTCTCCTGCCCACCCTCGAGGATCGACACGGTCGACACGAAGTCGTCCGGCGTGCCGTTGCGGTGGTACGTCGCGGCGAAGTCGTCGAGACGCACCTGGAAGCCGCGGTGGTCCTCGACGCCGAACCACCGCCCGGCGCGGATGTTGCCGTAGACGATGCGCGTGTCGGTGAACGTCGAGCCCTCGACGACGTTGATCTGGCCGGTGAAGCCGAACGCCTGGCTGACCGCCGCACCGACCAGCAGCACGTAGATGGCCGTGTGGAACACCAGGTTGCCGCCCTCGCGCCAGTGGCCGCGCTCGGCGGCGAGCTGCGCGCGGCCGGAGGGGGTGTCGTCGGCCGGCACGGCGCGGCGCCGGAACCGCCGGCGCCCCAGCACGCGGTCGACCTGCGCGAGCGCCGCGTCGGGCGCCAGGGTCGTGTGCAGCTCGGTGTGGTTGCTCAGGCGGTCGAAGTTGCGCCCGACCGCTGGCGGCCGGCGGGCGGTGCGCCAGAAGGCGCGGTAGCGCGGCAGAAGGCAGCCCGTGAGGCTGATCAGCAGCAGGATCGTCAGCGTCGCGAACCACCACGACGAGAACACGTCGAACAGCTCGGCGCCGTCGAGGATCCCCGCGATCGTCGCGCCCGGCCCGGCCGTGCCGGCCCGCCAGCTGGCGACGGTGTCGGGGACCAACGGCTCCTGCGGGATGAAGGTCGCGACGATCGTCGCGACCGCCAGGCAGAACAGCAGCACCAGTGCCGTGGACATCTTCCGCAGCCGCCGCCAGACGATCAGCAGGGTCTCCCACGGACCCGGGATCATCGGCAGCCGGGCCCACCCGGAGGAGGGCTGCGACGTGTCCGTCCGCATCTTGGTGTCGGCCATCGACGATCCACCCTACGCCGCTGCGTCCGCCTGTCCGCGCGGCCGGCCGGTGGTCATATGGCGGTCTCGAAGCTGCCGATCGCCGGCAGCAGCCGGCGGACGAACGCGTCCCACACCCCGGTCGCGATCGCGAGGCCGACCAACACCAGCAGGAGCCCGCCGACGACCTGGATGGTCCGCGCGTTGCGTTGCAGGAAGTCCATGGTGCGCCCGGCCTGCTGGAAGGCCAGACCCAGCAGCACGAACGGCACGCCGAGCCCGATGGCGTAGATGAACCCCAGCACGCCCCCACGCACGGCACTGCCCCCGGTGGCAGCCGACAGGGCGAAGATCGCCGACAGCGCCGGCCCGATGCACGGCGTCCAGCCGACGCCGAACACGAACCCGAGCGGCATCGCGCCCAGCACGCCGCGGTCGATCGCCTGGTCGGTCATCCGCGCCTCGCGGCGCAGCAGGTCGAACGGGAGCAGCCCGGTGAACGCCAGGCCCAACGCGGCGACCAGCAGGCCCAGGGCGATCTGCCACCCGCGGGACTGCAACGCCGCGGACAGGGACCCGCCCAGCAGGCCCAGCAGGCTGAAGGGGATCGCGAAGCCGAAGACGAACAGCAGGCCGCCGGCCAGCACGCGCAGCCGGCTGCCGTGCGTCGTCGAGATCTCCGTCGCCGACAGGCCCGTCATGTACGACAGGTAGCCGGGCACCAGCGGCACCACGCAGGGCGAGGCGAACGACACGATGCCGGCCGCGAACGCCACCAGCGCCGCCACCAGCAGGTTGGCGTCGGTGATCAGCTCGCCGGGGCTCACGGTCCGCCGACCTCAGCCCGCCTCGGCGAGCAACCCGTCGAGGCGCGGCGCCAGCTGGCGCGCCGTCACGGCGCCGAACAACCGGGACGCGACCCGGTGCTCGCTGTCCAGCAGCACCGTGCTGGGCAGGCCCGCCGGTCCCAGCGCGCCGAACTCCGAGGCGATCTGGGCGCTCTGGTCGTCCCACGACGGGTAGGGGATCTCGTGCTCCCGCTCGAACGACGCCGCGTTCGCCGGGGTGTCGCGGACGTTGACCCCGACCACCTCGACCCCCCGGTCGCGGTAGACCTCGGCGATCGAGGCCAGGTGTGGCGCCTCCGAGGCGCACGGCCCGCACCACGACGCCCAGAAGTTGATGACCACCGGTCCGTCGAGGTCGTCGAGCGCCAGGGTCTCGCCGTCCAGCGTGGTCCCGCTGATCGCCGGGGCCGGCGCACGCTCGCCGGCGGCGAAGTCGGTCGACCCGTCGGCCGACACGAACCCGCTGCCGTCCTCGGAAGCCGTGCCCAGCGAACATCCCGCGGTCAGCAGGAGGACCACGACCAGTGCGAGCAGTCGTCGATGCACGGGGCCAGTCTAGGTCGCCACCACGGCGGCGAGCCGGGTCAGCGGGAGGCGCCGACCGGCTCGCGCTCGACGACGACCTCCTCCACCGTCCGCTCCTTCTCGCGGTTCTCGTCCCACCCGAGCAGCAGCGCGTGGATCACGAACCCGACGAACGAGATCGCCATCATGACCAGCGCCGGGAACAGCGCGAAGCCCGGGTCGAAGTAGGCGAAGGCCGTGAAGGTCTCGGGGGTCACCAGCTCGGCCGTGGCGTCGTCGACGCCGGCCGGCACCTCGAAGTCCTCGGGGATCGCCTGACCGAGCTGGTCCTCCGAGAACAGCGGCTGGCCGTCGGGGCCCTGGGGGATCTCGCCGTCGTCGTTGAACGAGAACGGCTTGCCGTAGGTCGCCCCGACCACCTTCTCGCCGCCCTCGGCGAACGCGACCAGGGGCGGACCCGCCGGCACCCAGTCGTCGCCGATCAACTGCTCGCCGCCGCGCTCCTCGCGGAAGAAGGTGCCGATCTCCTCGACGCCACCGATCGCGGCGTCACCCGCGGCTGCGGGGTCGGCCTCGTCCTCCGCCGTCCCCGTGCCCTCGCCTTCGGCCTGCACAGCCTCCTCACCGCCGATGGTCTCCTCCTCGAAGCCCTCGGGGAACTGGCTGACCAGGCCGAACCGCTCCTGGGCCAGGGTGCTGTCCGGCGCGAACGCCACCCACTTGGGGGTGTAGTAGTCGGCGGGCTGACCGGGCAGGCTCTGCGGCCCGGTGTTCTGCGGCGTGCCCGGCGCCCCGAAGCCCCAGAACAGGCTGAGGATCAGCATGAAGCCGAAGAACGTCGACGCCTCGAGCAGGTAGGCGCGGCGCGTGCCCAGGTTCGACTTCAGCAGCAGGAAGATCGCGCCGAAGAAGATGATGATGCCGGCGGGCAGAGCGATTGCACCCCGCCAGTCGTCGGGCGGGACGTACTCCTCGGCGGCGGCGACCGCCAGCACCACCGGCATCAGCTCGGCCATGACCATCACGCGTCTCCCTCACCTTCCGCGGGGTCGTCCTCGGGCGGCACACCGAGCTCGCTCTGCGCCACGCCGGGAGTGTGGTACTGGCCAGCGGTCGCCGGCAGCTCCTCGGGCTGGAGCGTCTCGAGGTAGTCGACGATCCTGGTCAGTGCCTGGTCGTCGTACACCGCGGGCCCGTTGTCGCCGGGGCTGGTCGGGTAGAAGTAGCCGTTCTGCCAGGGTGGCATGGTCACCCCGGTGCCGAGGTAGATGCCGTTGCGGAGGATGGCTTCGACGGTCTCCCGGCTGTGGCGCTCGAACACGCCCACCAGCGACGGGCCCGGGCGGCCCTCGCCGCTGCGCCCGTCGAGGCCGTGGCACCGGGCGCAGTTGCCCTCGAACAGGGCCTGCCCGTCCAGCGCCGACGCCTGCTGCGCCTCGGCGGTGTCGTCGACCTGGCGCGACAGGATGAAGTCGGTGACCTCC
>CAYVGE010000182.1:0-8054 GCA_964450395.1 uncultured Actinomycetota bacterium
GCAGGTAGAGCTGCACGTGATCGTGGAGCGGCATCTCCTCAACGATCTGTGGCACTGTCGCAGTCACCCTTCGCTCGACATCGCTGGCCGCTCCAGCACCCTATGACCCGATCATGACACGAGGCACGCGACACGACCGTGTGTGACGCCGCCCCCGTCGCGCGACCGGCGCCGGCGGAGCTCCACCGACCCGCAGGCCTCACGGGGGATGCGATGCACATGGTGCGTGGACACGTCAACTCTCGCAACCGTCGAGGTCAATTCAGGCATGGTACCCGCTCGACGGTGCGCCACACGTACGCACACCCGGCCGGTGGCACGGCGCCTGTCCGCACCGTGCACGTTTGCACCGCCACACCTGGGTATGCCAACGCAGCAAGTAGCATCAGCGTGCCGGGGGACCCGGACGCAACGACGACACAGAGCAGCGAAGTGGATCGAGTGCAGCGATGAGCGAACCCGAACACGCTGAGCAGGTGGCGCCGGGCTCGCGCTTCCCGTTCGGTGCCCGACCGACGGTCGGGGCGGCAGCGGCGCTGAAGGCCGTGGCGCAGGACACCTCCGAGCTGGTTCGTGCCGAGATCGACCTGGCGAAGGCCGAGGTGACCGAGGGCCTGAAGGCCAACGGCATGGGCGTCGGGTTGCTGGTCGGCGCCGGCGTCATGCTGTGGCTGGCCGTCCAGGGGCTGCTGATCGCCGCCGGGTTCGCGCTGGCTCTCGTCGTGCCGGGCTGGGCCGCCGCGCTCATCGTGAGCGTCGTGCTCATCCTCGTCGCGGCGGTGCTCGGCCTGGTCGCGAGGAACAAGCTGGGCACACCCGTGTCCGTCGAGCAGGCGAAGACCAACGTGCAGGAGGACGTGGCGTGGTTCAAGACACACCTGCAAGGACGGTGAGCTCGGCCAACGGCCTCGGGCCGCAGCAGGAGGCCGTGCTGGCCGCCCGCGAGCGGCTGGGTCGCGACCTGGACGTGTTCAACACCGAGATGCGCGCAGAGATGGGGCACGCGATGGAGAAGACGCTCTGGAAGATCGCGGCGACCGGTGCCGCGGTGCTGGCGAGCATGGTCGTGCGCAACGTCGCCATGGCCGCCTGGCGGGGCATCATGAAGAACGAGCCGCCGAACAACCCGGCGGACCCCGCGACCAACTGGGGCGAGGCGATCGCGTGGACGGCCGCGACCGGTCTGGTCATCGGCGTGGCCCGCATGGTGGCGAGCCGCGGGGCGGCGGCCGGCTGGCGCAGGTACACCGGCACCCTGCCCCCAGGCCTCCAGGACGTGGCCTGAGGCACCCCCTGCCGGAGGTCGCCGGGCGGCGCCGGCTGACGGGACCGCGCGACGCCGCCACCGGGTCCTTCGAGGCGCCCGTCAGCGGGAGTCGCCCGCGGCGTCCTGACGTGGGTCGTCGGCGTCGAGGAGGCGCCGCGCCCGCGCCGCGGCGGCCACGATCGCCGGCGTGAACATCGCGTCGGCCGCGGTCGGCCCGGCCCAGCCCGGCGGCTCACCGAGCATCCGCAGCGCCCCGGCGTCGGTCGTCGGCGTGCGGACCGGCGGCAGCGGCACCTCCGACGGGTGCATGCGGGTGCGCGACCACCCGTCGGTGTCGAGCTCGTCGAGCGGCACGGTGTCGGTCTCCGACGCCCGCTGGTCTCGGATCTCCGCCAGCAGCTGCTCGCGGCTGCGTCCGCGCAGCCGCGTGATCAGGTAGGGGTCGTCCTCCAGCCGCTCCCTGGCCTCGAGCCAGACGGCCAGCTGGTGGGTGCACGGCACGGTCCCGGTGCACGTGCAGCGCAGGGTCCACTCCTCCGGCCGCGGCACGAGCGACAGGCCCAGGTCGGTCAGCACCGCGTCGAACTGGTCCGGCAGCTGCCCCGCCAGCAGGCGGGCGTAGTGGCGGGCCTGGCGCCCGAGCAGCTCGCCGACGGCGTGCCACTCGTCGTCGGTCCACGGCGCGACGTCGAGCTCGACCAGGTGCGGCCGGGCGTGGGAGCCCTGGACCCGCCCTTCGACGCGCCCGGGATCGACGCGCAGCGACATCACCCGGCCGGCGGCACGCAGTCGCCCGGCGTCGCGCTGGCGCCGCAGCTGCGCCGGATCCTCCGGGTCGACGCCGAGCGATCCGGTCCAGTCGATCTCCGGCGTCATCGCCCGCCTCCACCGTCGTGGGCGGCGGCGCGCGCCAGCACGGGCTCCCCGCCGCCGGCACCCGAGGTGTCGCCGAGCTCGACCAGCTCGAGCAGGGCGTCGAGCTCCAGCTCGGTGATCCAGGTCTCGCCCGCGCCGACGATCGCCGACGCCATCTCGCGCTTGGACTCCAACAGCGCGTCGATGCGCTCCTCCAGCGTGCCGACCATCATCAGGCGGTGGATCAGCACGCGTTCGGTCTGGCCGATGCGGTGGGCGCGGTCGGACGCCTGGTCCTCGACGGCTGGGTTCCACCAGCGGTCGTAGTGGATGACCTGCGTGGCCGCCGTGAGGTTCATGCCGGTCCCGCCGGCACGCAGGCTGGCCACCAGCACCGGCGGGGCCTCGTCGTCGGTCTCGCCCTGGAACCGGTCGACGACCTGCTGGCGTGCCGTCGCCGACATCCCGCCGTGCAGCATCGGCACCTCGGTCCGCAGCGCGTGGGACAGGTCGTCGACGAGGATCCGCGCCATGCCCACGAACTGGGTGAACACCAGCACCCGCTCCCCCGCCGCGTTGGCCTCGGCGATCAGCTGGCGGGCGACCGCCAGCTTCCCGGACCGCCCCACGGCGCGCGCCGCGGTCTGGTCGCCCAACGTGGGGTGGTCGCAGATCTGCTTGAGCCGGGTGAGCAGCGCCAGCACCGCGCCGCGGTGCGCCATGCCGGTCCGCGGCTGCTCCGCCTCGCGCCGGAACCGCTCGACGGCCGCGGCGTAGCGGTCGCGCTGCTCCTCGCTCATCGTGCACGGCACGGTCCGCTCGATGCGCGGCGGCAGGTCCGGCGCGACGCGCGGGTCGGCCTTGGTGCGCCGCAGCACGAAGGGCGCGATCAGTCGGCGCAGCTGGTTGCGCACGGTGTGGTCACCGCGCCGCTCGATCGGGGTGGCGAAGCGGCGTTCGAAGGCGCCCCGCGACCCGAGCAGGCCGGCGTTGGTCAGGTCGAGCACCGACCACAGCTCGCGCAGGCGATTCTCGACGGGGGTGCCGGTCAGCGCCACGCAGTGGCCCGACCGCAGGCGGCGGACGGCCTTCGCACCCAGTGTCTCGGGGTTCTTGACCTGCTGTGCCTCGTCGAGCGCGACCACCTGCCAGTCGACGTCGGCCAGCAGGTCGATGTCGCGCCGCAGGGTGCCGTAGGACGTGACGACCACGTCGGTCACCCCCCGCAGATCGTCGGCGCGGTCGGGTCCGTGGTGGCGGCGCACCGCCAGGCCGGGGGCGAACCGTCGCAGCTCGCGCTCCCAGTTCGTCACCACCGATGTGGGGCACACGACGAGGTGCGGTCCCGACGGCTGCCGCAGCAGGTGGGCGATCAGCATGACTGTCTTGCCCAGCCCCATGTCGTCGGCGAGCACCGCACCGAGTCCGAGCTCGCGCATCATCGCCAGCCAGCCGACGGCGTCGAGCTGGTAGCCGCGCAGGTCGCCGACGAAGCCGTCCGGGACGGTGCGGGTGCGGGGCGGCGCTCCCTCGCGGAGCCGGTCCACCAGGGTCGCCAGCGGACCGACCGTCGAGACCTGGGTGACGTCGGCGACCGGCGCGGTCCCGGGGGTCGGCCCGACACCGGCGACGGCGAGGCCGATGGCCTCGATCAGGGGCACCCGGCCGCCGACCGCCCCGCGGCCGCGCCACTGCGCCCGGGCCTCCGGGGTCACGCGGACCCAGCGGTCCTCCCAGAAGACCAACGGGTCCTCGTTGTCGACCAGCAGGTCGACCGTGTCGGCGTCGACCACCCGGTCGCCGACCATGCCCTGCCACCGGGCCTCGACCGTGCCGCCGAGCTCGTCGGCGTCCGGAGTGCCCAGCTGCAGGCGCGGACGCAGCTCGTCGACGGTGTCGGGCAGCGCGACGACGTAGCCGGCGTCGGTCAGCAGGGGCGCCGTCGTGTCGATGAACCGCCACGCGGCCTCGTTGTCGAGGCGCGCGGCCGCGGGGTGCGCCTCGTCGAGGGCCTCCTCGACCGGCCGGAACACCCGCGCAGCGCGCGCCAGCGCCTCGAGCAGGGCCTCGACGCGGTCCGACGACGCGTCGTCGTCGCGCCAGATGTCGGCGGCGGGGACGCTGGTGCCGTCGCGGTCACGCAGACCGAAGCGCAGCCTCCACGGCCCGTCGGCGCCGTCCGGCGGGGTCAGGACCAGCTCGGGGGTGTGCGCGGTCCTGGGCTGCTCGTAGGGCCGCAGCCATTCGCGGACGCCCGCCAGGACCTCGCCCCGCTCGGCCCGCAGCGGTACGGCGGGGTCGGTCGGGTCGGTCGCCGCCTCCTGCCAGCGCGCCGTCCACGGCAGGAGCCGGGCGCGCGGCCGCCCGGTGCCCTCGCCGTCGTCGGCCTCGTCCCGTACGAGCACATCGGCGACCGCGTCCACGAAGGCACGCAGCAGGGCGAAGGGGTGCCACACGCCCGCGGTGTCGCGGGGCAGCGCGTGCGCCGCGGGCGGCAGGGCGTCGGCCAGCGCCCCGAGCGTGTCGGCGGCCACCCCGCCTGCGGGCAGCAGCACCTGCCAGGCCGCGACCGTGACGCCGTCGACGTCGCGCAGCACCGGAGCGATCTGCTGCTCGGCGACCAGCCCCGCCGCCAGACGGGCGGCCCGGACGTAGCCGGCGACCGAGGCGGACTGGGCACCCACCGCGCGCCGGGGGGTCAGCAGCGCGGGCAGCGCGTCGACGAGGCGGACGGCGGCGACGGGGTGGTTGCGGTACGCCAGGCCGTCGTCGCCGGGCAGCACCAGCAGGGCACGGTCGACCTCGGTCCGCAGACCGAGCGCCGCCGCGTCGGCGACCGGCGCCCGGTCGCCGCGGAGGCGGTACGCGAGCAGCCGGCCGTGGGCGGGCACGGCGGGGCACGGGGAGAACACCAGATCGAACAGCGCGGGGGCCTTTCCTCGGCGCCGAACCCCCTACGCTACCGGTGCGTGGCGTCCGGGTCCGGTTCCTGCTCGAGCTGCTGGATCAGCTGGCGGACCGCGGCCGCCGGCACCTGGTCGCCGGTCCGGTGCGCCAGGAGGTCCCTGAGCGCGGCCACCACGACCTGTCGCTCGCTGGGCGGCGTGGCCGGCTCGGGGGCGAACAGGGCAGGCTGCTCGACCGGTGCCGCGGGCCGGGCGTAGTCCTCGGGCGGGCGGCCGGCGAGCAGCGCGGCCCAGAACACGAGCCCCCGGTCCCACGACACACCGGCGGGACGGGCGGTTGGCACCCGGCCCCGGAACGCGACGTCGGCGATCACCGAGCACACGGCGTCCCGGACGAGGGGGTCCTCGGTGAAGCTGCGCCGGACCGCCTGGACGAAGCCCGGACGTGGTGGCTGACCGGTCAGGACGTCGGCGAGGCGCTCGACGACGGGTCGGGACCGCTGCAGCCAGTCCCAGGCGCAGGCGGGGACCGCAGGCGGCTCCTCAGGTTCGGGAGCGGGCTCAGCGGACACCGGCACTCCAGGGGGTCGTGGACTGGGCGCTGGCGCGCAGCATGACCGCCACCACGCGGCAGATCAAGGACTCCCGTCGCCACGGAGGTCGTCGATCAGGGCGCGGCAGCCGGTCGCGGCCCTGTCCGCCAGCCCCCGCGCCGTGCGCAGGGCGGCCGCGACCCCCTCGGCGTCACCGGCCGCGTGGTGCAGCAACGCGTTGTCGACGGCCAGCGACAGCGCGGTCACCTGCTGCACGACGCCCCCGTGCACCAGCTCGGCCACCCGCTTTCGCTCGCGGGCGAGCCGGTCCCCCGCCGCGTCGGTCACCGGGCGCCCACCGACCCGACGGCGGCGGGCCGGATCGCCCGCTCCACGGCGATCGCGAGCGGCTGCGTGCCGGCGACGACCACGGCGTCGAGGCCGAGCCAGGCCGCGAGGGTCTCCAGCTCGCCCGCCAGCGGCCCGGCGATCCGATCGACGTCGTGGCCCCGCTCCACGAACGCGCCGGGCACGCGCAGGACGCCCGCCGCGCGATCCGCCTTGACGTCGACGCGGGCGACCAGCTGGTCACCGAGCAGGAACGGCATGACGAAGTAGCCGTACCGGCGCTGGTCGGCGGGCACGTAGAACTCCAACCGGTAGTGGAAGTCGAAGAGCCGCTCGACCCGCGGGCGGTGGAAGACCAACGGGTCGAAGGGCGTCAGCAGCGCTGCGGCGTCGATCCGCCGTGGCAGGTGCGCGCCCGGCGCACGGAACGCGGGGCGGTCCCACCCGCGCACCTCGACCGGCTCCAGGAGTCCCTCGGCCGCGAGCTCGGCCACGATCGGCCGCCCGGTGGGTCCGTGGAGGCGGTGGTAGTCGAGCAGATCGTCGGCGGTGGCCACGCCGAGCGCGGCCGCGGCCACCTGGACCAACTCGCGGTACGCCTCGGCCCGGTCCAGCCGGGGCCGGGCCAGCACGTCGGCCGGCAGCACGCGCTCGGTCAGGTCGTAGCGCCGCGTCTGGCCGCGACGGTCCGCCACCGCGACCTCGCCCCAGGCGAACAGGGCCTCCAGCGCCGCCTTCCCGGGCGACCACCCCCACCACGGGCCGGTGCGCTCGCCGGGGTCGTCGAGCTCGGCGACCGTGAGCGGACCACGCGCCGCGATCTCGTCGCGGACGGCGTCGAGGTAGCCGGGACGTTCGCGCTGCAGCCGCGCGGCGCGACGGCTGGACCAGTGGCCGCGCCGCTCCCCCAACGCCGGCCAGCGCTCGACGGAGATCAGGCACGCCTCGTGCGCCCACGCCTCGTACAGCTCCCGGCGGCGGTAGGCGACGTCGTCGAGCAGCGCCTGCGGGTACGACCCCAGGCGCGAGAACAGCGGCAGGTACTGCGAGCGCTCGACCGTCTGGACCGCGTCGATCTGCACCAGGTCGACGCGGGCGATCACCCGCCGGAGGTGGCGCACGTCGATGCGGCCGCCGGGCCGCGGCCGGTCGAAGCCCTGCGCGGCCAGCGCGATGCGCCGCGCCTGGTCGGCGCGCAGGACCGCCACCGCCGGATCAGCCGGTGGTGACCGGCAGGAACGCCGGGCGCGACGCCTCGAACGCACCGATCGCGTCGTCGCGCGCCAGTGTGAGGTCGATCGCGTCGAGCCCCTCGACCAGCAGGCGCTTGGCGTGCGGGTCGAGCTCGAACCGGTCGGTCCCCAGCTCGGACACGACGAGCTGCTCGGGCACGTCGATGCGCACCTCGGCCCGGTGGTCGCGCGTCGCGAGGTCGATCAGCGCCCGGCACCGCTCGGCCGGCAGCACGACGGTCAGCAGCCCGATCTTCGAGCAGTTGTTGGCGAAGATGTCGGCGAACGACGGCGCGATGATCGCGTCGAAGCCGTACTGCTGCAGCCCCCACGGGGCGTGCTCACGCGACGACCCCGACCCGAAGTTCGGCCCGGTGACCAGGATGGTGGCGTCGGCGTGCCGGTCGTCGTTGAGCACGAAGTCCGGGTCGTCGCGCCAGTCGCCGAACACGAGCTCGCCGTACCCGGTGCGCTCGATGCGCTTGAGGTGCTGCTTGGGCATGATCTGGTCGGTGTCGACGTCGGCGCGCCACAGCGGCGCCATCGTCCCGGTCACCACGGTGAGCGCCCTCACGCGGGCACCTGCGCCGCGCCGGCGTCGACGTCCAGGTCGCGCACGTCGACGAAGCGGCCGTGGATCGCGGCCGCCGCCGCCATCGCCGGCGACACCAGGTGCGTGCGGCCGCCACGACCCTGTCGGCCTTCGAAGTTGCGGTTCGACGTCGACGCGCACCGCTCCCCCGGCGCGAGCTGGTCGGGGTTCATGCCCAGGCACATGGAGCAGCCGGGCTCGCGCCACTCGAAGCCCGCCGCGCGGAAGACGACGGCACGCCCCTCGGACTCAGCCTGCAGCTTCACGGGGGAGGAGCCGGGCACGACCATGGCGCGCACGCCGTCGGCCACCCGCTGGCCA
>CAYVGE010000183.1:0-446 GCA_964450395.1 uncultured Actinomycetota bacterium
ATGGAACCCGTAGCGGCGCACATGGTGGTCGCGGTACCAGCGTGCCGGCACCGCGTACCGGTAGGCCCGGGCCGGCAGGGTGGCGTGGAACGCGGTGTCGAACACCGCCACCTGGGGGACGCCGGGCCACAGCTCGCGGGCGACCTCGATGCCGGTCGCGTTGGCCGGGTTGTGCAGCGGCGCGAGCGGGATCAGGGCCCGGATGCCGTCGAGGACCGCGTCGTCGATCGGGGTCGGTGCGACGAAGCGGTCACCGCCGTGGACCACGCGGTGGCCGATCGCGGCGATCCCGGAATGGACCGTCACGTCCCCGCGTCGGCTGATCCGGACGAATACCTCGTCGTAGTCGCTCTCGTGGGCCGACTTGTTGCCGTTGCGCTTGAGGACGGTGGCCATGCCCACCCCGCGGAGCTTGCCCGAGGGGGTGCGCGTGCCGCCGCGGTGGG
>CAYVGE010000183.1:456-6105 GCA_964450395.1 uncultured Actinomycetota bacterium
GCGACGAAGCGGTCACCGCCGTGGACCACGCGGTGGCCGATCGCGGCGATCCCGTGATCCAGGTCGGTCTGCCGCAGGGCGGTGATGACGTCCTGCAGGGCGGCCCGATGGTCGGTGACCGGCGTGCTGATGCTCGTCTCCGTCCAGTCGCCGCTGGCGGGCGCGACCAGGACGCCGTGGGTGGCCATGGCATCCCGACTGCCGACGCGCTCGACGATGCCGCGGGCGAGGCGGGTCGGTCCGGTGATGTCGATCAGCTGGTACTTCAGCGATGAGCTGCCGCTGTTGATGACCAGGACGCGCGACATCTACCGCTCCTGCGCCTGCACGGCGGTGATCGCGACCGTGTTGACGATGTCGCCGACGGTGCACCCGCGCGACAGGTCGTTGACCGGCTTGTTCAGCCCCTGCAGCACCGGGCCGATGGCCACGGCGCCGGTCGAGCGCTGCACCGCCTTGTACGTCGTGTTGCCGGTGTTGAGGTCGGGGAACACGAACACGGTCGCATGGCCGGCGACCTCGCTGCCCGGCAGCTTGGCCTGTGCGACCGCGACGTCGACCGACGCGTCGTACTGGATCGGGCCCTCGATCTTGAGGTCGGGGCGCCGCGCCCTCGCCAGCGTGGTGGCCTCGCGGACCCGCTCGACGTCCTCACCGGTGCCCGACGTCCCCGTCGAGTACGACAGCATCGCCACCAGCGGGTCGACGCCGAACTCGGCGGCCGTCTGTGCCGAGCTGACGGCGATGTCGGCCAGCTGCTCGGCGGTCGGGTTCGGGTTCACGGCGCAGTCGCCGTAGACCAGCACCCGATCGGCGAGCAGCATGAAGAAGACGCTCGACACCACGCTGACGCCGGGGCGGGTGCGGATGAACTCGAACGCCGGCCGGATGGTGTGGCCGGTCGTGTGCGCCGCACCCGAGACCATGCCGTCGACGGCGCCGGTCTCGACCATCATGGTGCCGAAGTAGCTGACGTCGGCCATCGTGTCCCAGGCCTGGTCGGGGGTGACCCCGCGGTGGCTGCGCAGCTCGTGGTAGCGGTCGGCGTAGGCCCGGCGCTCCTCGGCGTGCGCAGGGTCGATGATCGGCGTGTCGCTGAGGTCGAGGCCGAGCGCGTCGATGCGCGCCGTGACCTGCTCGACGTTGCCCAGCAGCACCAGATCGGCGACGTCGCGGCGGATCAGCAGCTGGGCCGCGTGCAGCACGCGGTCGTCGGTGCCCTCCGGCAGCACGATGCGCTGGCGCGGCGAGCGGGCGCGCTCGATCAGCTCGTAGGTGAACATCAGTGGCGTCACGCGGTCCGACCGGGTCAGCTCGATGCGGTCGGCCAGCGCCGGCACGTCGACGTGCCGCTCGAACAGGCCGAGCGCGGTCGCCACCTTGCGGTCGTTGCCGGCGCGCAGGGCGCCGCGCACGCTGCCGATGCGTGACGCGGCCGTGTAGGTGTCGTCGTCGACCGCGAGCACCGGCAGCATGCTGTCGGTCAGCAGCCGGTCGACCTGCGGGGCGGGGGGCAGGCCACCGGTCAGCACCAGGCCGGCGACGGTCGGCAGCGCCTGGCTGAGCCGGCTGACCAGCGCGGCGAGGATCACGTCGGACCGGTCGCCCGAGGTGATGATCAGCGCGCCGTCGACGACGTGGTCGAGGAAGTTGGCGACGCTCATCGCCGCCACCTTCAGCGTTGACACCTCCTGCTGGTCCTCCAGCACGTACCCGTGGATCTCGGTGGCGTCGATCGCGTCGGCGATCTCGGCGATCGTCGGCATGCCCAGGCGCGGGTCGTCGGGGATCAGCCACAGCGGTGCGTCGCCGTCGCGCATCTGCGCCGCGAGGGCGGCGCGGGCCGGCTCGAGGTCGGCCTCGGGGACGCGGTTGACGATGGTGGCCGCGACCACCGCGCCCTCGGCGCGCAGCGACTCCCACGCCACCTGGACCCCTGCGGTGATGTCGTCGGCCTCCTGGTTCCGGCCGTTGACGAGCGCCAGGACCGGCGCGCCCAGGTGGTTGGCGACGGCGACGTTGAAGTCGAACTCGAACGCCGACGCGACGCCCGTGAAGTCGGTGCCGTCGCACACCACGAAGCCGCACCGGCGCTCGATGGCCTTGTAGGCGTGCAGGATCCCGGTGAACACCTCGTCACGCCGCCCATCGGCGAGCATGCGCTCGACCTCCGACGCCGTCCACGCGTACATCGCGTCGGGCTCGAGGTTCAGTGGGTAGCGGCCGCTGATCAGGGCGATGCGCGGATCGGTGCCCGGGCCGTCGGCGATCACCGGTCGGAAGTACCCGGCACCGTCGGTGCGGCTCGACAGCATCTCCATCAGCCCCAGGGCGATCAGGGACTTGCCGCTCTCGGGTTCCAGGGACGCCAGGTACAGGCTCGTGGCCATCTGGAGCCTTTCCGTCAGTACGACTGCGCTCGGCCCGCACCTGGAGTCCTGCCCCACGGCTGCCGGCCGGGAACCCAGCCGCCCGCTGCGACCACGTCGACGTGGTGGCACCGCCTAGCCTGTGGGCGGTGAGGACCCAGCGCACGACCGCGACCGACGGGCTGATCGCCGAGCTGCGCCGCGAGGTGTCCGGTGGGGTCGACGCGTCGTCGCGCCGCCGGGCCGAGTACAGCAGCGACGCGTCGAACTACCGCGTGGTGCCCCGGGTGGTGGTGTTCCCCCGCGACGTCGACGACGTGCTCGCGGCCCTCGACGTCTGCCGGCGGACGGGGATGCCGCTGACGGTGCGCGGTGGCGGGACGTCGGTGGCCGGCAACGCGATCGGTCCCGGCGTGGTGCTCGACCTGTCGCGCCACCTGCACCGTGTGCGCTCGATCGATCCCGGGGCCCGCACCGCGGTCGTCGAGCCCGGCGCGGTCCTCGACCACCTCCAGGACGCCGCCCGCCCGCACGGCCTGCGCTTCGGTCCCGACCCGTCGACCCACGGGCGCTGCACGCTCGGCGGGATGATCGGCAACAACGCGTGCGGGGCGCACACCATCGCCTACGGCCGCACCGTCGACAGCGTAATGGCGCTCGCCGTGGTCGACGGGGCCGGCCGGCGGGGCACGGCCGCCGACGGGCTCGGCGGCGTCTCTGGTCTCGATGCGCTGGTGACCGCCCACGCCGCCACGATCCGCACCGAGCTCGGTCGCTTCGGCCGGCAGGTCTCGGGCTACGGCCTGCAGCACCTGCTCGGCGACGGCGACGGCGACGGCCCGGCCGGCGGTCGGGGTGACCCGCGCGGGCCGCACCTGGGTCGTGCGCTGGTGGGCAGCGAGGGCACGTGCGTGCTGGTCCTCGGCGCCACCGTGCGGCTGGTCCACATCCCCACGGCCACGGCGCTGACCGTGCTGGGGTTCCCTGACCTGGCGACCGCCGCCGATGCCGTACCCGACCTGCTCGGGCGCGGCGCGCTGGCGCTCGAGGGCATCGACCGGGGGCTGGTCGATGTCGTCCGCCGTCACCGCGGCGCCGGTGCGGTGCCCGACGACCTGCCGCGCGGCGGCGGCTGGCTGTTCGTGGAGACGGGTGGACCCTCGCGCGACGCGGCGGTCGACGCCGGCAGGGCGATCGCCGACGCCGCGGGTACCGGCGACGTCGTGACGGTACCGGCGGGGGAGCGGGCCGCGGCGCTGTGGCGCATCCGTGAGGACGGCGCCGGGCTGGCCGGACGCGCGCCAGGCGGCGCGCCGGCGTGGCCCGCGTGGGAGGACGCCGCGGTCCCGCCGGAGCACCTCGGCGCCTACCTGCGCGACTTCGCCGGGCTCGAGCGGCAACACGGCGTCGACGGGCTCGCGTACGGGCACTTCGGCGACGGGTGCGTGCACGTCCGCCTGGACCTGCCGCTCGCCGAGCAGCCCCAGCGGCTGCGGCCGTTCCTGCACGACGCGGCCACCCTGGTCGCGTCCTACGGCGGCTCGCTGTCCGGCGAGCACGGCGACGGACGGGCCCGAAGCGAGCTCCTCGACCATCTCTACTCCGCCGACGCGCTGGCGGCCTTCGCGGCGTTCAAGGCCTGCTTCGACCCCGACGACGTGCTGAACCCCGGCGTGCTGGTGCGGCCGCGCCCCGTCGACGCCGACCTGCGCCGCCCGGCGGCGCAGCCGCTGCCGGTCATCTCGGGGTTCGCGCTGGCCGACGACGGCGGCGACCTCACCACGGCCGTCCACCGGTGCGTCGGGCTCGGCAAGTGCCGCGCGGACCTGCGGGCGGACGGTGGCGTCATGTGCCCGTCGTTCCTGGCGACCGGCGACGAGCGCGACTCGACCCGCGGGCGGGCGCGGGTGCTGCAGGAGATGGCCAACGGCGGGCTCGTGCGCGACGGCGCAGCGTCGCCGGAGGTGCACGACGTGCTCGACCTGTGCCTGTCGTGCAAGGCCTGCGCGTCGGACTGCCCGGCCGGTGTGGACATGGCGACCTACAAGTCGGAGGTGCTGCACCGCACCTACCGACGCCGGCTGCGGCCGGCGTCGCACTACTCCCTGGGCTGGCTGCCGCGGTGGGCACGCGTCGCCGCTCGCGCGCCGCGGCTGGTCAACGCGCTGCTGGGGTGGGAGCCCGTCCGCAGGGCGGTGCTGGCCGCGGGCGGCATGGATCCTCGGCGTGACGTCCCCCGGTTCGCCACGACGGCGCTCGCTCCCGGCCACGTCGGCGGTGGTGGCCCACCGGCGGTGCTGTGGGTCGATTCGTTCACCCGCGCTTTCGCGCCGGAGATCGCCCTGGACGCGCTGCGCGTGCTCACCGCCGCCGGCTACGCGGTCACCGTGCCGTCCGACGACGCGTGCTGCGCGGTGACGTGGATCACCACGGGGCAGCTCGACGGGGCCCGCCGACGCCTGCGCGCCCTGCTGGACGTGCTCGGCCACCACGCGGCCGGGGACACGCCGATCGTGGGCCTGGAGCCCTCGTGCACGGCCACGCTGCGGTCCGACCTGGTCGAGCTGCTACCGGAGGATCCGCGTGCCGCCCGGGTGGCCGGGGCGGTCCGGACGCTCGCCGAGGCGGTGGCCGATGGGCCGTCGGGATGGTCGCCCGCCGGGCTCGACGGTGTGGAGGTCGTCGCGCAGCCGCACTGCCACCAGCACGCGGTCATGGGCTTCGCGGCCGACCGCGCCCTGCTCGAGCAGGCGGGCGCGGACGTGCGCACCATCGCCGGGTGCTGCGGCCTCGCGGGCAACTTCGGCATGGAGCGTGGCCACTACGACGTGTCGGTCGCGGTCGCCCGCAACGGGCTGCTGCCCGCGCTCGAGGCGGCGGGGCCCGACGCCGTGCACCTGGCCGACGGCTTCTCGTGCCGCCTGCAGGCCGAGCAGCTCGCCGGCCGCCGTGGCCTGCACCTGGCCCAGCTGCTCGCCCGCACGGTACCTGCCGCCCCCACCCCGGGGGACTGATCCCGTCGGGTGACGCGCCGGCTCCCGGGACGGCCGGGTGCAGCCGTCGACGTCGGTGTGTACACTTCCGCCTCAGCCGCAGACCGCTCGGTTTCGCGTACCCGCGACGAAGAGGCCACCAGGCCGACCAGCGCAGGCCGTTGTGACACGCTCCACGCGTGGTGCACGCCTCCGGTCTGCGGAGGCGTTTTTTGTTTGTCCGGCGAAGCCGTCCCGGCCCGGTGGACGTCGAGACGCCGCCCTACGAGGCCACCTACGACCTCGGC
>CAYVGE010000183.1:6115-8036 GCA_964450395.1 uncultured Actinomycetota bacterium
GGTTGGGTTTTCTTGTTGGCCCGGCGACGCCGTCCGGCCCGGGTGCACGCGGAGCGACCGCGAGACGACCACCATTCGGGGACACCAGGTTCCGCGAAGTCCGCCCCGCCACGTCCGAGGAGCGCGTCCATGTCACGACCCGAGAAGGTCGCCGTCGTCGAAGAGGTGTCCCGCAGCCTCACCGACGCGACCGCGACGGTGCTGACCGAGTACCGCGGCCTGACGGTCGACGAGCTGGCCGAGCTGCGCGCCAGGCTGCGCGAGAGCGACGCCAGCTACAAGGTCGTCAAGAACACGCTGACGCGCCGGGCCGCGAGCGACGCCGGCCTCGACATCCCCGGCGAGCTGCTGCTCGGGCCGACGGCCATCACATTCTGCGCCGGCGACCCCGTCGCGGCGGCGAAGGTGCTGCGGGCCTTCTCCAGGCAGCACCCCCAGCTGGTCATCAAGGGCGGCGTCCTCGAGGGCCGCGTCCTCGACGCCGAGGAGACCACCAAGCTGGCCGACCTCGAGTCGCGAGAGGAGCTGCTGGCCAGGCTCGCCGGCATGATGCAGACGATCGTGGCCCAGCCGGCACGGCTTGCGCAGGCGCAGCTGTCGAAGTTCGCCCGCCTGCTGGCCGCCCTGCAGGACAAGAAGACCTCGGGGCCGCAGGACGTGACCGCGGCCGTCGAGGCCGAGGCCGAGGCCGGGGCGGAGTCCCCGTCCGACGAGGCACCGGCGGAGGACGCCGAGGCCTGAGCCCCACCGCCCACCACCCGTAGGCACCGATCGAGCACCGTGGCACGCGCCGGCACAGCGCGGGCCGTCAACACCAGGAGCACACCATGGCAAAGATCTCGACGACCGACCTCCTCGACGCGTTCAAGGAGATGACGCTCCTCGAGCTGTCCGACTTCGTCAAGCAGTTCGAGGAGGAGTTCGACGTGACCGCGGCCGCCCCGATGGCCGTCGCCGCGCCGGGCGCCGCCGCCGCCGGCGCCGACGAGGCCGCCGCCGAGGAACAGACCGCCTTCGACCTCGTCCTGACCTCGGCGGGGGACAAGAAGATCCAGGTCATCAAGGAGGTCCGTTCGCTGACCAGCCTGGGTCTCAAGGAGGCCAAGGAGCTGGTCGACAGCGCCCCCAAGGCCGTGCTCGAAGGCGTCGAGCGCGAGCAGGCCGATGCCGCCAAGGAGGCCCTCGAGGGCGTCGGCGCGTCGGTCGAGGTCAAGTAGCACCGCTCGCGCGCCGCGGTCGTCCGGTGGCACCACGGGGTGCGCCGGTCGGCCCGGCCGCGGCTACCATCGTTGACACCAGGGTCCGATGATGGCAGTCTGAGCATCCGGAAAACGGGCCCTCAGCGCGGAGTTTGCGTGTCGGCCGACATAGCCACATCACCCCCAACAGCTGACAGCAGTGTAGGCGAAAGCTACACTGCGCTTTTGCGCGTTTTTTCAGCAACCCTGCGGTTGGGGAGCCGCGGGTTGCGCCTGGCTCGGTAACGCCCGACGGGATCTCCCGTCCGGCGACCACTGATGTTGTGTGAGGAGCACGCCCTTGTCGACCACCGATCTGCTCGAAGGCCCGACCGTCACGATCAATGGGCGCTTCGACACAGGACGGCTGTCGTTCGCGAAGCTCAAGGAGCCGTTGCCGGTCGACGATCTCGATCTGGTGGCGATCCAGAGTTCGTCGTTCGACTGGCTGCGTGACCACGGCCTGCAGGAGATCTTCAACGAGATCTCGCCGATCGAGGACTTCACGGGGCAGATGGCCTTGTCGTTCTCGGATCATCGGTTCGAGACGCCGAAGTACTCGGTGGATGAGTGCAAGGAGAAGGACCTCACGTACGCGGCGCCGCTGTTCGTGACCGCGGAGTTCGTGAACCGTTCGACGGGTGAGATCAAGTCCCAGACGGTCTTCATGGGGGACTTCCCGA
>CAYVGE010000184.1:0-3240 GCA_964450395.1 uncultured Actinomycetota bacterium
GACCGGATCCTGGCCGCCGTCGGGGAGGTGTTCGACCTGCGGCCCGCCGCGAGCATCCGCGACCTGCGCCTGCACCGGCCGAGCTACCGCGCCACCGCGGCCTACGGGCACTTCGGCCGCGACGGCGACACGTTCCCGTGGGAGGCGACGGACCGGGTCGACGACCTGCGGCGCGCCGCGGGGGTGTGAGCACCGGGCGGTACGCGCGGGTCATCGTCGACGTCGAGCCCGGGCACCTGGACCGGCCGTTCGACTACGGCGTGCCCGACGACGTCGACGTCGAGGTCGGCCACCAGGTGCTGGTCGGCTTCGCCGGCCGCCGGCGCACCGGCTGGGTGGTCGACCTGGCGGCACGGCCGACGACCGACCCGGCCCGCGTGAAGGACCTGCTCGACGTCAAGGGCGCGGTGCCCAGGTTCGACGCCGACGACCTGCGGCTGTACCGCTGGGTCGCCGCGCGCTGGGGTGGCACGCTGGCCGGGGTGCTGCGCCACGCGCTGCCGAAGCGGGTGGCGGCGGTCGACGCCCAGGTCGCGGGCTGGGGCGCCCCCGACGACGCGGCGGCCGCCGAGCGCCCGCCCTGCCCGGTCGGCGACTGGCGCACCTACGACGGGTCGCAGCTGCTGCGGGCGGTGGCGGCGCCGGTCGCCGGCGACGATCCACCGGATGCCTTCTGGCTGCGGCCGCTGCCCGGCGACGACCTGGCGGCATTGGTCGTCGACCTCGTCGCGCGCTGCCTGGCGGCGGGGCGCGGCGCGTTGGTGCTGGCACCGGACCCGGCCTCGCCGGTGCCCGACGCCTGCCTGGCGCTGGCCGGTGCCGCCGGGGCGGACCTGCGTGGGGCGCGGTCGGACCGCGTGCGCTACCGGGCGTTCCTGCGGGGGCGCACCGGCCATGCCCGCGTGGTCGTGGGCGAACGCGGCGGGGTCTTCGCGCCCGTCCGCGACCTCGGGCTGATCGTCGTGACCGACGAGGCCAGTCCCGGCTACAAGGAGCGTCGCAACCCACGCCACCACGCCCGCGACGTCGCGCTGGCCCGCGGGCGGATGGCGGGCGCGACGACGGTCCTGACGGGGGCGCTGCCGAGCGCTGCGGTGTGGCGACTGCTCGGGCCGGGCCACGTGGCCGTGGTCGACGCGCCCGGGCAGGTGGTGCGGGAGCGGGCGCCCCGGGTCGACGTGGTCGACCCGCAGGAGCGCTCGACGGTGCGCAGCCGCTTGTCGGCGCCGGCCGACCGGGCGGTGCGTGCGGTCATCGCCGATGGCGGGGTCGCGGTGATGCTCGTCGCCCGGCGGGGCGACGGCACCGTACTGGCGTGCCGGCGGTGCGGGCTGCGCGCCGCCTGCCCGGTCTGCGGGAGCTCGCTGGCACCCGCCGGCGCCCGCAGCCGGCGCTGCGCGACCTGTGGGTGGACGGGACCCGCCCTCGCGTGCCCGGCGTGCGGCGGGGAGGAGTTCGCGCCGCTGGCGGCGGGGACGACGCGATGGGGCGCCGAGCTCGCCCGCGCCTACCCGGCGGCCGACGTGGCGGTCATGGAGGGCTTCGACGCGCCGGGGCCGACCGGCCGGCCGGCCATCGCGGTCATGACCCGGGGCAGCGTGGTCCGCCACCCCGCCTGGCTCGGCGACGGCACCGCCGGGGTGCTGGTCCTGCCCGACGCCGACGCGCTCCTGGGGCGCCCGCGCTACGACGCTGCCGAGGACCTGCTGCGGCTGTGCCTGAGTGTCGCGTGGGCGCGCCGTATGATCGTCCAGACGCGCCAGCCCGCGGAGCCCGCCGTCCAGGCTCTGGTCCGGTGGGACCCCGAGGGGTTCTGGCGTGGTGAGGCGCAGCGGCGCGCGCAGCTGGGCTACCCGCCCGCACGGACGCTGGTGCACCTCGACGCCCCACGGGCCCAGGCCGACGCCGTGGCCGCCGAGGTCCGCGGGGCGCTGCCCGCCGGTGACGAGCTCGGCGGCCCCGACCTCGACGGGCGGCTGGTGGTGAAGAGCACGGACCCGCGTGGCACCCTGACGGCGCTCGACGAGCTGCGCCGACGGTGGTCGAAGGACGATCTGCGGGTCACGGTGGACGTCGACCCGGTACCCGCGCTGGACAGGACCGGCGCGGGGCCCGGTTCCCCGACCCGGTCCCCCCGTTGACGCTCGACGCACCGCCCGAACGACCTCGCGAACCAGATCAGGCCAGACCGGCGCAGCCGGACCCGACCTCGGGAGCACCCATGGCACGACTCGACATCAGGATCTTCGGCGACCCGGTCCTGCGCATGCGCGCCAACGAGGTCACCGACTTCGACGAGCACCTGCGCACGCTGGCCGAGGACATGCTCGACACGCTGCGCGCGGCCAACGGCGTCGGCCTGGCCGCGAACCAGGTCGGGGTGCTCAAGCGGCTGTTCGTGTGGGAGCACGCCGAGCGGCACGGCGCGTTCGTGAACCCGGAGGTCGTCGAGACGTCCGATGAGGTCGTCGAGGCCGAGGAGGGCTGCCTGTCCTTCCCGGGGCTGTTCTATCCCGCGGACCGGCCGCTGCGCGCCCGCCTGCGCGGCGTCGACACGCACGGCGAGCCGGTCGAGGAGGTGGGGGAGGGCCTGTTCGCGCGGATCCTGCTGCACGAGCTCGACCACCTCAACGGCATCCTGTTCATCGACCACCTGGCGCGCCACGACCGGCGCGAGGCGATGAAGCGCATCCGCCGCGGCGAGCTGGAGCTGCCGCCCGAGCCGACCCCGACCCCCGAGCTGTGAGCGCCGGGGAGCACGACGGGGGCGGGCGACGCCGGTGGTGAGGGTCGCCTTCTTCGGCACGCCGCAGCCCGCCGTCCCGGCGCTGCGCGCGCTGCTCGCCGACACCCGGACCGAGGTGCCGCTGGTCGTGACCAACCCCGACCGGCCCCGTGGACGCGGCCACGAGCTGGCGCCGCCGCCGGTCAAGGAGGTCGCGGTCGAGGCCGGCGTCGAGGTCGCGCAGCCGGCGAGGGCGGGTGAGCTGGTCGACCGGCTCGCCGACCTCGCCCTCGACGCCGGCGCGGTCGTGGACGACGGCCCGATACAGCCCGCACGGCGCCTGGGGGTGCCGGCCCCGGGCGTGTGGTATTGTACGGATCGTGACCGCGGAGCAAGACCGTGGATGCCGTCTGCGACGATCCGGCCACCTTCCCAGACCAGGCGCGCCCCGACGCGCGGCCGGCCCTTCCCCCCTTCAGGGGACCGCGTGACCCGGTGGGCCCGCTGGAACGACG
>CAYVGE010000184.1:3250-8019 GCA_964450395.1 uncultured Actinomycetota bacterium
CTACGGCCAGATCCTGCCGGCACGGCTCCTGGCGGTGCCGGCCGCGGGCTTCGTCAACCTGCACTTCTCGATCCTGCCGGCGTGGCGTGGTGCCGCGCCGGTGCCGGCGAGCATCATCCACGGCGACCGCGAGACCGGCGTCACCTGCTTCGTCCTCGACGCGGGCATGGACACCGGTCCCGTGCTGACCGTGCACACGACACCGATCGGGCCGACCGAGACCAGCGGCGAGCTGACCGCGCGGCTGGCGGAGCTGGGCGCGCCCGCGCTGGTCGACGCGGTCGTCGGGCTGGTCGACGGCTCGCTGGTGCCCCGGCCGCAGGACGACGCGCTGGCGACCTACGCCGGCAAGATCGCGCCGGCCGACGCCCGCATCGACTGGCGCGCCCCGGCCGAGGCGGTCCAGCGGGCCGTGCGGGCCTACAACCCGGTGCCCGGAGCCCACACGACGTTCCGCGACGCCCGGCTCAAGGTGCACCGCGCCCAGATCGTGCCGGGACGTGGCGAACCGGGCACGGTCGTCGCCATCGACGATCGCACGGGCGCGCCGGTCGTGGCGTGCGGCACCGAGGCGCTGCGGCTCGACGAGGTGCAACCGGCCGGGAAGCGGGCGATGGACGGCGCCGCGTTCGTCAACGGCTACCAGCCGCAGGGCGCCGTGCTGACGTGAGCGGCTCACGACCCCCCGGCCCGCGGCCGGCGCGTGGGGGACGGGGTGACCGCCCCGCCCCCCCGGGCCGCGATGCGCGGATCGCCGCGTGGCGCATCGTGCGCCGCGTCACCCGCGACGGCGCCTGGACGGGGCCTGTCGTCGACGAGGTGCTCGGCGGCAGCGGGCTCGACCCGCGGGACCGCGCGCTGGCCGGCAACCTCGCGTTCCAGACGCTGCGGTGGCGCGGCACGCTCGACTGGGCGCTGGGACACGTCGTCTCGCGGCCCCTCGATCAGGTGGAGCCGGGTCTGCGCGACGTCCTGCGCCTCGGGGCGTGGCAGCTGCTGTACGGGCGCATGCCCGACCGCGCGGCCGTGTCGGCGACCGTCGAGGTGGCCGCCGCGCAGCTGGGCCGGCGCACGGTGGGCTTCGCCAACGGGGTGCTGCGCGCGCTGGCTCGGCGGCGCGACGATCTGCCGTGGCCGCCGGAAGACACGGTCGAGGGGCGGGCGCTGCGCCTGGGCTACCCCGCGTGGATCGTCGAGGCGGCGCAGGACCGCTTCGACAGCGGGGCGACCGCCGAGCTCGACGCCGGCAACGTGCCCGCCGGCCTGGTGGTCCGCGGCGACGCGGCGCTCCGCGACGCGCTGGTCGACGCCGGCGCGCACGTCACACCCGGCCGGCTGGCACCCGGCGCGCTGCACGTCGAGGGTCTCGCACCAGGTGCGCTGCTGGACCGGTTCCCGGGCGCGGTCATCCAGGACGAGGCGTCGATGGTGGTCGGTGCCGTGGTCGCCGCGGCCCTGCGCGGCGACGGTCCCGTCCTCGACGCGTGCGCGGCGCCCGGCGGCAAGACGACGGACCTGGCCACCGACGGGCGGACGGTCGTCGCGGCCGACCGCAGCGAGGCGCGCCTGGGGCTGGTGGCCGACCTCGCCGCGCGGCTGGGCACGCCGCTGCCGCTGGTCGCCGCCGACGGGACCCGCCCGCCGTGGCGGGCCGGCAGCTTCGCCGCCGCGCTGGTCGACGCGCCCTGCACCGGCCTGGGCGTCGTGCGCCGTCGCCCGGAGCTGCGCTGGCGCCGCGACGCCGGCGACGTCGCCGTCCTGGCCGACCTCCAGCTCAGGCTGCTGACGGCGACGGCCGACGTCGTCGTGCCCGGCGGCGTGCTGGTCTACAGCGTGTGCACCTGGACCCGCGCCGAGACCGTCGATACGGTCGCGGCGTTCCTGGCGCGTGACGACCGGTTCGCGCTCGAGGCGCCGGCCGTCGACGTCGACGGGCCCGGCGGCGGGGGCCCCGGCCTGCAGCTGCGGACGTCGGTGCACGGCTGCGACGGCATGTTCGTGGCGGTGCTGCGACGTTGCGCCTGATCCGGCCCGGCGGCGCTAGGCTGGGGCCCGTGGTCGCCTCGGCGGCCACGCGCCTTCGGGGCAGGGTGCAATTCCCGACCGGCGGTGGCCCACGCTGCGGCGTGGGGAGCCCGCGACCCGCACGGCACGGTGCCGAGCGGTGGACCCGGTGACGTCAGCGACCGACCTCGTGTAGCGAACGCGGTAGGTCACATGAACTGACCAGTCCGGGGCCGACGGTGACAGTCCGGAGAGGAGAAGGCGGGAGAGGTCATCGATGGATGACGCGCAGGCGATGTGGCGTGCGCTCGAGCTTGCCGAGCGTGGCCGGGCGACGGTGTCGCCCAACCCGATGGTCGGGTGCGTGATCGTCGCCGACGGCGAGGTCGTCGGCGAGGGCTGGCACCACGTCGCCGGCGGCCCGCACGCCGAGGTCGCGGCGCTGCACGAGGCGGGGGACCGGGCCCGCGGCGCGACGGTCTACGTCACGCTGGAGCCGTGCGCCCACACCGGGCGGACACCGCCGTGCGTCGACGCGCTGCTGCGTGCCGGCATCGGGCGGATCGTCGTCGCTGCCACCGACCCCAACCCCGTCGCCGCCGGCGGTGCCGACGCGTTGCGCCGGGCCGGCATCGCCGTGGACGTGGGCCTGCTGCGCGACGAGGCCGTCGGGCTGAACGCCGTGTTCCTGCACGGGGCGCGCCACCGGCGGCCGTACGTGTGGCTCAAGGGTGCGGTCAGCCTCGACGGGCGGGTCACCGCGGCCGACGGAACCTCGCAGTGGCTGACGGGCGTGCCGGCGCGTCGCCGTGCGCACCGGCTGCGCTCGCAGGTCGACGCCGTCGTGGTCGGGTCGGGCACGCTGCTCGCCGACGACCCCAGCCTGACGGTCCGGCTCGAGGGCTGGACCGGACCACAGCCGCTGCGGGTGGTCCTCGACGGCCGTGCGCGCAGCCCCGTCGACGCGCGCCTGTTCGACCGCCTGGGGCCGTCACTGGTGGTGGTCGGCCCCGGTGCGCGCACCGACGCGCTGCGCGCGGCCGACATCGCCGTCGCGGAGGTCAAGACCGACGCCGAGGGCCGGCTCGATCCGGTGGCCGTGCTCGACGTGCTGTGGGAGCGCGGCGTGCGCAGCGTGCTGGTCGAGGGCGGGCCGACGGTGCTGACGTCGTTCATCGACCGGGGGTGCTTCGAGCGGCTGGTGCTCCACGTCGCGCCGCTGCTGCTCGGCGAGCGCGGTCGACCACTGGTCGGTGCCGGGCCCGCCTCGCTGGCCGACGCCGAGCGCTTCGCCCTCGTGTCGGTCGAGCGCATCGGCGACGACGCGGTGCTCGAGCTGGCCCGGCGGGCGGAGGAGTAGGCCATGTTCACCGGCATCGTGGAGGCTGTGGGCACCGTGGCACGGATCGAGCCGGGGCCCGCAGGCGCACGCCTGGAGGTCGTCCACCCGCTCAGCGCGCAGCTCGGCGTCGGCGACTCGGTCAGCGTCAACGGCTGCTGCGTGACGGTGACCGGGTGCTCCGACGGCCGCTTCGCCGCCGACCTGATGGGCGAGACGCTGGACCGCACCGCGCTCGGCGGGCTCGCGGTCGACGCCGCGGTCAACCTCGAGCGGGCACTGGCGGCCGACGGGCGGCTCGGCGGCCACCTGGTGCAGGGCCACGTGGACGGCGTCGGCACGGTCGTCGAGGTCACGAACCACGACGCCTGGACGGTCATGGCGATCGCCGCCGAGGCCCGCCTGGCACCGCACCTGGTCGAGAAGGGCTCGATCACCGTCGACGGCACGTCGCTGACCGTCATGGGCGTCCGCCCGGTCGCCGACGGCCGGGTGACGTTCGAGGTCGGGCTCATCCCGCACACCCTGGCCGTGACCGTCCTCGGCCGGCGCACCGTCGGCGATGTGGTCAACCTCGAGACCGACGTGATCGCCAAGTACGTCGAACGGCTGCTGGCGGGTGGCGCGGGGACCCCCTACACGGCCGGCAGCGGGCAGGAGCCATCATGAGCACGTCGAGCATCGCCGAGGCCGTCGAGCGCATCCGCGCCGGCGGCGGCGTGCTGGTCGTCGACGACGAGGACCGCGAGAACGAGGGCGACCTGATCATGGCCGCCGAGCACGCGACGCCCGAGATGATCGGGTTCTTCGTGCGCCACACGTCGGGCGTGATCTGCGTGTCGGCGACCGGGGCGCGGCTCGACGCGCTCGAGCTGCCCCAGATGGTGCCGCTGAACACCGACCCCAAGGGCACCGCCTTCACCGTGTCGGTCGACGTCGCCGCGGGCACGTCGACGGGCATCTCGGCCGCCGACCGCACGGCGACGATCCTCGCACTGGTCGACGAGGAGACCAAGCCCGCCGACCTGCAGCGCCCCGGGCACGTGTTCCCGCTGCGTGCCGCCCCCGGTGGCGTCCTCAAGCGGGCGGGCCACACCGAGGCCGCCGTCGACCTGACCCGCATCGCCGGGCTGCACCCGCTCGGCGTGCTGTCCGAGGTCGTCAACGACGACGGGACGATGGCGCGCCTGCCCGACCTGGAGCGGTTCGCGGCCGAGTACGACCTGCCGCTGATCACGATCGCCGACCTGATCGCCTACCGCCGCCAGCACGAGCACCTGGTGCACCGCGTCGCCGAGGCACCGATCCCCACGCCGTACGGCCCGTTCACCGCGATCGCGTTCGAGTCCGACATCGACAGCCGCCACCACCTCGCCCTGGTGCGCGGCGACGTCGACGGCGCGTCGGAGGTGCTGGTGCGCATGCA
>CAYVGE010000185.1:0-8007 GCA_964450395.1 uncultured Actinomycetota bacterium
AGCGCAGCGGCTCCACCAGCTCGAAGGCCATGTCCTCGGGCAGCCCGCCGACGTTGTGGTGGCTCTTGATGGTCGAGGCGGTCCCGTGGCCCGACTCGATAACGTCGGGGTACAGCGTCCCCTGCACCAGGAACCGGGCGTCGCCGGCGTGGTCACGGGCGGCGTCCTCGAAGACCCGGATGAACTCGGTCCCGATGCGCTTGCGCTTGGTCTCCGGGTCGGTCACGCCGGCGAGGCGCTCCAGGAACCGGTCCTGGGCCTTGACGACGACCAGCCGGCTGTCGCTGTAGGCGCCGAACGCCTCCTCGACGACGCGGCGCTCGTCGTGCCGCAGCAGGCCGTGGTCGACGAACACGCAGGTCAGCCGGTCACCGACCGCCTCGGCCACCAGCGCCGCGGCGACGGCCGAGTCGACGCCGCCCGACAGGCCACAGACCAGCTTCTCGTCGCCGACCTGCGCCCGGATCGCGGCGACCTGCTGTTCGATCACCGAGTGGGCCGTCCACGCCCGGCGCGCACCGATCTGGGACAGGAACGTGTCGAGCACCACCCCGCCCAGCGGCGTGTGGCTGACCTCGGGGTGGTACTGGACCCCGTACAGCGCACGCTGCGGGTCCTCGATCGCAGCGACGGGGGTGTCGTCGGTGCTGGCGACCACCGTGAAGCCCTCGGGCGCGCGGGTGACCGCGTCACGATGGCTCATCCACACCGTCTGCTCGGCGGGCTGGCCGCGCAGCAGCACGCTGTCGGGACGGGCGGCCAGCGCCGTGCGGCCGTACTCGCCGCGGCCGGTCCGCGTGACCTCGCCGCCCAGCTCCTGGGCCAGCAACTGGTGGCCGTAGCAGATGCCCAGCACCGGGATGCCCGCGTCGAGGATGCCCGGGTCGATGCGCACCGCGTCGTCGGCGTAGACCGACGCCGGTCCGCCGGACAGGATGATCCCGGCCGGCCGGCGCGCGCGCACGTCGCCCACGCTGATGTCGTGCGGGACGATCTCGGAGTACACGTGCCGCTCGCGGACGCGGCGCGCGATGACGTTGGCGTACTGCGCACCGAGGTCGATCACGAGCACGGTGTCGGTTGCGGCGGTCACCACGGGGCGCCTTTCGTACGTTCCGGCATGGGTCGCGGCGTGGTCACAGGGTAGACACGACACCACCGCTTGCGACGACCACCCACGGGGACCTGATGGAACCACGGACGCAGCGCAGCATCGGCGGCGCCACCCTGCGCGTCGCCCGGGGCGACATCACCACGGCCGAGGTCGACGCGGTGGTCAACGCCGCCAACGAGCGCCTGGCCCACGGCGGCGGGGTCGCCGCGGCGCTCTCGCGGGGCGGCGGACCCGCCGTGCAGGAGGAGTCCGACGCGTGGGTCGCCGAGCACGGGCCCGTCCAGCCCGGCCAGGCGGCGGTGACGACCGCCGGCGATCTGCCCGCCGACGTGCTCGTCCACGTCGTGGGCCCCAGGTACCGCGACGGGCAGGACAACGAGGGGCTGCTGGTCCGCGCGGTCACCGCCGCGCTCGACGCGGCCGAGGACGCGGGCGCGGGCAGCGTGGCGCTGCCCGCCATCTCGGCCGGCGTCTTCGGCTACCCGCCGGCGGAGGCCACGGCGATCGTCGCGCGGGCGTGCGCGGACTGGCTCTCCGACACCGATCGGCGGATCACCGATGTCGTACTGGTGGGCTTCGACACGCAGACGGCCGAGCTGTTCACCGAGGGTGTGGAACAAGTGGAGTGATGTCCCACACGAGTAACCGGTTGGGAACGGTGCGTACCTTTCATCAAAGTGCGCGACGCGGCGTGACCCCCTCGTCGCTTCAATGGCCGCCATTCGCCACACCGTCCACCGACACGTCAGGTACGCACTGTGACCACCCTCACCGAGCCACAGCCGTCGGCCCCGACCCGCCCGCTCCCCATCCGGATGCACCGCACCGTCGCGCCGCGCGCCGTCGCGGTCTCCTGCCAGCTGTGCGGGGCGTCCGGCGCGACGCCGGTGGCCGACGTCGGCCCCGCGCCGCTGCTGCGCGGCATCGGCGAGCGCGCGGACGCCGCCGACCACGCGCGGCACGAGTTGCGTCTGGTGCGGTGCATGCGCTGTGAGGCTCTGCAGCTCGACGACGTCCTGGGTGGCGCGGACCGCGAGCGCATCGCGACGGCGGTCGAGGAGCGGCCGTTCGCCGGCCGGCCCGATCTGGCCCGCCGGTTCTGCGAGGAGGCGATCGACCGCTGGAACCTGCGGGGCGAGGGGCACATCGTCGAGATCGGCAGCGGCACCGGGTCGCTGCTGCGCTTCTTCCGCGCCTGGCAGCTCCCCGTGCTGGGTCTCGAGCCGGACCCGCGACTGGCCCGCTATGCCCGCCTGCGCCGCATCCCGACCTGGCGCGCCACGTGCGACGCGGCGATCGCCGGCCGGATCGCCCGGGCCGACATGCATGCCGACCTCGTGATCGTCAGCACCCCGACCGGCGCCTTCGACGACCTGCGCGAGATCTTCGCGGGCGCCGCGACCATGCTGCGGCCCGGCGGTGTCCTGACGCTGGAGGTCCCCGACGTCCTGCGCGTCGTCGGCCGGACCCGGCTGGACGACCTCGGCCACGCCGACCGGGTCGTCCCCACCATCGGGCAGCTCCAGCAGGCGGTGCGCGCCTTCGGCCTCGAGGTCGTCGACGTCGAGCGCACCGACGTCACCGACGACCGGCTCCGGGTGTGGCTGCGCACCAGCCGGCGCGCGGTCACCACCACGGTCCACCCGCGCGTGCGCACCCGGCTGCGGGCGGAGGAGGCCGCCGGGGTCGAGCGCACCGACACGATCGCCGGCTTCACCACGCGGCTGCGGATGGTCCGCGAGCAGATCACCGAGCTGCTGCGCGACGCCCGCCGCGCCGGGCAGATCGTCGCCGTGCACGGCGCCAGCCCGGCGGCCGTCACTCTGGCCAACATCGGCGGGCTGGCGCGGCCCGACGTGACCTACGCCGTCGACGGCGACGCCGTGCGGTGCGGAGCGGCGCTGCCGGGGACCGATGTGCCGGTCATCACCCTCGAGCAGGCGGCGTCGTGGCGACCCGACCTGGTGCTCGCCCTCGACGACTTCACCGAGGCGCCCGCCGGGTGGGCGGGCGTGCCGGTCTACGCGGTCAGCGACCTGATCGACGTCGTGCACCGCCTGACCCCTTGAGCGGGTCGTCACGGTGATCGACGCCGGCACCAGCGCCGCACACGACGGCGGCCCCGTGGGTGGGTCCCGCCCGCCCAGGGGGCCGCCGGTCGGGAGCCCTCAGGCGGTCAGGTAGCCCTCGGCCTTGAGGTAGCCGATGATCTGCTCCGCGGCCTCCTCCGGCGACGACGAGGTGGTGTCGATCGTGATCTCGGCGTCGGTCGGCGCCTCGTAGGGGTCCGAGATGCCGGTGAACTCCTTGATGATTCCCGCGCGCGCCTTCGCGTACAGCCCCTTGCGGTCGCGCTCCTCGCAGACCTCCAGCGGCGTGTCGACGAACACCAGGATGAACCCGCCACCCGCCTCGACCATCTCGCGCACGTCGGCGCGGGTGTGCGCGTAGGGGGCGATCGGGGCGCAGATCGCGGTGCCACCGTGCTTGGTGACCTCGCCGGCGACGAAGCCGATGCGCTTGATGTTCAGGTCGCGGTGCTCCTTGGAGAAGCCGAGCTCCGACGACAGGTGCTTGCGCACCAGGTCACCGTCGAGCAGCGTGATCGACCGGCCGCCGAGCTCCAGCAGCTTGGTCTGCAGCACGTTGGCGATCGTCGACTTGCCCGAGCCCGACAGGCCGGTGAAGAAGACCGTGAAGCCCTGCTCGTCGCGCGGCGGGTGGGTCCTGCGCAGCTCCTCGGCGACGGCCGGGAAGGTGAACCACTCGGGGATCGCCTCGCCCGTCTGCAGCTTCTCGCGCAGCTGGGTGCCCGAGATCGATGCCGTCTCGGTGCCCTCGGGCACCTCGTCGATCGGCGCGTAGCGCTCCTCGCCCGGCAGGTAGACCATCAGGCGGAACGGCACCATCTCGATGCCCAGCTCGTCGGTGTGCTGGATGAGCAGCTCCTGCGCGTCGTACGGGCCGTAGAACGGCTCGCCGGTGCTGTCGCTGCCGGGCCCGGCGTGGTCGCGGCCGACGATCAGGTGGGTGCACCCGAAGTTCTTGCGGATGATCGCGTGCCACAACGCCTCGCGCGGCCCGCCCATGCGCATCGCCAGCGGCAGCAGCGAGAGCTCCGCCAGGTGGTCGGGATAGGTGTCGAGCAGCGCTTCGTAGCAGCGGACCCGGGTGTAGTGGTCCACGTCACCGGGCTTGGTCATGCCCACGACCGGGTGGATCAGCAGCGCCGCGTCGGCGTCCCGCGCGGCCCGCAGGGTCAGCTCCTGGTGGGCGCGGTGCATCGGGTTGCGCGTCTGGAAGGCCACGATGCGGTCCCAGCCGCGCTCGGTGAAGCGCTCCCGCAGCTGAGCGGGGGTCAGGCGCCGGTCGGCGAAGTCGTAGTGCAGCGGACGGGCGACGCCCTCGATGGTCCCGCCGACGTACCAGGGGTTGCTCCGCCGGATCAGGTGATCGACGCCGGGGTGCTCGGTGGTGGTCGTGCCGAAGACCGCTTCGGCCTCGGCCTGGCGGTCCGGCTCGTAGACGTCCTCGACGTGCAGCACGGCGAGCATGACGCCCTCGTGGTCGCGCAGCGCCAGCGAGCTGCCGGGCTCGAGCGAGCCGGCGACCTCGGCGGTCACGTCCAGCGTGATCGGCATCGGCCACAGCGTGCCGTCGGCCAGGCGCATGTCCGCGCAGACGCTGGTGTGGTCGGCTTCGGTCATGAAGCCGCGCAGCGGCGAGAAGCCGCCGTCGAGCAGCAGCTCGAGGTCACACAGCTGGCGGGCGGTCAGGTCCCACGACGGCCACTCGCGGGCCTGCTGCTTGCGTTCGAGGGCGCGTGCCTCGTCGACCAGCAGGTTGACGAGCGTGCCGCCGTGGGGCGGGTTCAGGGCAGTCATGTATCGCTCCGGCGAAGGGGTCGGTTGTCGTCCGGCGCAGCCGGTCCACCGCGTGCTCCGTGGACCACGGCTCCGCGAACTTCGAAAAACGTCAACGGTAGCGCCCGATCCTAGCGGCCCGCACCGGCGCTGCCCGGCCACCGGCGCGCGCACGGAGCACATCGGCGTGCCGGTACCCTGCGACCGGTCGACGGTGCGGCCCGGGGAGTTGTGGCATGACGGACGGACGGTGGTGGCGCGAGGCCGTGCTCTACCAGATCTACCCGCGCAGCTGGGCCGACGGCGACGGCGACGGCATCGGCGACCTGCCGGGCATCACGGCGCACCTGGACCACCTCGTGTGGCTCGGCGTCGACGGCCTGTGGCTGTCGCCGATCTACCCCTCCCCCATGGCCGACTTCGGGTACGACGTCGCCGACCACACCGACGTCCACCCCGACTTCGGCACGCTCGACGACGTCGACGCGCTGCTGGCCGGCGCCCACGACCGGGAGCTGCGCGTGATCGTCGACTTCGTGCCCAACCACACCTCGGACCGCCACCGGTGGTTCCGCGCGTCGCGGTCGTCGCGTGACGACCCGAAGCGCGACTGGTACGTGTGGCGCGACCCGGCAGCCGACGGTGGACCGCCCAACAACTGGATGAGCCGGTTCGGCGGCGGTCCGGCCTGGACGTTCGACGAGCCGACCGGGCAGTGGTACCTGCACTCGTTCCTGCCCCAGCAGCCGGACCTGAACTGGCGCAACCCCGAGGTGCGCGAGGCGATGTGCGACGTGCTGCGGTTCTGGCTGCGGCGCGGCGTCGACGGCTTCCGCGTCGACGTGGCGCACCGGATCCTCAAGCACCCCGAGCTGCTCGACAACCCACCCGACCCCGGGTTCGTCGAGGGCATGCCCGCGTACCGGCGGGTGACCGAGGCGCACACCCGCAACTGGCACGAGGTGCACGAGGTGCACCGACTGCTGCGCCGCACCGTGGAGGAGTTCGGCGACCCGCCGCGGCTGCTGGCCGGCGAGGTCAACCTCGACCCCGAGGAGCTCGCCGTGTACTACGGCGACGACGACGAGCTGCACGTGCCGCTGAACTTCCACGCGATCGTGGACCTGCCGTGGACGGCGTCCGACCTGGCCGGACTGATCGCCGCCGTCGAGCGCACGACGCCGGGGTTCGCGTGGCCGTCGTGGATCCTGTCGAACCACGACAAGTCCCGCTTCCCCACCCGCATCGGCCGGGAGCTCGCCCGTCAGGCGCTGGTCTTCCTGCTGACCGCCCGCGGCACCGCGGTGCTCTACTACGGCGACGAGCTGGCGATGGGCGACGCCGACGTGCCACCCGAGGCGATGCAGGACCCCTGGGGCCGCCACGTCCCCGGGGAGAGCCGGGACCCCGAGCGCACGCCCATGCCGTGGGACGCCTCACCCAACGCGGGCTTCTGCCCGCCCGACGTGGCGCCCTGGCTGCCGCTGACCGGCGACGCCGACGTGCGCAACGTGGCCGTGCAGCGCGACGACCCGACGTCCGAGCTGCACCTGACGCGGCGCCTGCTGGCACTGCGGGCGTCGCGGCCGTCGCTGGCCTGCGGGTCCTACGAGCGGTTGGCCGCCGCCGACGACCTGCTGGTCTACGCCCGCACGGGCGGGGGCCAGCGGACCGTGGTGGTCCTGTCGTTCGCCGACCAGCCCGTTGCCGTCCCGGTGGCCGGCGCCCACCGGGTGCTGTGCTCGTCGACGATGCGCCGCGACGGCGTCGTCGACGCCGACATCGAGCTCGAGGCGCACGAGGCGCTGGTGCTGGCCCCCGGCTCCGGGGCGTGACCGCGTCGATGTGACCTCCGGCTCCCCACGGCCGCGGCGACGTGGGTCAGGCCTCGACCAGCGCGCGGGCCCGGGCCCGCAGGTCCTCCAGGTGCCCGGGGTCGCCGGTCGCCCGCGCGTGCAGCGCGACGGTGCGCTCGGCCAGGTCGGCGTCCTGGAACGACCAGGCGAGCTCGCGGACCTGGTCGAGGCGTCCGCGGACGTCCTCCGGCCCCCGCGCGTCCTCGCCGATCGGCCGGGCGGCGCCCCAGTCGACGTGGACCAGCCCCTCGCCGGTCACCATGAAGTTGGCCGCGTGCCAGTCGGGGTTGTCGATGCCGAGCGCCTCACACGCCAGCTGGTGGACGAGGACCTGGTCGTACCGCCCGGCGGTCAGCTGGTCGGGGTCGTCGACGGCCAGCGCGGCCAGGGTGGGGCCCTGCTCGAACGGCTCGACGGACAGGCCGAGCGCCGTGCTGAAGCGCACCGCACGGCCGAACGCCGTGTTGAGCCGCTCCACGGCCGTCGAGCCGACGACCTGGGCGATGTCGGCCCGGGCGGTGACCATGCGCCCCTCACCGGTCGCCCGTGGCCAGTTCTCGTCACGCCCGCCATGGCTGCGGGCACCCAGGTCGATGTCGTGCTCGGGCTCGGGGGCGGGCTGCTTGACGACGACGTCGAGGCCCTCGGCCAGCAGGATCGTGCTGCGCCGGTGCCGGCCCAGCAGGTACTCGCCCTTGAGCAGCAGCTCGACGCCCAGCTCGTCGGCGTGGCGGCGCCGGCGGTCGAGGAGCGCCCGCTCGTGGCGGACGCGGTCCTCCGCGGCGGCGGCGCGGCGGGCCAGATCGATCCGGTAGAGCTGCTCGACGAGCTCGTCGTGGGCGAGCAGCGGGTCGAGCTCCCCGCCCAGCGGCCCGTCACCGCGGACGGCGGCGACCAGGTCGGCGATCAGCACGTCGGCATCGGCGGTCGCCTGCCGCACCTCGCGCAGCGCCGCCGCTCCGCGCCGCAGCGCGTCGGTCCCGCCGGCCAGCTCGTGACCGAGCCGCCCGGCCACGAGGTCGACGGGCACGGTCGCCGAGGCGATGCGGTCGCCGTAGTCCACGAGCTCCTCGCGCACCCGCAGCACCGGGTCGTCGGGGATGTCGTCGTCGAGGCCGAGCGCGTCGAACCACAGCGGCGCCCACCCCCCGAGGTTGCGCTCGAGGAACTGCTC
>CAYVGE010000186.1:0-7945 GCA_964450395.1 uncultured Actinomycetota bacterium
GGCACCGCCATGACCAACCGCATCCAGCAGCCAGGCACGCTCGACCTCGTCGGCGATCCGATCCTGGTCGGCGGCACCGCCACCGGCTTCGAGGCCGTCGTGCAGTACCGCGTCAGTGACGGCCACGACGAGGTGACCGGCCACGTCATGGTCGGCGGCGGGAGCGGCGAGCACGCCCAGTACCAGCTGCAGGTCGACGTGTCGGGCGCGGCCTTCACGCTCCCGCGCCTGTTCATCGACGTCTTCGAAGAGAGCCCGGAGGACGGCTCGGAGGTCAACCGGGTGACGGTGCCGGTGATCTACGGCCCGTTGCTCGTGCCCGGCTACTACGGTTACCGCGAGCACGTCGTCGCGGCCGGCGAGACGCTGTGGGGCATCGCCCGGGCGCACTACGGGGACGGCAACCTGTTCCACCGGATCGCGACGGCGAACCCGCAGACCATCTCGGACCCCAGCGTGATCGTGCCAGGCCTCGAGCTGCGCATCCCGATCGGCACCTGAGGCGCCCGGTCGTAGCCCGACGCCGTCACGCCTGAGGCGCGGCCGGGGAGCAGGCGCGTCACATCGGCGCCTCGGGCTCCCGGAGGCCACCGTCGTCGGGCGGTCCCCCCTCGCGCAGACCGTCGGCGTCCAGGTGCAGCCAGCGGGTGAGGCCGATCCGCCGCAGGAAGGCCATGTCGTGGCTCGCAACGACGAGCGCGCCCTCGTAGGCCCCCACGGCCGCCTCGAGCTGCGCCACGCTGGCCAGGTCGAGGTTGTTGGTCGGTTCGTCGAGCAGCAGCAGCTGCGGTGGCGGTTCGGCACTGAGCAGCGTGGCGAGCACGGCCCGGAAGCGCTCGCCGCCGGACAGCGTCGCCACGCGCTGTTCGACGCGGGCGCCACGGAACAGGAACCGCGCGAGGCGGGCGCGCAGCGCACCGTCGGTCGCGCCGGGTGCCGCCGCATGGACGGTGTCGAGCAGGCTGCGGTCGTCGTCGAGCACGTCGAGGCGCTGCGGCAGCACGCCGATGCCGACGACCCCGGGCTCCACCACGCCGGCGTCGGGTGCCAGCTGCCCCGCGAGCAGCCGCAGCAGCGTCGTCTTGCCGGACCCGTTGGGCCCGAGCAGCCCGATCCGCTCCGGACCGCGGACGACGAGGTCGAGCGGCGTCCGCCACAGTCGCGCGCGGTCGGACGCGAGCGCGACGGTGACCTGCGCGCAGGTCACCACCCGCCGGCGTGCCGGGACCAGGGTCTCCGGCAGCTCGACGCGGATCACGGCGTCGTCGCGCACCGCCTCCTCGGCGGACCGCAGGGAAGCCTCGGCGTCGGCGATGCGGCCCTCGTGGACGTCGCGGAGCCGACCGGCCGAGACCTGCGCCGCCCGCTGCCGCGCCCCCGCCACGATCTTCGGCACGCGCTGCTCGACCTGGGCCTTCCGCCCGGTCCGCCGACGGCGGTCGACGACCGTCTGTGCCTCGACGAGCTCCCGGCGCTGCCGCCGCAGGTCGGCGCGGGCACCGCGGACCCGGCGCGAGGCTGCGGCCTGCTCCTCGGCGATGACGCCTTCGGCGTGCGACAGGCCGCCGCCGTACACGCGGGCGGCACCGTCGCGCAGCTCGACGATCTGCTCGACCCGCTCGAGCAGCCCGCGGTCGTGGCTGACCACCAGCAGCACCCCGCCGAACGCGTCGAGCGCGGCGTGCAGCCGGTGACGCCGCTCGAGATCGAGGTTGTTCGTCGGCTCGTCGAGCAGCAGCACGTCGGGCCGGCGCAGCAGCTGGGCGGCGACGGCCAGCGACGTGGCCTCGCCGCCCGAGACCGATCCCACGGTGCGGTCCAGCCCGAGGTGGCCCAGGCCGAGGTCGTCCAGCAGCGCCCGAGCCCGCTCCTCGACGTCCCAGCGGTCGCCGATCGCGTCGACGTGGTGGGCCTGGCCCTCGCCGCGCTCCAACGCCCGCAGGGCCGCACGAACGTCGGCGATGCCGAGCACCTCGTCGACGCACCGGGACGTCAGCAGCGCGACGTGCTGGGGCACCATGGCCAGGACGCCATCGACGCGCGCGGCGCCGCGCGTCGGTCGCAGCTCGCCGGCCACCAGGCGCAGCAGCGTGGACTTGCCGCTGCCGTTGGTTCCGAGCAGGCCGATGCGGCCCGGCCCGAGGGCGAGGTCCAGCCCGTCGAGCACCGGGGTGCCGTCGGGCCAGGAGAAGGTCAGGTCGGTGCACGAGATCGATGGCATGCGCGGCTCCGAGGCGTCGCAGGTGCGCGGACGCGTACCGATGCCGCGACGGGCGCGACGGTGGTCGGAGATCGCGGGACCGGGAGACTCCCGGCGGCGGCGTGGACGGCCGCGTGCAGATCATCCGACGCACCGGCGATGCCGGGCGCGGCAGCGGTGATCTCAGAGGCGCACGGCCGATGCCGATCGACGACGACGAGGACGCTGCGCACGCTATCGCGGCGCGGCGCCGCCGTCCACGGCCCGTGCGATCCTGGCTCCGGGTCCCGGGGTCAGGCGTGCGGCACGACCTCGGCGCCGAGGTCGATGGCCACACCGGGCGTCAGCCAGCGCACCGGCGTCGCGTACCGCCTGCGGCGCGCCCGCGAAGGCGACCAGGAAGACCCCGGAGGGAGCCCGGTGCCTGGTCAGCCCCGGACGTGCAGCCGGACGACCGTGCCGTCCGGCGTCAGGCGCAGCTGGACCAGGTCGCACAGCTGGTTGACCATCCACAGCCCGCGGTTGTCGGCCTCGTCGTGGCCGGGACGCAGCCGGCCCGCGAGCGGGTCGACGAACAGTCCGGCATCGGTCACCTCGCAGACGACCGTCGCGCGGTCCCGCCACAGGTGGACCGCGGCCCGGCTGCCGCCGTAGAGCACGCTGTTGGTCGCGACCTCGTTCACGGCCACCACCAGGTCGCGGGCACGGTCGCCGTCGAGCCCGAGGTCGGTGGCGGCGGCCTCCACGAACGCCCGGAGGTCTGCGAGCCGGCCGGGGCGCAGGGCGTGCACGACCGCCCGCGCGGGCGGCGGCGGCAACGGCGCCCCGTCGGTGGCGGCGGTCAGGGCATCGGTCGCCGCGTAGGCACCGCTGACGACCCGACCGTGCTCCGCGACGAGCATGGGGTGGCTGCGGCGGGCTTCCTCGACCACGTCGACCGGCAGGGACTCGACGTCGTACGGGCACACGAGCCAGAACCCAGGGGTGTCGGCGAACGCGACGTTGAGCAACCGCTCGTGCTGCTGGCACTCGGCGACCTCGGCGGGGCTCCGGCCCGCCCAGATCGGCTCGCCCACCCCGCGCACCGGCGTGCCCGCGTGCTCGTCGGTGAAGTCGCGCCACGCGGCGATGATCCGGGCCGGGTTCGCGCCGACCTCGGCCATGTCCACCAGCCGCACGGACCCCTCGTCGACCATGGACGCCAGGCGCGCCAGCCGGTCGGCGGTGGCTACCACGAGGGTGGGCTCACCCGCGGCCGTCGCGTCCTTGGCGAATGCCGAGACGGCCGCGCAGAAGTCGTCGAGCCCACGGTAGAGCAGCGCATCGTGACGAAACTCCGTGCCGTCCGACGGCGAGACGGTGTCGACCATCGGCAACGACCCTCCCTCCGGACGCGAGCATGCTGCTCGACGCCTTGTCAAGTATGCCGCGTTCTCCGGTGACCTGTGGAATCCAACACGTCACCCCACAGATCACTCGAGGCTGCGACGGATGCCGGCACCGCACAGGTCGACGGCGAACGCCGGCGCGATCAGCGTCAGGACGGTCGTCATCGCCCCCGCGTGGTCGAAGGCGGCGAGTTGCTGCGCGAGGATCCGCCCGAGCCCCGCCGGCGCCCACCAGGCCCACGATCACGGTCGCGCGCCGCCCGGTGGTGCGCCCATCCGACGGATGCGCAGGGCGGCACCGTGGTCGAGACTGGGCCGACGCAGTCCCCTGACGAGGAGGCACCCGGTGGCCGGATCCTTCACCCGCGGCTTCGGCCGACGCCGCCGCGTCCCCGAGGACCTTGCCGTCCGCCTGCCGCCGGGGCAGTACGTCGAGGCGGGCTTCCCGGTGCTGACGGCCGGCGTGACCCCGCGCATCGGCCCCGACGACTGGACGCTGCGCATCGACGGGATGGTGGCGGAACCACGCGAGTGGTCGGCGGCGCAGTTCCGGGAGCTGCCCCACGACGACGTCCACACCGACATCCACTGCGTGACGAAGTGGTCGAAGTTCGACACGACGTTCCGCGGCGTGTCGGTCGACGTGCTGCTCGACGAGGCGGAGCCGCTCGGCGGCTACGCGATGGCCTGGTGCCACGGCGGGTACACGACCAACGTGCCGGTCGAGGACCTGACGGGCGGCCAGGCGTGGGTCGTGACGGGGTACGAAGGTGAGGAGCTGCCGCGGGCCCACGGCGGACCGGTCCGGCTGCTGGTCCCCCACCTGTACCTGTGGAAGAGCGCCAAGTGGCTGGCCGGCCTGCGCATCATGGACCACGACGAACCGGGGTTCTGGGAGGCCAACGGCTACCACAACCGCGGTGACCCCTGGCGTGAGGAGCGGTATTGGAACGACTGACGTCCCCGGCGCCGCGCGCGCCCGGCCGTTGGCAGGTCGCCAGGATCTCGGCCATCCGCGTCGAGACGCCGCGCGCCCTGACCTTCCGGCTCGAGCTGCCGCTGTGGATGCCGCACCTGCCGGGCCAGCACTACGACGTGCGGCTGACCGCGCCGGACGGCTACCGGGCACAGCGCTCCTACAGCATCGCCTCGTCGCCGTTGGACGCCGGCGGCATCGAGCTGACCGTCGACCGCCTGGACGAGGGCGAGGTGTCGACGTGGTTCCACGACGTGGCCGAGGTCGGCGACGAGCTCGAGCTGCGCGGCCCGTTCGGCGGCTGGTTCGTGTGGCGCGGCGAGTCGCCGGTGCTGCTCGTCGGCGGTGGGTCCGGCGTGGTGCCGCTGATGGCGATGCTCCGCCACCGCCGGCGCATCGCACCCGACACGCCGATGCGGCTGGTGCACTCGGTCCGCACGCCCGACGACGTCCGCTACGCCGACGAGCTCGGTGACGACGTGCTGCTGACCTTCACCCGCCGGGCGCCCGCGGGCTGGACAGGCCACGAGGGGCGGATCACGCCGGCGCTGATCCGCGACGCGGGCATCGACCCGGCGGCCACCGTGTTCGTGTGCGGATCGCACGCGTTCGTCGAGGCCGCCGGCGATGCCGTCCTCGACGCGGGGTTCTCGGCGTCGGCCGTGCGCACCGAGCGGTTCGGGCCGACCCCCTGACCCGTGGACGGCGCACGCTGCGTCAGATCGCTGTCATGCGCGCGACGCACGGTTAGGGTTCCCGGTGGTGGTGCGTCGCATCGGGGATGCCACAGGCACACGACGCCCGACCACGAGCCCGGACGATGGAGGCACGACCGTGCGAACGCCGAGCGCGGCCCGCCTGCTGCTGGCCTGCGCGCTGGTCGTGCTGCTGAGCGGCTGCGCCGAGATCATGTCGTTGGGCCGAGGCGGCGGCAGCGTCGGCGGCGGACGGGTGTCGCTCGCGCCGCTGCTCGACCCCGACTCCGTCGCGATCCCCGGCACCAACGCCGCGCGGGTCATCGAGGTCCTCGGTGAGCCCCAGGAGATGGAGAAGGAGGACGCGCCGGAGCCACAGCAGCCGGGACGCGCGGTGACGCTGCGCTACGACGGGCTCGACGTCGTGGTGCACGAGCTGTACCAGCCGTCCCGCAACTTCATCGCCGACATGATCGTGACCAGCCGGTCCTACCGCACCGAGCTCGGCATCCGCGTCGGTGACTCCCGCGGCGAGATCGAGGAGGTCCTCGGCGAGCCGGTGCCGCAGGACGACGCCGAGGCCGACGACGGGGACGGTTCCGGCGGCGACGACGGCTCGGAGGCACCGTCCGAATCCGAGGGGGACCCCGCGGACCGCTCGGTCTACGAGCTGACCGACGAGGGCGACACGATCACCGTCACCTACGACGGCGACCGGGCGACCGAGCTGGTCTACCACTACGAGCGGGGCTGAGCCGCCCGCACCGCGACCGGGCCGACCGGTCGGTCACCGTCGCGTGGCCGCCGGGGACGGCCGGCGCCCCAGCTGCGATGCGGGGCGGAGCACGTCGGCCAGCCGGCCGTCCAGCGTCGCGCGCGCCAGCTGGTCACCCAGCCACGGCGCGTGCTTGAACAGGTTGTGGCCCGCCGGGAACAGCAGCGGGCCGGCCTCCCAGACGCCGACACCGTCGTCACCCCATGGCAGGTCCGTCACCCAGCAGTGACGGTGGCCGATCGGGTCGGGGTCGAGGCCCGGCAGCGCCCGCCGGACGTAGGCCACGATCCGCTCGGCCAGGCGCGCGGGTGCCGCGGGGTCCAGCAGGCCGCCGCCCGGATGCGTCGCGTGCCTGCCGCCGATGCCGACCGCGTAGGCCGGGGCGCCGGGGACCGGCGTGCCGTAGACGCCGACCTCGCCGAAGTCGCCGCTGGAGTCCTGCAGGCACGCGGGCTGCCGTGCCACACCGCCACGCACTCCGGACCGTGTCGACCGGACGCGGAACGTGAGGCGCAGCGACGCCGTCACCTCGACGGGCAGTGACAGCCCGACCGCGCGGGCGAGCGCGGCGGTGCCCCGCCCCGCGCAGACGACCACCCGGTCGTGGCGGGCCGTGACGCCCCCCGCGCGGACCTCACCGGTGGTGTCGTCCACGGCCCGCACGACCAGCACCTCGTCGGCGACCAGGGCGTCGCCGAGCGCGGCGCCCAGCGCCGCGACCGCCGCGCGCGTGTCGATGGCGCCGCCGGCCTCGTCGAGCAGCACCGGTCCCGCATGCCCGCCGAGCAGGGGCGCACGACGCGCCAACTCGTCCGCACCGATCAGCCGGGCGGGTACGCCGGCCTCCGACAGGAGCGTGAGCCGGTCATGGATCGCCGGCCCCATCGCCACGACCCCGCCGCCCGAGATCAGGCGCACGCCGAAGCGGTCGCTCCACGCCACGTACCGGGCGCGGGCCGCGACGGCGGCGTGCACCAGCCGCGGGTCGTCGTGGGCGTGGCGGAAGATGCGTCCGCTGCCACCCGACTGCGCGTTGCCAGGCACGCCCTGCTCGTAGACCGTCACCCTGGCACCACGTTCCCGCAGCGCCCACGCCGTCGCCAGCCCGACGATGCCTGCGCCGACCACGCCTACGTCCACCCGCGCCTCCTGTCCGTGCCGCCCCCAGGGTGACCCATCGAGCCGCGGCGCGCCCGCGACGACCTTCATCGGCACATCCTCACGGTTTTGCAGATGTGAGGATGTCGACCTAGGGTGACGCCCGTGGCACCCGACGACCACGACCACCCGATCGACCCCGAGCGCGTCGCCGCGGCGCGCCACGGTGCGCTGTCGGCGGACCGGGTCGAGGAGGCCGTCGCCACGCTCCGGCTGCTGGCGGACCCGGTGCGCGCGCGCATCGTCGGCGCGCTGCATGCGGCCGGTGAGCTGTGCGTCGGCGACCTCGCGCTCGCGCTCGACGTCTCGGACTCCTCGGTCTCCCACGCGCTGCGGCTGCTGCGGACCGCCGGCGTGGTCCGCAACCGGCGCGACGGCCGGGTGATCTACTACCGGCTCGTCGACCCCGCGCTGATGCGGGTGCTCGATGTCGTCGCCGGTGGTGGCGATGGCACACCGGACGGTGCGGCCGCGGCGGGTGGCGGGTGAGCCGCCGGGGTCAGCGGGCGGTGCGCCGGTGCTGAGCGCGTTCCTCTCCGGGCTGATCGTGGCGGCGCTCGCGGCGCTGGCCACCGCGGCGTGCGTGCTGCTGGCGCGCCGCCTGTCGCCGTACCGCTCGACGGCGCCCCAACGGGTGCCGGTGCTGGGTGGCTGGGAACCGGAGACGCACGCCTGGAACAGGTTCCACGTGCGCTACTACCCCATGACGCTGCTGTTCATCGCCTTCGAGATGGAGATGATGTTCATGTACCC
>CAYVGE010000187.1:0-7872 GCA_964450395.1 uncultured Actinomycetota bacterium
GGTCCGGCGGTCGGCGGCGACGACCAGGTAGGGGTCGTCGCCGTCGTGGCACCGCACGTCGTCGGGGTGGCGGGTGACGCCGTCGACGATCGTGTCGGTCAGGTCGAACAGCCCGCGGATGAAGCACTCGTACTGGCGGCGGACCTCGGCCTTCACGTCGTCGGCCGGCACCGAGCGCTTGAGGACGAAGCCGCCCTTCGAGCCGGTGGGCACGATGACGGCGTTCTTGACCATCTGCGCCTTCATCAGTCCCAGCACCTCGGTGCGGAAGTCCTCCTGGCGGTCGCTCCAGCGCAGGCCGCCCCTGGCGACCGGACCACCGCGCAGGTGGATGCCCTCCATCCGCGGGCTGTAGACGAAGATCTCGCGGTATGGCACCGGCTTGGGCAGGTCGGGGATCTTCGACGAGTTGAACTTGAACGCCAGCCGGCCCGGGCGGGGCCGCCGGTAGCGGTTGGTGCGGATCGTGGCGTCGATCAGCTCGAGGTAGCCGCGCAGGATCCGGTCCTGGTCGAGCCGGTTGACCTCCTCGAGGGTGTCGAGCAGCCACTGCCGGCTGTCGGCCATCCGCTCCTCGGGTTCGGGGATGCCGGGTCGGAAGCGGGCGACGAAGTACTCCATCAGCGCCCGGGCGATCTCGGGGTGCTCGCACAGGGCATCGTTCTGGAACTGCGCCGTGAAGGTGGTGCCGACCTGGCGCCGGAACTGCCGGTACGCCCGGATCACCGCGACGTCGCGCCAGTGCAGCCCGGCCAGCAGGACCAACTGGTTCAACGAGTCGGCTTCGGCCTCGCCGGCCCACACCGCCTGCGCGGCCTCCGCGAGCCGACGACCGTCGTCGCCGACGTGGAAGTCGATGTCGACCCGCAGCCGCACGCCGTAGTCGTGGATGCGCAGCCCCGAGCCGTCCCCACCGCCCCCGACGCCGCTCAGCACGTGCGGCACCGACTCGACGACCACCAGGCCCAGGCTCTCGAGGATCGGCACGAACCGCGACAGCTCCACGGCCGGCCCACGGCGGTACAGCTTGCAGCGCAGGCTCGGGCCGGTGCGCCGGCCATCGGCCCGCTCGGTGAACAGCACCGCCATGCGGACGTCCTCGTCGCCCGACGTCATCGCGGACAACTGCCGGCAGTCGTCAACCGCCTCCGACGGCGGGACGGCGTCGCGGTAGCTGGCGGACAGGTGGTCGAGCAGGCCGGCCACCTCGCCGGCGACCTCCGCCGACGGCGCCCTGGCCAGCACCCGCTCGGCCCAGGTCTGGCTGAGCAGGCCGATCTGCTCCCGCAGGTCGTACGCCGCCCCGCTGGTGTCGACCCGCCCACCGCTGCCGTCCCTCGCGACGACGTAGGTCAGGAGCACCTGGTCCTCGTGGAAGCCGACGAACGCCTCGGTGGCGTCGCGGTCGAACCGGCCGGCGACCCGCTCGTCGATCGCGGCGCGCAGCGACTGGTCGAACCGCGCGCGCGGCAGTGCGACGACCACCACCACGGCGTCGGAGGGAGGGTGGTCCCACGCGACCACGCGCACGGTGCCGCGCTCGTCGCGCACGAGCGTGTCGAACACGTCGGCCAGGCGGTCGGCGTCGGCCGTGAACAGCGCGTCCTTGGGCAGCGCCTCGACGACGGAGCGCAGCATCCGCTCGTCGTGCGAGTGGGAGACGATGTCCTCCGATGCGGCCACGTCCCGGACCCACCGGCGCAGGACGGGGATGGTCGTGACCGGCTCGGCCGTCGCCTTCTTGGCGAACAGCCCGACCATTCGGCGCACCGGCGGCGCGTCGTCGCCGGTGCAGCGCACGACGAGGTCGACCATGCGCTCGTGACGGTGCACGATGCTGCGACGGGCGGTCAGGGCGACCGTCAACCGCTCGCCGTCCTTCGTGACGGGATCGGCCAGGTGGTCGAGGACGTCGGCATCGCGCAGGACGCCCAGTGGGCTGCCCTCCACCACCGAGCCGTCGAGCTCGTGGTCCACGGCTCCGAGGAAGATGAAGTGATCGTCGACCAGCCAGCGGAGCAGCGCGACCACCTCGTCGCGGCCGTCCACGGTGGCCGCGGACTCGATGATGGCGTCGACCCGCCCCTGCATGGCCGCGAAGTCGCCCGTGGCGGCACGGACCTGGCCCAGCACGTGGCGCAGGGCGCCGGCGAGCTCGTCGATGGCATCGTCGGCCAGCCGTCGCGTCAGCTCGACGTGGATCCACGTCTGCCGCTCGTCGGCGCCGCGGGCCGGGCACAGCCCCGTGATCGTCCCGTCGGAGGCGCGGACGACGCCGAACTCGGGGTAGGCGTGGTTGGCCGCTGCCAGCCCCGCCCGTTCGAGGTGGCTGGCGATGCTGGACATCATGAACGGCGCGTCCTCGGTGACGACCGCGATCATCGTGCCGGCCCCACCGTCGGGCGTGTACGCCCGCAGCGCCAGCGAGCCGGGCTCGCGGTCGGCGATCAGCTGTGCGCCCTCGGCGATGACGTCGGCGCGCGTATCGGGGTCGCGCGGGAGGCCGAACGGGTGGCGCCGGACGACCACGCGGGCGAGGTCACCCGCGATGTCGGCCAGCCGCCCGTCCAGCCGCCCCGCCACGAGGTCGGCGAGGTCGTCGGCGTCGCGTAGGTCCGCCATCGAGCCTCCTGGCTCACGCGCCGGTGAGGAACGAGGCGTGCACCCGGCGCTGTGGGTTGTCGACGTTGGGATCGACCAGCACCACCGACTGCCACGTGCCCAGCGCGAGGCGCCCGTCGACCACCGGCAGCGTCAGCGACGGCGAGACGACGACCGGCAGGACGTGGTCGCCACCGTGCCCCTCGCTGCCGTGCCGGTGGCGGTAGGCGTCGTCGTCGACCGGCAGCAGCCGGCGCAGCACCGTCTCGGTGTCCTGCTCGCTGCCCGAGCCGGTCTCCATCAGCGCCAGGCCGGCGGTCGCGTGCTGCGCCAGCAGGTTGCACAGCCCATCGCCGCGTCCCCCGACCCAGTCCGCGACCTGGTCGGTGATGTCCACGACCGCGAAGCGGCTGCCCGACGTGACCGAGAAGGTGGTGGTGTCCATCGTGGTCGCTTCTACCACGGCAGCGACACCGACACACCGACGTTGTCGCCGGCGCCGCCGACGCGCGCCTGCTCGAGCAGTGCGACGGCCGCACGTTCGGCGTCCACCGCGTCGCGCACCGCGCGGGCGGCGGACTCCGCGGGTGGGAGGCGATGGGGCAGGTAGTCGGTGTAGCCGTCGGTGGCCACGACGACCGTGGCGTCGGGCGGCAGGTCGATGCGTCCGTGGCGGACGCCCCGCCGCGTCGTCGCGGCCGCCGGGTCGTCACCGAAGAACCAGCGGCTCAGCGTGGTCAGCTGCAACGCTGCCTCGGGCGCGACGACCAGCAGCGCCGAGTCCCCCGCCGCGAACCACTGCAGGTGCCGCGCCGAGCGCAGCGCGACGACCAGCGTCGTCCGCGGGGCCGTGTCGCCCGACGGCACGGTCCGCACGCGCTCGGCGACGAGCCGCGCGCCCTCGTGCAGCTCGCGGAGCCGCAGGTCGGCGGGGCGCGGTGGGGAGCCCAGCAGCTCCACCACGGCCGTGACCGCCTCGTGCGACGCCTCGTGCCCGTGGTGGCCGTCGGCCACCACCAACAGTTGCGCGTCGTCGGCGTCGACCACCGCGACGGCGTCCTCGTTGGGGTCGACGTAGGCGTAGGGCTTGGGCTCCCATCCGCGGGCGATCCCCACGGCACAGCGGCCGGTCGAAAGGACCGCCGAGGTCCCCTGCGTGGTGTGGTCGCGACCCAGCAGCAGCGCACGCGCGGGCGACGCGACCATCCGGTCGGCGCTGCTGTCGGAACCGCGGGGCATCATGGCTGCATGTCCTTCGACGATCGTTCCACGCCCTCAAGGGTTGCACGCGGTGCAGCTCTCGCACGACTCTCCGCATCGACGAGTGCGAACTACCTGGTCTCGCGGCTGCGCGGCCTCAGTGACGTCGACGACGCCGAGCTGCAGTTCCATGCGGCGACCGCGGACAAGATGCTGGACCTGCTCGGATCGATGAAGGGCGCGGCGATGAAGCTGGGCCAGCTCGCCAGCTTCGTGGATCTCGACCTGCCGCCGGACGCGCAGGCCGCCTACCACGAGGTGCTGGCCGACCTGCGTGACTCGGCACCGCCGGCCGACCCGGCCGCCATCCGCCGGGTCGTCAGCCAGCAGTACGGCGCACCGGCCGAGGAGGTCTTCGCCCAGTGGCACGACGACCCCCTCGCCAGCGCCAGCATCGGCCAGGTCCACCGGGCGCGGCTGGTGTCGGGCGAGGAGGTCGTCGTGAAGGTGCAGTACCCGGGGGTGGCCGAGGCCATCGAGTCGGACCTGGCCAACGCCGAGCTGCTGGCGCCCATGGCGCGGATGATCTCGCCGAACCTGCGCATCAAGCCGCTGATGGACGAGCTGCGGGACCGCATGGTCGACGAGATCGACTACCAGCGCGAGGCGCAGTACCAGGCCGCGTTCGCCGAGCGCTACGACGGGCACCCGTTCATCGCCGTGCCCGCGGTGCACCACGACCACTGCCGCCCCCGCATCATCGTCAGCGACTTCGCCGAGGGCGCCAGCTTCGACGAGATGATGCGCACCAGCACCGAGGAGCAGCGCCAGCGCTACGGCGAGGCGATCTACCGTTTCGTCTTCGGGTCGCTGCACCGCTTCCGGCTGTTCAACGGCGACCCGCACCCCGGCAACTACCTGTTCCCCGGTGACGGACGCGTCGTGTTCCTCGACTTCGGCAGCGTCAAGCTGTTCACCTCCGCGACCCGCGACGCCATCCGCCGCCAGCTCGCGGTCGTGCGCTCGGGCGACGTCGACGCGCTGATGGACGTGCTCGGCGAGGCCGGCTTCCTGCCCGAACGCCGCGCCGGCGTCGACCCGGCGCAGCTGATGGCCTGGTTCCAGATGTTCAACCGGCCGATCCTGGAGGACGAGCCGTTCACCTACACGCCGGAGTTCGCCCGCGAGGTCATCCGCTCGACCACCGATCCCCGCGCCGGGTACCTCGACCTGCTGCGGCGGCTCAACCTGCCCCCGGACTACCTGCTGCTCAACCGCATCCAGTGGGGCGTCAACTCGATCCTCGGACGGCTGCACGCCACCGCCAACTGGTACCGCATCAGCGACGAGCTCGTCGCCGACGGTCCCCCGTCGACGCCGATGGGCGAGCTGGAAGCACCCTTCATCGCCGCCTCTCCGTTCCGGGCCTGACGCGCACCCGACCCGTCGGTGGTGTGCCCTACCAGGGCGCGAACGGCGGATCGACGAGCCGCTCGCCCCGCTCGAGCCCGGAGATCTCGCGGACCTCGTCGTCGGTCAGCTCGACGTCGAGGGCGGTGAGGTTCGACGCGATGTGGTCGAACGACGTCGACTTGGGGATCGCCGCCACGTGGTCCTGGCTGATCAGCCACGCCAGCGCGACCTCGGCGGCGCTGACGTCGTGGGCGTCGGCGATGCGCTGCAGGGTGTCGTCGGAGAACACGTCACCGCGGGCCAGCGGCGAGTACGCGGTCAGCAGGTGATCGTGCTTGCGCGCCAGTCGGAGCAGCTCCTCCTGGCCCAGGAACGGGTGGTACTCGACCTGGTTGGCGAAGATCGGGGCGTGCTCCACGGCGCGCTCGACCTGCCGCGGCTGGAAGTTGCTGACGCCGACGTTGCGCACCTTGCCCTCCTCGCGCAGCTCGAGCATCGCGTCGAGCGTGGTCTCGATCGGCGTGTCGCTGACCGGCCAGTGGATCAGCAGCAGGTCGACGTAGTCGGTCTGCAGCTTGCGCAGGCTCTCCTCGGTGCTGGCGCGCACCTCGCTGGGGGCGTGCACATCGTTGCCGAGCTTGGTCGTGAGGAAGACGTCCCCGCGGTCGACGTCGCTGGCGGCCAGCGCCGCGCCGACGCGGTCCTCGTTCCCGTACATCTGCGCGGTGTCGACGTGACGGTACCCGACATCGAGCGCATGGCCGACGCCGCGCTCGCAGACGGCGCCCTCGAGCTGCCAGGTACCGAAGCCGAGCACCGGTACCTCGACACCCTGGATCGTGATCGTACGCATGGGTCAGTTCGCTCCTCGAGCATGGGATGGAAGACGTCGAACGACTGACCCGGGTGTACCCGCCGGCCCAGGGAGATCACACCACCGCGGCCGGCGCCGGCCGACCTGACCGGCGCCGGCCCGGTCTCAGGCGACCACCGGCGGCGGGGCGACGTCGCCGACGCGGATGCGGATGCACCTGGAGGCCGGGGCGGGAATCGAACCCGCGAATAAGGGCTTTGCAGGCCCCTGCCTTACCACTTGGCTACCCGGCCGGAACGCGGGACAGTGTACGTGCTCGCCGCAGGCTGTCGTGTCCAACGGGCCGTCCACGGCCGGGCGCACGGTCGGCGCGCCGACACCACCGGCGCGCGGCACGCCCGGGCGCGTGCGCCCGATCCGCCACCGTGCGGGCGACCACGCGCTGGGCGGTCAGGCGCCGCGGCGCAGGCGGCCGAACGGGCCCGGCGGCGGCGAGGCGGCCGTCACCAGCACCACCGACCGCGCGGCCTTGTCGTGCCATGTCTGACGCTGCGGGTCCCACAGCATCCACAGGTAGCCGACCAGGAGGGCCGCTTCGGACACGAAGCTGACCAGCACCCGCAGCAGCGCCCGGCCGGCCGACAGCGGCCGGCCCGTGGCGGCGTCGGCCACCCGCACGCCCGCGACCCGGTTGCCGATCGACTGCCCGGCGGCCGCCGCGTGCAGCCAGGTGAAGTACCCGATGCTGAGCAGCTCCGGGATGCTGTCGGGCGTCAGCGACACCGACCAGCCGCCACCGAGCCGGCCGACGAGCGCGGCGTCGTCGGACCACCCCGCCGCGGCCGCGACGCCGAACGCCACCAGCACCAGCAGCACGAAGTCCACGACCGCCGACACCAGGCGACGCCCGAAGCCCGCGTACGCGCGCAGCGGATCGACCGACCCGAAGGCCGTCGACCCGTTGCCGGCGGGGTCGCCACGCAGCCGCGGATGTCCCTCGGTGGGACCACCGGACCCGGGCGGCTGCGCCGCGGTCACGCCGCCGGGTCGCGCTGCGCCCGGGCCCGCCGGAACGACTCCCCGACCAGCGCCGCCCAGCCGACCACGCCCAGCACGCGGACCAGCCGCGGCAGGTCGCGGCCCAGCCTGGGATCGATCCGTGCGAACCGGCCGACCCGGGTGATCGAGTCGGCCAGCAGCTGGTCCGGCCGCAGGCGCGGCGCGCGGTCCGGGTGCGCGCCGGCAGGCCGGCGGGCGGCGGTCTCGCTCGTCACATGCGCTCGATCATCGCGTCGGCGAACTCGCTGGTCTTCAGCAGCGTCGCGACGTCCATCTGGCGCTCGAAGTCGTAGGTGACCAGCTTCTCCGAGATCGCCGCCTCCATCGACGACACCACCAGCTCGGCGGCCTCCGACCAGCCCATGCGGTGCAGCATCGAGACCCCCGACAGCATCAGCGAGCCGGGGTTGACCTTGTCCTGCCCCGCGTACTTCGGCGCGGTGCCGTGCGTGGCCTCGAACACCGAGATGCCGGTCTCGTAGTTGATGTTGCCGCCCGGCGCGATGCCGATGCCGCCGACCTGCGCGGCCAGGGCGTCGGAGATGTAGTCGCCGTTGAGGTTCATGGTGGCGATGACGTCGTACTCGTCGGGTCGCGTGAGGATCTGCTGCAGCATCGCATCGGCGATGACGTCCTCGACCAGCAGCTTGTCGCCGGGGTCGCCGCCGCTGTCCTCCCAGCTGACCGCGACGTCCGAGAACTCGTCCTTCACCAGCTCGTAGCCCCACGAGCGGAAGGCGCCCTCGGTGAACTTCATGATGTTGCCCTTGTGGACCAGCGTCACC
>CAYVGE010000188.1:0-7777 GCA_964450395.1 uncultured Actinomycetota bacterium
TAGAGGACCGCGTCGGCCTCGCGCGCCAGCGAGCTGCCCACGACGTTGCTGATCGTGACGACCTTGGCGCGCTGGGCGCGGGCGTGCGCGGCGGCGGCCAGCGTGTCGGCCGTCTCCCCCGACTGGCTGATCGCCACGACCAGGGTGTGCGGGGTGAGGATCGGGTCGCGGTACCGGAACTCGCTGGCGATCTCGACCTCGACCGGGACGCGGGCCCAGTGCTCCAGCGCGTACTTGGCGACCATGCCCGCGTGGTAGCTGGTGCCGCACGCCAGCACGTAGACCTTGTCGAGGTGGCGGAACTCGTCGTCGCCGATGCGCTGCTCGTCGAGCACGATGCGGCCGTCGCGGGCGCGGCCCAGCAGGGTCTCGCGCAGGGCGCCCGGCTGCTCGTGGATCTCCTTGAGCATGAAGTGGGGGTAGCCCTGCTTCTCGGCGATGTCGACGTCCCAGTCGACGGTGTAGCGGTGACCCTCCGACGGCTGCCCGTGGATGTCGGTCACGGTGATGCCGTCGGGCGTGAGGGTGGCGACCTGGTCGTCGAGCAGCGCCTCGACGTCGCGGGTGTGGGCGATCAGGCCGGCGACGTCCGACGACAGCAGGCTCGCGCCGTCGAGGTGGCCGAGCACCAGCGGGGCCTCGCGGCGCGACGCCACGATGGTGTCGGGCGACCGCCGGTCGATGACCGCGATCGCGAAGGCGCCCTCGACGCGCTGCAGGGCCGACCGCACCGCCGCGGCCAGCGCCTCCGGTCCACCGTCGCCGGGGTCGTAGCAGCTGCCGATGAGGTGGGCGATGACCTCGGTGTCGGTGTCCGACGCGAACTCGTGGCCGTCGCCGGCGAGCTGCGCCTTGAGCTCGCCGAAGTTCTCGAAGATCCCGTTGTGGATGATCGCCAGGTCACCGTCGGCGTCCTGGTGGGGGTGGGCGTTGCGGTCATTGGGCTCGCCGTGGGTCGCCCACCGCGTGTGCCCGATGCCGGTCGTCCCCTCCAGCCAGGTGCCGTCGAGCACCTCGCGCAGGTTCGCGAGCTTGCCGGCCCGCTTGACCACCCGGACCCGTGGGTCGCCGTTGCCGGTCAGCACGGCGACGCCGGCCGAGTCGTACCCCCGGTACTCCAGCGTGGCCAGGCCACCGATCAGGATGTCGGTCACGGGCGCGGCGCCCGTGTAGCCGATGATTCCACACATGTCGATCAACCTACGGTCGTCGGACGATTCATGGAGCCTGGTGCACGACGCACTGGGTGCACCGGCTCCGCCGGACAGAAGCCACCGTGTCAGGTCCCGGCGAACGGTCGTCCCGCCCAGACCGTCGGCGCCTCGGAGACTTCGACAAGTACCGCACCATAGCCTAGGTCCACCAGCAGCGCGAGGAGCAGGCCGGCGGCGAGCCCGGCCGTCGCGGGGGCGTCGGACAGCACGGCGACCTCGGTGCCGACCCTCCCGTCGCGGGGCCGCAGCCGGCGCAGCTGGACCCCGCCGCCGCAGATCGCCTCGACGGTCGCCTGGGCCCGCCAGAGGTCCCGCGTGTCGACCGGACCGCCGAAGCGCGCCGGCTCGGCGACCAGCGCGGCGGCCAGCCCGCCCCGCCCGCGCCGGAACAGATCGGTGTCGGCCGGCCGCACCAGGTCCCGCCCGGACGCCAGCTCGTCAACGGGCAGATCGAGTCCGCGCACCACGACGACGGGCACGCCCTCGGCCTTGCGGCGGGCCAGGTCGGCCGCCCCGGCGATCTCGTCGGCCACGGCCGGCTCGGTCACGTCGAGCGGCCGCCCGTAGCGGTCCACGCCGCCGATCTCCCGCCGCAGCGCGGGGATGCCCGCCACGCCGAGCGCAACATCGGTCTGGCCGGTCCGCCAGGGCCGGCCGAACGTGTCGGCGACGATCACCCCGACCGGCGTGTGGCCCAACGCGCGCAGGCCGTCGCGGATCCGCACGGCGCTGGCGTCGGGGTCCTCGGGCAGGCTGAGCAGGGCCCCGTCGCCCACGTTGGATGCGTCGACGCCGGCGTTCGCGCACACGAAGCCGTGGCGCGTCTCGACGATCGTGACCCACGGTGCGTCGGCGACGACCCGGGCGGCCTGCTCGCGGACCAGGCGCGCCCGGGCGGCTGCCGGCGCCTCGCCGTCCCGCGGGTGGTGGATCGCCCCCTCGGCCTTGCTGACCACCTTCGACGCCACGACCACCACGTCGCCGGGCCGCAGGTCGGCGTGCGCGGCGATCAGCGCGGCCAGGTCGTCGCCGGGGGCGACGTCCGGGAGCCCGGCGACCGGGAGGACCTCGACGCCCGTCACGCCAGGCCGGCCGCGAGGTCCAGCGCGGTCCGGGCGAGCGCGGCCGCGACCTCGGGCGTGCGCATGATCGTGTCGGTGACCTCGACCCGGATGCCGAGGTCGGTGACCGCTGCCGCAGCGTCGCGGTCGGCGGCGTCGATCACCCAGCCGTCGAGGAAGTCGCGGTACAGCGCCGCGACACCCACCGCGCTGACCTCCGCGCCGACCACGGGCAGCAGCCGGTCGGCCATGCCGCGTACGACCCGGCCGCCGACGATCGGCGACACGCCCACCACGACCCGGTCGCGCAGGGCCTCCCGGATGCCCGGCACCGCCAGGATCGTGCCGATCGACACCACCGGGTTCGACGGGCACAGCACGACCGCGTCGGCGGCGGCGATGGCGTCCAGCACCCCGGGCGCGGGGCGGGCGTGCTCGGCGCCCTCGAGCCACACGCGGTCGACGTCGGGCTTGGCCCGCTCCCCCACCCACCACTCCTGGAAGTGCAGCACGCGGCCGTCGACGGTGGCCACGCGGGTGGCGACGGGGGCGTCGGTCATCGGCAGCAGGCGCAGCGGCAGGTCCCAGGCGCGCGCGATGCGGTCGGTGACCTCCGTCAGCGACGCCCCGTCGGCGAGCATGCCCGTGCGCAGCAGGTGGGTCGCCAGGTCGCGGTCGCCCAGCGTGAACCAGCCCGGCTCGGCGTAGCGGTCGGCGAGCTCGGTCGCGACCGTGCGGTGCTCGTCGGCCCGGCCCCACCCCTGCGTGGGGTGCACCCCGCCGCCCAGCGTGTAGGCGATGGTGTCGAGGTCGGGGCTGATGTGCAGGCCGTGCAGCCGCAGGTCGTCGCCGGTGTTGGCGACGACGGTCAGCGCCTCGGCCGGCACCTCGCGCACCAGCCCCCGCAGGAAGCGGGCGGCGCCGATGCCCCCGGCCAGCGCGACGACGCGCCGGACCCCGCCTGGGTGCTCGGATGTCATGGGAGTCCTGTCGGTCAGCGACTTGCGGGAGGCGTCCCGGCCCGCGGCCCTGCGACACCCCGCGGGCTACTGTTGGCGGATGCTCGCCCACCAGGTCGTGCGATGAGCGCGGAGGCCTCCGACCTGCCACGTCCGCCGGCGACGTCGCGCACGACGGCCATGATGGCGCATCTGTCGACGCTCGTCGGCTTCTTCGTCTCGGTCCCGGTGGCGGCCGGGCTGATCGGCCCCGCCGTCGTGTGGCTCGCCGCGTCGCAGGGCGGCGACCGGTTCGCCGGCGGCCAGGCGCGCGAGGCGCTGAACTTCCACCTGTCGGTGCTGCTGGCCGCGCTGCTGTTCCAGGCCCTGCCGACCCCGGCGACGCTGATGGCGGTGCTGGTGGTGCTGTGGATGACGGTGGTCATCGGCGTCGCCGGACTGGCCTACGAGGGCCGGCCCATGCGCTACCCGCTGGCCCTGCCGCTCGTGCGGCCCCGCCGGCGCGGCGTCAGCCGAGGCTGAGCTCGTCGCCGACCACCTTGGCCAGCCGTGCCGCGACGTCGCTGGCACGGTCCTCGGTGTCGGCCTCGACCATCACGCGGACCAGCTGCTCGGTGCCCGACGCGCGGACGAGCACCCGGCCGTCCTCGCCGAGCGCGGCCTCCTCGGCCTCGACGGCCTGCCACACCGCCGCCGCGGCGGGCAGCCGTGCGCGGTCGACGTTGCCGACGTTGCGCAGCACCTGCGGCATGCGCTCCATCACGCCCGACAGGTCCCGCAGCGACCGGCCGGTCCGGGCGAGCACGCTCAACAGCCGGATCGCCGTCAGCACGCCGTCGCCCGTGGTGGCGTAGTCGGTCAGGATGATGTGACCGGACTGCTCGCCGCCGAGCGGGTGGCCACCCGCCAGCATCGCATCGCGGACGTAGCGGTCGCCGACCTTCGTCTGGACGACCTCGATGCCCAGGCGCTGCATGCCGCGGGTGAAGCCCAGGTTGGTCATCACCGTCGTGACCACGGTGTCGAGCCCGGCGCGCTGCTGCTGGTCGGCGGCCAGGATGCCCAGGATCACGTCGCCGTCGACCAGCGCCCCGGTGTGGTCGGCGGCGATCAGGCGGTCGGCGTCGCCGTCGTGGGACAGCCCGATGTCCGCCCCGGCCGCGACCACGGCCTCGCTGACGACCTCGGGGTGGGTCGAGCCGCAGCCCGCGTTGATGTTGGTGCCGTCGGGGCTGGCGTTGAGCACGTCGACCTGCGCGCCGAGCCGACGGAGCACGAACGGCGCCACGTGCGACGCCGCGCCGTTGGCGCAGTCGACCACGATGTGCAGATCCGACAGCGTCCGGTCGGCGGCCGCCGTGAGGTGCTCGACGTAGCGCACGAGCAGCTCGTGGTCACGGCGGAAGCGGCCGATGTGGGCGCCCACGGGACGGTCGTCGGCCGTCCACTGCAGCAGGTCCTCGACGCGGTCCTCTTCGGCGTCGGTGAGCTTGCCGCCCTGTGGGCCGAAGAACTTGATGCCGTTGTCCTCGACCGGGTTGTGGCTGGCCGAGATCATCGCGCCGGCGTGCGCGCTCGGGGTCCCGGCCGTCAGGAACGCCACACCGGGCGTGGGCATGACGCCCACGCCGACGACGTCACCGCCGGCGGAGGTGACCCCCGCGACGAGCGCCGCCTCGAGCATCTCCCCCGAGGCGCGAGGGTCGCGACCGACCAGCACGACCGGCCGGTCCTTGCCCTCCTCGCGCAGGGTGCGGACGAGCGCACGGCCCAGCCCCACCACCAGCTCGGGTGTCAGCTCCGTGTTGGCGACCCCACGGATCCCGTCGGTGCCGAACAGCTGACCCACGGCGCGTCAGCGCTTGCTGTACTGCGGAGCCTTGCGCGCCTTCTTGAGCCCATACTTCTTGCGCTCGACCTTCCGCGGGTCGCGGGTCAGCATGCCTGCGGACTTCAGCGGCGCGCGCCAGTCGGGCTCCTCGTCCTCGAGCGCGCGGGCGATGCCGAGGCGCAGCGCACCGGCCTGCCCGGTCGTACCGCCGCCGTGGATGCGGGCGACCACGTCGAACTGCCCGGCGGACTCGGTGACCTCGAAGGGCTCGCGGACCATCGCCTGGAGCGTCTCGGTCGTGAAGTAGTCCTGCAGCGGGCGGCCGTTCAGCGTGTACTGGCCGCTGCCGGGCACCAGTCGGACGCGGGCGACCGACGTCTTGCGCCGGCCGGTGAAGATCTTCGCCATCGTGGGTTGCTTCCTTCAGGTGTGCAGACGTCGCGTGGCTACGACAGGTGCTCGGGCAGCGGCTGTGGGTCCTGCGCCGCGTGGGGGTGCTCGGAGCCGGCGTAGACCTTCAGCTTGCCGGCCATCCGGCGCCCCAGGCTGTTCTTGGGCAGCATGCCCTTGACCGACCGCTCGATGAGGCGCTCGGGCTTCTCGGCCAGCAGCCGCGCGAACGGCACCGACTTGAGCCCGCCCGGGAACCCGGAGTGGCGGTAGGCCAGCGACTGGGTGCCCTTGCTCCCGGTCAGCTGCACGTCACCGGCGTTGATGACGATGACGTAGTCGCCCACGTCCATGTGCGGCGCGTACGTCGGCTTGTGCTTGCCGCGCAGCACGTGCGCGATGCGCGACGACAGACGCCCCAGGATCTCGCCCCGGGCGTCGACCACGTACCAGGCACGGTCGATGTCAGTTGGTCGTGGTGAGTAGGTGCGCATGAACGTCAGACCGTCCCGGAGCAGTGTGGCAGTGGACAACAGGGGCGGCGGAACCGGCTGGCGGGTCACAGGTTCGAACCAGGCTCCGCGAAGTTCGCCGGGCAGCACACAACGAGCGCTGCCGCAGCTGTCAAGCATAGCAGGCCGCGCCGGCGCGTGGGCCCGCCGCGGGTCCGCGCGGACCGGACCGCCTCGCCAGCTCCGGGAGCCGCCGCGTCGATCTGACGCGCCGGCGCCCCGCAGCGGGGCTCACGGGTAGGTGACGCCCGTCAGCGTCAGGCCGTGGGGCGGGGCGACCTGTCCGACGGCCTGCCGGTCGCGGGCGGCGAGCACCTCGGGCACCCACGACGCCGGCCGGCGGCCGCGGCCGACCGCGACCAGGCAGCCGGTGACCGAGCGGACCATCTGGTGGCAGAACGCCCCGCCGGCGACGTGGAGCTCGACCAGGTCGAGCCGGGCACGTCGGACGGCCAGCTCGTCGATGCGGCGGACGAGGTGCTGGCCGTCGCGCCGGCGGCAGAACGACGAGAAGTCGTGCTCCCCCACCAGGGCCTGGCCGGCGACGTGCATCGCCTCGGTGTCGAGTGCGGGCGCCTTGAGGTGCCAGGTGTCGTGCCGCCACAGCGGCGGCATGGGATCGGCGTCGCAGACCCGGTAGACGTACCGGCGCTGCGTCGCCGAGAAGCGGGCGTCGAAGCTGTCGTCGACCTCGCGCACCCGCCAGACGGTGACCGCCGGACCGCACATGCCGTCCAGCGCCGACCGGGCCCGGTCGAGGTCCTGCACCAGCCGGCTGCCGGCCGGCGCATCGCAGTGCACCGTCTGGGCGGTGGCGTGGACGCCGGCGTCGGTGCGGCCGGCGCAGACCGTGGTGACGGGTGCGCCGGCGAGCCGCGCGAGGGCGTCCTCGAGCACGCCCTGCACGGTCGGTTGCCCCGGCTGGCGCGCGAACCCGTGGAAGTCACCGCCGTCATAGGCGAGGTCGATGCGCAGGCGGATGGTCGGGCCGGCCGCGGCCGGTCCAGCGGCACCACCCACGGGGTCGTGGCGCCCGGGCCGGTCAGGCGGTCGGCTCGTCGTCCTCGTCGGCGTCCCCGGCGTCGTCATCGGACGCCTCGATGTCGTCGCCGTCGTCCGCGGCGTCATCCTCGGATGCCTCGTCGGCATCGACGATCTCGGGCACGGCCGCGCCGGCGTTGTCGACGCCCGCCTCGACCTCGGTGGCCCCGCGCTCCTCCGGCTCGTCGCCGTCGTCGGCGTCGGGGGCCTCGTCGGTATCCTCGGCGGTCGCGGTGGCCGGTGCCGACGCCGTCCCGGCGCGGTCGCGGCGGCGCAGGCTCCACCGGCGGCTCGACGAGTCCTCGGGGAGCGAGTCGGTCGCGGTGATCTCGTCGACCAGCTCGATCAGCGCCATCGGCGCGGCGTCGCCCTTGCGCGCACCCAGCTTGAGCACGCGCGTGTAGCCGCCGTTGCGCTCGCCGAACGCCGGCCCGATGTCGGTGAACAGGTGGTGGACGATGTCGCGGTCGCGGATGACCTGCAGCACCTGGCGCCGGCTGTGCAGGTCACCCCGCTTGGCGAGCGTGATCATCCGCTCGGCGATCGGCTGGACCGTCTTGGCCTTGGCGTGGGTGGTGCGGATCCGGCCGTGCCGGAACAGCTCGGTCGCCAGGTTGGCCATCATCAGGTTGTGGTGCCCGGGGCTGCCCCCGAACCTCCCAGCCTTCCTCGGCTTCGGCATCTCGCTCTCTCTTCCTGCAACTGGAGTAGGTGGTGCTGGTGGTCGTACGTATGGCGACGTGGGGGGTCAACGCGGGCGGTCGCGGCC
>CAYVGE010000189.1:0-7407 GCA_964450395.1 uncultured Actinomycetota bacterium
CCTCGAGGTACTGGGTGGTGAGCAGCACGGTGGTACCTTCGGCGGCGATCGCGCGCACGATGTCCCAGACCTGGTTGCGGCTGCGCGGATCCAGGCCGGTCGTGGGTTCGTCGAGGTACAGCAGCCGCGGTCGGTTGACCAGGCTGGCGGCCAGGTCCAGACGTCGACGCATGCCGCCGGAGTACGTTCGAACCGGGCGGTCGGCAGCGTCCAGCAGGTCGAAGCGGTCCAGGAGCTCCTCGCCGCGGGTGCGGACGTCGCCCTCCGCGACGTGGTACAGCCGCCCGACCATCCGCAGGTTCTCGCGCCCGGTCAGCAGCTCGTCGACCGCCGCGTACTGCCCCGCGAGCCCGATCATCGTCCGGACGGCGGCCGGTTCACGGACGACGTCGGTGCCGAAGATCGTCGCGCGCCCGGCGTCGGGCTTGAGCAGCGTGGCGAGCACGCGGACGGCGGTCGTCTTGCCGGCGCCGTTCGGCCCGAGCAGGCCCAGCACCGTCCCCTCCGGGATCTGCAGATCGATCCCCGCCAGCGCCTTCGTGGCACCGAAGGTCTTCTCGAGGCCCTCCACCACGACGGCCGGAGTGGCAGCCATGTCCGTTCTCCTCCCGTGGCCGGGCCCACACCCCCGGGTGAGCGTCGCGTCGCGGCAACCCTAGCCGCGCCGTCCGGGGTCGGAGCCCGGCCCCGGAGTCTCAGGCGCCGGCCACGCCGGACCACCACGCGCGGATGGCGGCGGCGATCTCGTCGGGCGCGTCCTCCTGGATGTAGTGCCCGGCACCGCGCAGCACGTGGGTGGTGTGGTCCGGCAGGATCCGCTCGAACCGCTCGAGCTCCCGGAGACCGAAGGCGCGGTCGCGGTCGCCCCACACGAACAGGGTCGGCACGTCCTCCAGGGTCGCCAGGCCCCGCGCGACCTCCTGCAGGAAAGCACGGCTGCCCGTGATCTCGCGCGCGAGCACGTGACTGGCCTCCCGCCGCTCGGGCGTGTCGAGCGCCAGCCGGTAGTGGTCGAGCTCGCGGCCCGTCAGGCACCGCCGGGCGCGGCCGAGCGGGACCAGCAGGTTGACGAACGCGTTCGCCTGCCGGATCGCCACGCCGCCGACCCAGCCACCGAGCGCCCGCGAGAACCGCGCGAGGCGCGAGTGGTCATCGACGGGCCACGCCCACGTGTTGCCCAGGACCAGCCCGCGCACGCGGTCGGCCCGCCGGGCGGCGACGTGCAGGCCGATCGGCCCGCCCCAGTCGTGCGCGACCAGCACGAACGGGTCGAGGTCGAGCGCGTCGACGAACCGCTCGAGCACCGCCGCGTGATCGGCGGGCAGGTGCCGGGAGCCGGGCGCCGCGGTCGACAACCCGAACCCGGGCAGGTCGGGCGCGACGCACCGGAAGTCCGACCGTAGGCTGCGGATCAGATCGCGGTACAGGAACGACCAGGTCGGGTTGCCGTGCAGCAGCAGCAGGGTGGGGCCCTCGCCCTCGTCGAGGTGGTGGACGGTGTGGCCGTCGACGTCGACGAAGTGGCTGGCACAGGGCAGCAGGCGGTTGTCGACCCATGCCGGGCGGGCGGGAGGCATCAGGCGTCGCTGCTCCTGGAAGACTCGCGGACGGACGGTGGGGATCGCCGTGCTGGGACCTCCAGCTATGTGCGCGAAGCCCCGGCCTCCCAAACGTCGGTGGCACCTGCGACGGCGAACGGACCCACGCACCGGAACGACGAAAGGCGAGACCGTGAGCGACACCCAGGACCTGCGGCGGGTCCACCTGAAGATCTCCGGACGGGTGCAGGGCGTCTTCTACCGCGCCACGACGTCCGAGGAGGCCCAGTCCCGCGGGTTGACGGGCTGGGTGCGCAACATGCCCGACGGCCATGTCGAGGCGGAGGTGCAGGGCACCCCAGAGAAGGTCGACGAGCTCATCGAGGAGTGCCGTGCCGGCCCGCCGATGGCCAAGGTGGAGGACATCGAGGTGTCCGACGTCGAGACCGAGCCTGACGAGCAGCGGTTCCAGGTTGTCTGACGACCGCCCCGGGTTGTCGAGCCCCGACAAGGTGCTGTGGCCCGACGCGGGCGTCACCAAGGCCGACCTGTGGGACTACTACGCGGCCGTCTCGGAGCGCATGCTGGCGGCCGTGGCGGACCGGCCGCTGACGCTCAAACGGCACCCGTCGGGCGTCGACAGCTCGGGGTTCTTCCAGAAGCACCTGGGGCGTGACGCCGCCGACGACCTGCACCGCTTCACCACCTGGTCGGAGTCGTCCGGGCGGGAGGTCGACTACCTGATCGCCGCTGGCCCACGCGAGCTGCAGTGGGCCGCCCAGATGGCCGTCGTCGAGCTGCACGCCTGGCTGGCGCGGACCGACCGGCCCGACCGGCCCGACACGCTGTTGTTCGACCTGGACCCCTCCAGCCCCGACCAGTCGGTCCACACCACAGCGCTGTGGCTGCGCGAGCTGCTCGACGAGCTGGAGCTGCCGGCGCGCGTCAAGACCAGCGGCAAGCGGGGCCTGCACGTCGTCGTGCGGATCGAACGGCGCCACGACTTCGGGGAGGTCCGCGGGTTCGCCCTGGCGGTGTCGCGCTGCCTCGCCGACCGCCACCCCGACGACCTGACCGTCGAGATGCGCAAGGCCGACCGCGGCGGACGGCTGCTGGTCGACTGGTCCCGGCACGGCCAGGGCCAGCACGCCGTCGCGGCGTGGAGCCCACGCACGACCCCGACCGCCACGGTGTCGGTGCCCTTGACCTGGGACGAGGTCGCCGGCGGCTTCGATCCGGCCCAGGCGACGATCCGCACGGCACCCGGACGTCCCGACCACTGGGCGGAGCCTGCCGACGCCGTACGCATCGCGGCCGCCCGCGACGAGCTGGAGCGCCGCGGCTACCCCTCGGAGGACCGCAGCCCTCGGGCCCGCACGACGCGCTCGTGAAGCCCGCCGGTTCCGGGGAGCGAGCCCGTCGATGCGACGCACCGCTCCCCGCACCCGTGATCTGCCCAACTTCGAGGAGCGACCCCGTCGATGTGATGCGACCGCTCCCCGGAGTCAGAGGATCGGGGCGGGGGCGTAGCCGGCGGCGTCCGGATGCGCGGCCAGCACCTGCTCGACGCGTCCGACCACAGCCCGCACCTGCGCCGAGGCGGCGCCCGTGAAGTCGGCCGGCTCGGCGAGCAGCGCGCGCAGCTCGTCCTCGCGCATCCCCAGGCGATCGTCGCGGGCCAGCCGCTCGATCAGGTCGTTGTCGCCCCGCCCCTTCTCGCGCATGTCCAACGCGACCGCGACCGCGTGCTCACGGATCGCCTCGTGGGCCACCTCCCGCCCGACGCCGCGGCGGATCGCGGCCACCAGGATCCTGGTCGTCGCGAGGAAGGGCAGGTAGCGGTCGAGCTCGCGCTCGATCACCGCGGGGAACGCGCCGAGCTCGCGCAGCACGGTCAGGAAGGTCTGGTACAGCCCGTCGGCGGCGAAGAACGCGTCGGGCAGCACGACGCGGCGGACGACGCTGCACGACACATCGCCCTCGTTCCACTGCGCGCCGGCCAGCTCACCGGCCATCGCGGCGTAGCCGCGCAGCAGCACCGCCAACCCGTTGATCCGCTCACACGATCGGCTGTTCATCTTGTGCGGCATGGCGCTGCTGCCGACCTGGCCGGCCTGGAACCCCTCGGTGATGAGCTCGTCGCCGGCCATCAGCCGGATCGAGGTCGCCAGGTTCGACGGCGCCGCGGCGGCCAGCACCAGCGCCGAGACGACGTCGAAGTCCAACGACCGCGGGTAGACCTGCCCGACCGACGTGAGCACCCGGTCGAAGCCGAGCTGCCCCGCGACGGCCCGGTCCAGGGCGGCGAGGCGGTCGAGGTCGCCGTCGAGCAGCTCGAGCTGGTCGGCGGCGGTCCCGACCGCCCCCTTGATGCCGCGCAGCGGGTACCGGTCGAGGAGGTCTGTGATGCGTTCGTGGGCCAGCAGCAGCTCCTCGGCGACCGTGGCGAACCGCTTGCCGAGGGTGGTGATCTGGGCCGGGACGTTGTGCGAGCGGCCTGCCATCGCCAGGTGCTCGAACTCGACCGCGCGCGCCGACAGCGCCGACAGTGCGGCGACGATCCGGTCGCGGATCAGCTGCAGCGACGTGGTGACCTGCCACTGCTCGACGTTCTCGGTGACGTCGCGGGACGTCATGGCCTTGTGGATGTGCTCGTGGCCGGCCAGTGCCGAGAACTCCTCGATCCGGGCCTTGACGTCGTGGCGCGTCCGCCGCTCGCGGGCCGCGATGCTGTCGAGGTCGACCCGGTCGACGACGGCCTCGTAGTCGGCGAGCACGTCGTCGGGCACGTCGACGCCCAGGTCCCGCTGCGCGCGCAGCACGGCCAGCCACAGCTGCCGCTCGAGCACCACCTTGCGTTCGGGTGACCAGAGCGCCACCAGCTCATCGGACGCGTACCGGGCGGCGAGGACGTTGGGGATCATGCGCGCCATTGTCGCGCGTGCCGATCCGGCGGCGGGTCAGGCGCTCGCGCTGGCCTGTGGGGTCGGCTTCGGAGCCTGCTTCGGCGTCGGCGTCGGCGTCGGCTTCGGGCTCGGCGTCGGCGTGGGCGTCGGCTTGGGCGTCGCAGCCGGCTTCGGGCTCGGCGTGGGCGTGGGCGTGGGCTTGGGCGTCGCAGCCGGCGTCGAGCTCGGCGTCGGCGTGGGCGTCGGCTTCGGCGTCGCAGCCGGCTTCGGGCTCCGCTTCGGCGTGGACCTCACCTTCGGCGTCGGCTCCGGCGTCGGTGCGGTCGCCGACCCGGCCTGGCTGGGCGCCGGCGCGGGTGCCGACGGCTCGGATGCCGGAGCGGGTGCCCCGGAAGGAAGCGCTGCGGAGGGCTCCGACGCCGGTGCCTCGGACGCGGGCACCTTGGACGCCGCGGGCTCCGACGCCGCCCCGGGTGTGGCCGACGGCGTGGGCGTCGGCGGCGTGGCCTTCGCCGGCTTGCCGGCCCCGGGCTTCGGCGTGGACGTCGCGGACGGCGACCGCTCGGACGACGGCGTCGGCTTCGACGTGCCCCCGTCCGCCTTCCGGCCGGCAGCGGCCCGGCGCGTGCGGGACGCCCCCCCGTCTCCGGTGGCGGGGTCGTCGGTGGCCGAGCTTCCGACGTCCGTGCCACCCACGGTCGCCGCGGGTGAGGTCACCGCACCCCCGCGGGGCATCGGGGCCGTGATGTCGCCGTCGAACGCCACCGCGGTCAGCTTCCCGGAGAAGGGGTTGCGGCGTGCAGGGTCCGTGCTGGCGACGATCGTGGCCGCCGACAGGTCCGCCGGGTCGGCGGCGCGGTAGATGTCGATCCACCGCCGGACCTCGGCGACGTAGACGTTCGAGTGGTTGTAGGCGAACAGCGCCTCGTCGAGCAGGGCGGACGTGGTGAGATCACCCGGCGCGGTGCTGCACAGGTGGTCGACGGCGCCCAGCGTCGCGTCGAAGACGTTGTTGGGGTCACGCACCCCGTCGCCGTTGCCGTCGCGGCCGTAGCTCCGCCAGCTGGCGGGGATGAACTGCATCGGACCGACCGCCCGGTCCCAGCGGTCGTCGCCGTCCAGCCGGCCGTCGTCGCTGTCGGGGATCTCCGCCACGCCCCTGCCGTCCAGCGGCGGGCCGAGGATCGGCTGTCCGATGTCGCCCCGGGCGTCGATCACGGTGTCGTCGCCGTTGAACAGCCCATGGCGCGACTCGACCCGGCCGATGCCCGCCAGCACCGCCCAGTCGACCTCGCAGCCGGGCACGACGTCGGGCGCCCGGCGGGCGGCGTTGCGGTAGGCGGCGAAGACCACCTCGGGGATCGCCAGCCGGCTCGGTCCGTCGACGACGTCCCCGGCGGGGTCGATCGGCTGGCGGTTGGCCAGCCACTCGCCGTAGGCGCGACCGGCGTCGGCCACCATGCGGCCCGCCCAGCCGAGGATGCCCTCGTCGGCCTGCGCCGATCGCTGCGCGGTCGGCCCGGCCCGGGAGACCTGTCGCGCCGGTGCTCCGGTGAGCTCGGGCACGACGGCGGTGGCCAGCACCGGCACCGCGAACGCCGCGACCGGGAGCAGCGCCCCGCTGGCCAGGACCAGCGTGAGCACCGTCGCGATCAGCATCCGCAGTCCGGTGGCCCGCACCCACACTCCTCGCACCCTGTACGACCGGCCATGCTAGACAGCCGGGACCGCGGACCCCACCCCCAATTCAGCGCCGACGCCCGCTGGTCAGCGGGCGGGCACCCGCGCGGCGATGTCCTCGCGCCGGTGCAGGCCGCCGAAGCGGATCCGGTCGGCGGCCGCATACGCGGTCCGGCGGGCAGCCGGGACGCCCGCGCCCAGGCCCGAGACCGCCAGCACGCGGCCGCCCGCGGTCGTGACCTCGTCGCCGTCACGGGCGGTGCCCGCGTGGAACACGATGGCGTCGTCGCCGGTGACCGCGTCGAGCCCGGTGATGATCTCGCCCGTCCGGTACTCGCCCGGGTAGCCGCCCGACGCCAGCACGACCGTCACGCAGCCGCGGTCGTCCCACTCGACCGGCGGCGCAGCGGCCAGGCGCTGGTCGGCGCACGCGGCGAGCAGCTCCCCGAGGTCGGTGCGGATGCGCGGGAGCACGACCTGCGTCTCCGGGTCGCCGAACCGGGCGTTGAACTCCAGCACCCGGGGACCGCGGTCGGTCAGCACGAAGCCGCCGTACAGGACGCCGACGTAGGGGAGGCCGCGACCGGCGAGCTCGTCGAGCACCGGCTGGAAGACGTCACGCTCCAGCGCCTGCAGCGTGGCGTCGTCGAGCGGGTACGGGCACCACGCCCCCATGCCGCCGGTGTTGGGCCCCCGATCGCCGTCGAGGGCCCGCTTGAAGTCCTGGGCGGGCGCCAGCAGGCGGCAGGTGGTGCCGTCGCACAGCGCGAACACCGACACCTCGGGGCCGGCCAGGAACTCCTCGATCACCACGACGCTGCCTGCGTCGCCGAACAGCTCCGCGATCATCGTCTCCTCGATGGCGGTGACCGCGTCCTCGCGCTGCTCGCAGATGCGCACGCCCTTGCCGGCGGCCAGCCCGTCCGCCTTGACCACGTAGGGGGGTGCGAACGCGTCGAGCGCGGCGACGGCCTCCCCGGGGTCGTCGCCGCTCCAGTAGCGGGCGGTCGCCACGCCGGCGGCGGCCATGATCTCCTTGGCGAACTGCTTGGACCCCTCGATGCGCGCCGCGGCGGCGGAGGGACCGAACACCCGCAGGTTGGCCGCCCGCAGCGCGTCCGCCACGCCCGCGACCAGCGGTGCCTCCGGGCCGATGACCACGAGGTCCGCGGCGATCTGCGCCGCGAGTGCGACGACCGCGTCGCCGTCCGTCGCCGCGACGTCGGCATGGCAGGTCGCGACCCGGGCGATGCCGGCGTTGCCCGGCGCGCAGTGGACCTCGG
>CAYVGE010000189.1:7417-7727 GCA_964450395.1 uncultured Actinomycetota bacterium
CGCCCAGCACAGCGCATGCTCGCGGCCGCCGCCGCCGACCACCAGGACCCGCATGCCGGCGCTGTCGGTCACTCGCGCTCCAGGGTCTGGCGCCGGGCAGGGCCGACCGACACGTACCGGATCGGCACCTGCGTCAGGTCCTCCAGCCGGGCGACGTAGGCCTGCGCCTCCTTCGGCAGGTCCTCGAAGCGCTCGGTCTCGGTGATGTCGGCCCGCCAGCCGGGCAGCTCCTCGTACACCGGCGTGGCCCGGTGGATGATCGACTGGTGCGGCGGGTAGTGCTCGTACTCGCTGCCGTGGTAGCGGTAGG
>CAYVGE010000190.1:0-7726 GCA_964450395.1 uncultured Actinomycetota bacterium
TCGCAACGATCCCGGACCTGCTCCAGGGGCTGTACATGCTCGGCGCGGCGGTGGCCCAGCGATCGTCATCGCGGCGGGCAGGGGTTGGCGCATCTGACAGCATGCGGCCGGTCGCGGCCGCGGTGCCGCCCGATCGGGCTGCGGTCGTGCCCGCGACCACGGCCGGAAGGAACCAGCAACGCGAGGGTCGTCATGAACGAGACCAGGGTGATGCGGTGGGCGGCGGTCAGCAGCTACTCGGTGTTCGTGTTGGGCGTCGCGGGCATTGCGTTCCAGCGCGGCGCGCCGGTGTTGGGTGCACCGGGCGGGAGGTCGCAGTCTTCTTCGTGCGGTACCGGACCGAATTGCTACGCCCACCTCACCCGGCGCGCGGCGCGTGGCTCGCGGGTGCGACGGTCGACGACGGCGGCGCCGGTCATGTACGCGGCCTGGAGGAGGTCGGGAACGACGGCGAGGAGCAGAAGCAGGGCGATGTCGGGCAGGTAGTAGGCGCCGACATAGCGGAAGGACCACACCAGCGGCTGTTCGAAGACCAGCGTCCCGGGTAGTTGTAGATGACCCACAGCAGCACCGGCCGGGACGATCACCTGCGGGGCGATGCTACGGAGGACGGCTGCAGTCGGCAGTTGCCGGGCGCGGTGCCGCCCAACCACGCAGTCGCACGAACACGTGGGCCACGGCTACACGGCTACTGCCGCGATCGTCCCGCATTGTTGTGCCGTCCGCGTGTGATGGTGCGTATGCGTTGCACTTGAGCACGGTGGTGAGCTGGTCGCGTCGACCGCGGTGTGCTCACGGGCGGCTGGAGTCGCTCGGCACGGGTCAGCCCCCCGGAGCCGGTCGGCTCCGGTCTGGAGGCGTGCGACCAGGTCGAACGGGGCGCTGTGCGGTGCGAATGGCGGGCGCTGCCGGCGTGCAGGACGAAGGTCCGCAGGGAGCCGTACCGTTGGGCCCTGGGAGCACGGCCGGTTTGCGCTAGACGTGGGCGTGGAGGCGTCGCTCACCTACAGCACGCGACGGGGCCTGATGGCGAAGACGGTGCTGGTCTGCGAGGACGAGCGGAAGCTGCGCGACGTGGTCCGTGGCTACCTCGAGCACGACGGGCTGGGTGTGCTCACGACAGGGTCGGGCGCCGAGGCCCTCCGCCTCGCGGAGCGGGGTGTCGACCTGCTGGTCCTTGACCTTGGCCTGCCCGACATCCCGGGTGAGGAGGTCGCCCGGGAGGTGCGACGGCACTCCGACCTGCCGATCCTGATGCTGACCGCCAAGTCGACGGGGGAGGACCGTATCCACGGGCTCGAGCTCGGCGCCGACGACTACCTGCCCAAACCGTTCAGCCCGCGCGAACTGGTGCTGCGCGTCCAGGCGATCCTCCGGCGGTCCGCGTCCGCCGCACCGACCACGGCCGCGGGGTCGTTCGGCGACGGCGAGGTGCTGCTCGACGAGGCCCGCCATGAGGTCCGTGTCCGCGGCGAACCGGTCGACCTCACCCCGACGGAGTTCGCGCTGCTGGAATCGCTCGCGTCTGCCTCCGGGCGGGTGCTGTCCCGCTACGAGCTCGTCAACCGCGTCCGCGGCTACGAGTTCGACGGGTACGAGCGCACCATCGATTCCCACGTGAAGAACCTGCGGCGCAAGGTCGAGCGCGACCCGCATGAGCCGCGGATCGTGCAGACCGTCGTCGGGGTGGGCTACCGGCTCGGACTGTCCCGTGACCGCTGACCGGACGCTCCCGCCGACCGGCCGCCTGTCGGTGCGGCTCGCAGTGGCCTTCCTCGCGACGAGCCTCGGCGCGCTGGGGCTGTTCGCCGCGGTCGCGTTCTGGACCGCCCGCGAGGGGGTCGCGGCGCTCGCGATGGTCCAGCGGGAGGACAAGGCCGACCAGGCCGCCGCTGTGCTCGAGACGGCCTACGAGCAGGCCGGCGGGTGGCGGGACGCGGACCTGGTCCCCGCTCACACGCTGGCCGCGGCGGCCGGAGCGACCCTGCTGGTGGTGGACCAGGAGGGTCAGGAGCTGCCAGTTCCCGCCGAGGCGGAGCCCTACCGCAGCCGGATGCGGGTCCGGACGCCTGCCGCGGACGGGCACGCACCGGCACATGACGGCGAGGGGCAGCCGGCCCCCGGCGCCGGGCACCGCGGCACGGATCGAACCCAACCCGGCGACCATGACCCTCCTCACGACTCCGGGCACCGGTCCGACGCGGACGGGTCCCGCGACGCCCGGCAGGAGCCGGCCGCCGACCCCGCGGCCAGCAAGGCGCCGACGGTCGCCGTCCGCCTCGCCGCGACAGGCGACGGGGACACGCCGTCCCAGGAGCGGGACCCCATCGCGGCACGCCTCGAGCGCAACGTGGTCGTCGACGGCCGTCCGGTCGGGCTCGCGGTGCTGCTGTTCTCACCCGAGCCGCTGGACAGCAGCCAGGCGCGTCTCCGCGACGCCATGACCGGACACCTCGCGACCGGGATCGTCGCGGCGGTGCTCCTCGCGCTCGCCGCGACCGCCTTCGTGGCGCCGCGTCTCACGCTACCGCTGCGGCGGCTCACGACTGCAGTCACCGCGGTCGCGGCCGGCGATCGCTCGCCCCGCGACCGGCTCAGCGAGGCGCCCGGCGAGCTCGGCACCCTCGGCGCGGCCGTCTCGGACATGGCGCGCCAGCTCGACCGTGCCGAGCAGCTGCGACGCAGCCTGGTCGCGGACGTCGCCCACGAGCTGCGCACCCCGCTGTCGATCCTGCAGGGCGAGCTCGAGGCGCTCGTGGACGGTGTCTTCACGCCCGACGCAGCGCGCCTGGCGTCCCTGCGCGACGAGGTGCTGCGGCTCTCCCGACTGGTCGACGACCTCGGCGTGCTCGCCACGAGCGAAGCAGCCGGGCTCACGCTGCAGCCCGAGACCTCCGCGCTCGACGAGGTGCTCGCCGACACGGCTGCGGCGTTGCGGCCACGGATCGAGAGCCAGGGGCTGCAGCTGGAGCTGCAGCTGCAGCCGGTGACCGCGGACGTGGACCGCACCCGCGTCCGCCAGATGGCCGCGAACCTGCTTGGCAACGCCGCGAAGTACGGCGGCGAGATGGGCACGGTCACGCTTGCGCTGCGGTCCGAGGGTGCCGACGCCGTGATCGACGTCATCGACGACGGGCCCGGCATCCCCGCCGACGAACTCCCGCACGTGTTCGACCGCTTCTGGCGCGGCAGCACCGCGACCGGCACAAGCGGCACCGGCATCGGTCTCGCCGTCGTGGCGGCCATCGCCGAGGCCCACCAGGGCCGCGCCCGCGCCGGCCGCGAACCCGGCCGCGGGAGCCGCTTCACCGTCACGCTCCCGCTCTCGCGTGACCTCCATCCCGTCTCCACACGCACGCCATCGGACCTCCACGCCGCCTCGCGAGACTGATGGTGCGAGCGAAAGGAGGCGACCACGATGACAACGCTTGCACGGATCGTGTCCGCTTTCGTGGTGGGCCTGCTCATCCTAACCGGCGCCCTGGCAGTCGCCGCGGCCGCCCGAGAGGACGACCCGACCCAGAACCGGATGACGGTCACAGACCAGGCGCGGGACCAGACCCGGCAGGCCACGCAGAACCAAGGGCGTGACCGGACCGACCCCGATCGGGACCAGCACCGCGTCAGGCTCCAGGAGCGCGACTGCATCCAGGACTGCGGCGACCGCACCCGCGAGGGCATGCAGACCCAGGAGTGCGTCCGGGCGCAGGACCGTGTCCACGCCCCAGACCCGGCCGAAGACCGCGTCCACGCGAGGCACCGCGACCACATCCCGGACCGCGGCCACGCCCACGACCAGCTGCACGCGCGCCTGCGTGACGGCAGCTGCCTGGCAGACGACGCCAGCTGAGCCGACTCCGGCGCGGCTGCGCCGGGGCCGGCTACGCACTCGGCAGCCGAGGCGCCTGACCCGGAAACCCGGGCAGGCGCCCTCCGTCACGATTGCTGAGGTTTGCGGCTTCCCAACACTGCGGAGTGTTCATCCTGCTCGCCGCGGCCACTCGTGGGCCTTCAGATGCGCATCAGTGTGCCATGCATCGGTTCATCGACGGAGACGCCGAACTGCCGAGGAACGCATTGTGCAGGTCAAGTCCACATTCTGGGTTGACGCCGCCGACGACGAGCTGTGAACTCGTAATCAGCCTCCCACCGCGTGGCTTCGCGGCCTGGGGTGGATGAGAATGACTTGCGTCGCCCGGTGACGTCGTTCTTGCTGTGGTGCCCGGTTGAAGCCCGATAATGAGCCTGACGTGAAGCCCGCACAGGCACCTGGGATTGTTGCTACGAGCACGAGGATCAGATCAGACTCTTTGACCCGGCCCACTGGCTTGTGGCGCGAGATCGTCCGGTGGCAATGGTGCCAGTGGAGGAACTGCTCCCAGCACGAAGGACGAGATGAAGCCGGTGACCAGAAGTAGGTGTTCAGAAGTTGCCGAGGGTGGCCACTGCCTCTGGCAGCATGTGGAAGAGGACGCCACCGAGCAGGGAGCCCGCCGCGAGCCACATCAGCGCCGGTGTGACAGGCGCCAGCGTCGCCTCGGGCAGGCCGATCGTGACATGCGCCGACGCCATGACGCCGGCGCCGAGCATGGTGACGATGGCCGCTGCGCCCTCCAGCGTCCCGAGCCGACGAGAGCCGTGGCCGACATCGCGAGGCCGCTCGCGATCACCAGCGCCAACGTCGGCACGGTCGTCACCTCCGGTCCATCGTGGTGTCCTGTGCGTCTGTCCTCTTCGGAGATCATGCGGCGGCCGCGGTGCCGGCGGAGCAGATCGATGACCTGGTCCTCCCGGCCGCGGGTCCGGACGGCGAGGAGCACGTTGCCGGCGACAGCGGGCCGCCCAGCGTTCCTCGTCGTCGACGAGGCGGACCTTGGCGAGCAACTCGGCACGATGGCCGGAGGAACCCTCCGGCCATCGTGCCGAACGGCACGCCGGCCAGCGCCACCGATGCCGGTGGTCGCGACCTCGGGCAGGGCCATCGCGATCAGCGCGATGCCGGCCAGGGCGACCCACGGGTACCCCGACCATCAGGCCGCGTCGCACGGCCTCCAGCGTCTCGCGTTCAGCATTCTGGTCATAGACGTGCTCCCCGGTTCGAGGATCGCGACCCCCAGATGGTCGTCCGCGATGCCGAGTGCGCGCAGCTGCGCAACCGCGGCCTTCGCGTGTCGGTGATCCTCGACGCGGCTGGGATGATGCGGTGTCGTGCGTGGCACACCGTGGTCGCGTCCTTTGAACCGTTGCTCACATCAGGTACCGCCGGGTCACACTTACGTCGCGATGTCGCGGCGTTCGAGCAGTGGGCCGCCGAGCACGATCGCCACGACAGCCACGGCGACCATCGCCAGGGTGTACCCGGTGCTCATCCCATTGAGGATCGGGTCGGTACCCATCGCGTGCTGGAACGGCGAGAGGAAGCGCCACGGCTCGACCTCCTCGACCAGTGCGCCCATCGCGAACAGCACGTACGACGCGACGGCGGCGACACCGGCGGCCGTGATCGCCGGACCGCGACGCCCGGTGATGGCGCCGACGGCGAGGGCGAGCAGTCCGAACTCCGCGCCGAGCAGCGTCATCGACGCCGCGGCAGCCGCCGCGTACCGGATGCCGAGCCCCAGGTCGACGAGCGGGCCGAACGCGATCATCGTCACGAACAGCACGAGGCCGAGCACGGTGACGCCGGTCAGCAGCGCCAGTGCCTTCTCCACTAGCACCCTGGTGCGGGAGACCGGTGTGGCCAGCAGGACCTCGAGCGTGCCGGTCTCCTCCTCGCCGGCAACGGCGCGCGCCCCGCGCCCGATGCCGTAGACCAGGAACAGTGCCGGCGCGAGCAGGCTGAACAGCTCGGCGTTCAGGAAGCCGGGCCCGCTCGTGATCGCCTCGATGTTGAACAGCTCGCCGAACGCCTCTGGGTACTGGTCGAGGAACACCTCGATGTCCTCGAAGCCGGCCATCATCGGGTAGATGAAGATGAACAGCGCCGTGGTCGCGGCGATGCCGATGCTCCAACCCAGCAGTCCCCGGCGCTGGTCGTACAGGGCCTTGGTGTACACGGTGCTCGGTCGCATCACGACGCCTCCCCGGTGTAGTAGTCGAGGAAGATCTGCTCGAGGTCGGACTCGTGGGTCACGACGTTCTCCACGCCCACGGTGCCCGCGGTACGCATCAGGCCCTCGAGCGAGCCCTCGGCCAGCACGTGGACCCGGCGGCCGTCACCGCGGACCTCGCGCACCCCGGGTTGCGCGCGGAGCGCCTCGATGGGCGGCGTGTCGACGAAGGTCAGGTCCAGACGGCGCACCGCCCGCGCCTTGAGCGCCGCGACGTGCTCGACGACGGCCAGCCTGCCGTCCCGCACGATGCCGACCGCGTCGGCGATCTGCTCGACCTCCGACAGCACGTGCGAGGACAGGAAGACGGTCCGCCCGGCATCGCGCGCCTCGCGCGTCATGGCCAGGAAGGTCCGCTGCATCAGCGGGTCCAGTCCACTGGTCGGTTCGTCCAGCACCAGCACCTGCGGGTCGTGCATGAACGCCTGGATCAGCCCGATCTTCTGGCGGTTGCCGCTGGACAGGTCGCCGATCCGGCGGTGCAGGTCGAGTTCGAGCCTGTCGGCGAGCTCGTCGATGCGGGACCGCGCGACCCCGCCGCGTAGGTCGCCGAGGTACCCGAGGTACTGGCGGCCCGTCGTGTCGGGGTAGGCGACGAAGTCGCCTGGCAGGTAGCCGACGATCCGGTGGACCGCACGGCGCTCGGACCACACGTCGTGCCCTGCGATCTGCGCGCTGCCCCTGGTTGGTCGCAGCATTCCGACCAGGAGCCGGATCGTCGTGGTCTTCCCCGCCCCGTTCGGGCCGAGGAACCCGAAGACGGACCCCGAGGCGACCTCGAGGTCCAGGGCGTCGATCCCGACCGTCGCACCGTAGTGCTTCGTGAGATCCCGAGTGCGGATCGCCGCGGCGGTCGCTGACGACCGCGGGGGTGCGATCGGTTCTGACATCGTGGCCACGTCGCCGCTCCTTCGCGCGCCTGCCACGATCAGTGAACCCGCGATCACGGCGTTGCACAGGGCCGGACGGCCCCGATCATCGGCGGCTCGTGCGGCGCCGCGGACGGGACGTCGGTCCCCTCTGAGGCGGGTCCATCGCCTCTGCCGGCGCGGACGACCGGACGTACGGTCCCGTCGGGCAGGTGACCCGTGCCCGCCGGCACAGGAGGGGTCGTGATGCGGACTCGAACGGGTGTCGTCAGGTGGGCGCTGGCCGGGGTGGTCGCGCTGGTGCTGGCACTCGCAGGCTGTGGCGGCGCTGCCGAGTCAGGAGAGGATGAGGCGTCGGACGTCGAAGCCGCGCCGTCGGAGCCCGTCGGGGCGGCCACGGAGGCCGTCGGGGAGCCGTCGGATGTCGGGACGGGGGAGCCGTCGGAGACGGCGGTCGCAGCCGACGTGACCGTGGTGCTGGGCGAGTGGATCGTCGAACCCACACCGACCTCTGCCGCCGCGGGCGAGCTGACGTTCACCGCCGACAACCGTGGCGGTCTGGACCACGAGATGGTCGTCGCGCGGGCCGACGACCCGGCGGACCTCCCGACCGACGCCGACGGCGCCGTCGACGAGGAGCAGATCCCCGAGGACGACCTCATCGGTGAGATCGAGGAGTTCCCCACCGGCGAGCAGCGGACCGCCACGTTCGACATGGACCCCGGCAGCTACGTGCTGTTCTGCAAC
>CAYVGE010000191.1:0-7674 GCA_964450395.1 uncultured Actinomycetota bacterium
GCCCGACTCGTACCCGACCGCGCCGGCGCCGGTGACCGCGCTGTTCGCGGGCCTGCTGACCAAGGTCGGCGTCTACACCCTCATCCGGACCCAGACGCTGCTGTTCCCCCACGACGGGGCGCCGTCGCTCGTGATCCTGGTGATCGCCGGGCTCACCATGCTGATCGGCGTGCTCGGCGCGATCGCGCAGAACGACATCAAGCGCATCCTGAGCTTCCACATCATCAGCCAGATCGGCTACATGATCTTCGGGCTCGGGCTGTTCAGCCTGGCGGGCATCGCGGGTGCGGTGTTCTACATCGTCCACCACATCGTGGTGAAGACGTCGCTGTTCCTGGTCGACGGCATCGTCGAGACCACCACGGGCACGGGGTCGCTGCGCCACCTCGGCGGCATCGCCCGGCGGGCGCCGGTGCTCGGGCTGCTGTTCCTGGCGGCGGCCTTCAGCCTGGCCGGTCTGCCGCCGTTCAGCGGCTTCGTGGCCAAGCTCGTGCTGGTCCAGGAGGGCCTCAACCTGCAGCACGGCGCGACCGTGGCGGTCAGCCTGCTGGTCAGCCTCCTCACCCTGTTCTCCATGACCAAGATCTGGGGCGGCGGGTTCTGGGGCCCGCCGGAGGACTACCGCGGGACGGTGGGCGACGACCGCCCACTGCGCCTGAAGATGAACCCGCTGATGCTGGGCGCCACCGCCGCGCTGGTGGGGCTCAGCCTGGTCATCTCCGCCACCGCGACGCCGCTGTACGCGCTGTCCGAGCGGGCCGCCGAGACGCTGGTCGAACGCACGCCGTACATCGAGGCGGTCCTCGGGCCCGGGGGGGTGGCGCAGCCATGAGCCAGCCGATCACGTCCGGCAGCGGCACGCCACCGTCCGACGCCGACGACCGCGAGCCGGCGCGCATCGGGCGGCGCTGGCCGACGCTGGTCGCACTGATCCTCGTGTGGATCGCGCTGTGGGGCGACCTGTCGGTGGCGAACGTGCTGGGCGGCGCGTTGGTCGCGGTGGCGGTCATGGCGTTCGCGGGCCGGGTCCAGCCGCGGCCGACGCAGCACTTCAACATCGTGGCGGCCCTACGCTACGCCGCGACGTTCGCGCGCCAGCTGGTCGTCGCGAGCTGGCAGGTGGTCCTCGCGGTGTTCCGGCCCGACCGGATCCGCCCCGGCATCCTGGCGATGCCGCTGTACGGCGCGTCGGACGCGGTGGTCACCCTGGTGGCCAACAGCATCACGCTGACGCCGGGGACCCTGACGCTCGAGACCGAGCGTCGCGAGGACGACGTGGCGATCCTCTACGTGCACACCCTCGACCTGACCGACGCCGACGGGGTGCGTGAGGACATCTGCCAGCTCGAGGTGCTGGCCGTCGACGCGTTCGCCGGGCCCGACGCGCAGGCCGTGCAGGCCCGGACGTTGGCCGACCTCGAGGACGGCCGGGGCGTCGACGTCGATCGCACCGACACCGACACCAACACCGACTCCGACACAGACACCGACGAGGGGAGTGGGCGCCGGTGACCGTCGTGCTGTTCGGGTGCCTCGCGATCCTGTGCCTGGCCGGCGTGGTGGCGCTGGCACGGGTCGTGCAGCCCGGCATGAGCGTGGCAGACCGGATCGTCGCGCTCGATGTCGTGCTGCTGATCGTGGTCATGGGCATCGCCGTGTTCTCGGTCGAGCGCGACACGGGCGTGTTCCTCGATGTGCTGGTGGTCGTGTCGCTGCTGGGCTTCGTCGGCACCATCACGGTGGCCCGCTTCATCGAGCGGAGGGGCCTGTGAGCGCGAAGCGGTCACAGGGCCGGCCGGGGGGCGACCTGCTCGCGTCAGCGAGGAGGTCGGGCTTGAGCGCGTCAGCGGTCACAGGACAGGCCGGGGGGCGAGTTCGCGGAGCCTGGTTCCACGAAGCGCATGGTGGACCGGCTCCGCCGGGCGTGAGACGCGGTCGCGCCAGCGAGGAGGTCGGGCGGTGAGCGCGCTGCAGATCATCGAGGCCGTGATCACGGCGCCGCTGCTGATCGTCGGGTCCGTGCTGGCGCTGCTGGCCGCCGTCGGCCTGCACCGGTTCCCGGACCTGTTCTGCCGGATGCATGCGGCCACCAAGCCCGCGACGCTCGGCCTGCTGCTGATCGCGGTCGCGGTGGGCATCCGCGTCCCGACCGAGGGCGCGGTCGTCAAGCTGCTGCTCGTCGTCGTCTTGCAGTTCCTCACGACGCCGGTGGCGGCACACATGGTCGGCCGCGCCGCCTACCGCTCCGGCATCGAGATGAGCGAGGCGACCACGGTCGACGAGCTCGGGCGCGACGAAGGCGTGCGCAACACCTACGGCAGCTGACCCCGCGGTGCCGGGCTGACGTCTTCCCGCCGAAGGCGTCCGCGGCGCCGGCACACGCGCCGCAGGGTTCCCCGTGGTCCTGCGCGGTCTCCGCCCGTATGCTCGTACGCAGGCGGTGGTGCCGCCGGTGCGCGGTCTCCACCTCGGTTCGAGCCGGCGGGAGAGGGATGGACGACGTCGCGGGCACGACCCTCGCAGGCCGGGTTGTCCGTGATGTCATCGCCGACGACCTGGTCAGCACCACGTACGAGGCCGCCGAACCGGACGACGACCGGCTGGTCGCGCTGCGGGTCGTCGCCGACGACCTGTGCATCGCCGACGGCCCCGGTGGCGAGCTCTACGAGCGCTTCCACCGACGCGCCGCCGCCGCGTTGACGTTCGAGCACCCCAACGCGCCGGCCGTCGAGGAGGTCGGCGACGACCGCGGACGCGGCTACCTGGTGACCACGCACGTGGAGTCGGTGTCGCTCGCCTCGTGGCTGGCCAGGCGCGGCCCGGTGCCGCTCGACGAGGCCCTGCCGCTGTTCGGGCAGATCGCCGACGTGCTCGACTCGCTGCACCGCGTAGGGCTGACGCACGGCGCCGTCAACCCGGTCACGCTGCGGATCTCGCAGGACGGTGACCGGGTCGTGCCCTACCTGACGGGCTACGGCATCGGCGCCCTGCTCGAGCTGCGCCTGCGGCGTGACCGCAAGCAGCTGCGGGTGGTCGACGACCTGTTGTACGTGGCGCCCGAGCAGCTGCGCCAGCAGTCGTTGACCGGGCGCACCGACCAGTACGCGATGGCCTGCGCCATGGTGCACGTGCTCACCGGCGCACCGCCGTTCGCGCGCGAGACGGTCGGGGGGCTGTTCGGCGGGCACCTGTTCGTCGAGCCCGACGCCGACGAGGAGCAGCCCTGGACCACGGCGACCTGCAAGGGGATGGCCAAGCTGCCGCGGGCCCGCTACGCGACCTGCGCCCAGCTGGTCGACGACGTCGCCTACGCGCGGCGGCGGGCGGCCGGTCGCCGCGGGCTGGCTGCCCGGCGGGCCGTCGCCGGGCACGCCGTCCTGGACGCCACCGCCGCCCCCAACGGCCCGCGGAGCCCGGAGGCCGGGGCCGGGCGCCCGACCACGGCCGCACGCGGACCGGCCGCACGCGACCGGGCCGGCGGTGACTCGGGCCGCGACGCGCCCGCCCGCGACGGGGGCCCGGGGCCCTCGACCAACGGCGCCGCGACGCCCGTGGCGCCGACCCCGCCTGCCGATCGGCCCGGCGACGCCCGGCACGGCCCGCCGGCACCGGTCCGCGCGACCGCCGGTCCCGGTGACGCCGACCCCGGCGGGCGTGACAAGTCTGCGACAGCTGGGCCGCCTGCCGGGTCGATGCCGTACGCTGCGGGGCAGGAGGAGGGAACGACGGGGCCGGCCCCGGGTGACCCGTCCCCCGAGCTCGACGACGTGCCACTGCTGTCGGAGGTGCTGCGGCACCGTCCACCGGCACGTCAGCCCGCCGGGTGGCGGCCACCGGGCGTGCTGGTCATGCTGGTGCTGATGGCGCTCGCGGCGGCCGCCGTGACCGTCTGGGTCGTCGGCACCTAGCACCGGTCGGTGGGGTAGAACGGATCAGCGCCGCGTCGTCGGCGGACTCCGGCAGGAAGGAAGGGTGCGCCCGTGAGCGCGGTGGAGGACGGCCCGTGGGAGCTCGGGGCGTACGAGCCCCACGACGTCGTGCTGACCGATCTGGTCAGCACCACCTCGCGTGCGACCGCCGCGCGTGCCGGCGAGGGTGTGCGGACGGGCCAGGACGTCGCCCTGCGTGTGGTGCACCCGCGGTTGAGCTCCCGTGCCCGCGCGGTCCGGGGGTTCCTCGACGTCAACGAGCGCGTCGCGGCGATCGATCATCCGCACGTGCTGCGGGTCGTCGACGTCCGGACCGACCAGGGCGTGCCGATGGTCGCCTCGGTGTGGCGCGACGGCCGGGCGCTGTCCGACCTGTTGCTGGAGTCGGCGCCGCTGCCCGTGCGCGAGGTGCTGCGCCTCGGCGGCCAGCTCGCCGAGGGCCTCGACACCGTCCACGGGCACGGAGTGGTCCACGGCACGGTCGGGCCGCAGACGGTCTGGATCAAGCACCGTCCGGGCAGCCGGGTGCCACCCAGCGCGGCGCTGACCGGGTTCGGCAGCACCTACCTGCTCGGGCAGATCCTGCGCGACATCGACGACGACCCCGCGTCGGTCGACCTGTTGTTCGTCGCGCCGGAGCAGCTGCGGGGCGAGGTCGCCGGTCCCCACACCGACCAGTACGCGCTGGCGTGCCTGCTGTTCACCGCGCTGACCGGCACCACACCGTTCCGCGGCGCGAGCCACCACTCGTTGTTCGCCGCGCACCTGTGGGACGAGCCACCGTCGGCCACCGCGGTCCGCGACGACCTCGGCCGCGGGTGGGATGACCTGTTCCGGCGTGCGCTGGCCAAGGACCCGCAGGAGCGCTTCGACAACTGCCGCACGCTGCTGCTCGCGGCGGGCCGCACCGCGCGGTCGTCGGCCCCCGGCGCCCCGCAGCCGTCCGCACGCCCGACCGACGAGGCGCCGCCGGCGCCGCGCCCGGCCGACGGTGACGCCGCGCCGCGCCGTGGACGCGCGCCGGCGTTCGACGTCGGGCAGCTGGTGTCGGCGCCGGTCGACGAGCCCGACGACCGGAGTGTCGTCGTGTGGCGCTGGGCCTCGCGGATCGGGTTCGCGCTGACGGTGCTGCTGGTCATCGCCGCCGTCGTGCTCGGCCTGTCGCGCGGCGCCTTCGCGCTGCCCACCGCCGGCGCGGCGGCCGCGGGCGGCGTCGCGCCTCCGATCTCGGCGGCCCCACCCGGCTGACGCCCCCGCCCGCCCGGACGCCACGCTCCCGGACGGGTCAGGCACCCGCAGGACCGGGACGACCCGGCCGCCGGAGCGTCGCGGGCGCCCAGGCCCCGGCGCCCGTCGCGGGCGCCTACGCCCCGGCGCGCTGCTCGGCGATCCTCGCGGCCGTCTCGAGGTCGTCGGCGTAGGTGACCTTGATGTTGGTCTGCTCCCCGGGGACGGTGACGACCTCGAGGTCCGTGTAGCGTTCGACGGTCTCGGCGGTGTCGACGCCCGCGAAGTCGTCGCCCGCCGATCGCCGGTACGCATCGAGCAGCTGCGCGGCGCGGAAGCCCTGCGGGGTCTGCGCGCGGTGCAGGTCGCCGTGCTCGTGCCTGATCCCACCGCCGTCGTCGGTCAGGCGGTAGACGCCGTCGCCCAGGGGCAGCGTCGGCACGGCGCCACCGACCTGACGGGCTGCGTCGACGATCCGCGTGATGAGGTCCGGCGTGACGAGGGGCCGCGCTGCGTCGTGGATCAGCACGACGTCGATCGAACCCGCGGTGATGTCGTCGGCCAGCGCGTTCAGGCCCGACAGTTCGCTGGCGTGGCGGGTCGCGCCGCCCGTGGCGAACCGCACGGGGATGCCGGGTGGGTGCGCCTCGACGATCCGGGCCACCCGCTGGTGTTCGCCCTCCCGCGCCACCAGCACCAGCTCGTCGACGGCGGCGCACGACGAGAACGCACTGATCGACCAGGCCATCAGCGGCTCGCCGGCCACCGCGACGAACACCTTGTTCTCGCTGTGGCGCAGCCGCGAACCGCTGCCGCCTGCCAGCAGTATCGCCGCGGTGCCCACCCTCGCCGTCCCTGTCGTCGCCCTCGTCGCCGGGCGACTGTAGCGTCAGCCGAGGGGGGATCGCCCGGCGCGGCGGCGATAGCCTGTCACGGATGGCTCCGACCGCTCCGCCGCTCACCGACCCGCGCCCCGGTACCTGGGGCGTTCTTCGCACCGGACCCCCGTCACCGCGGGTGCCCGAGACCCACGCCCGGTCGTTGGCGACCGCGCTGGGCGGGCTGGTCACCGTCGGCAGCGAGTTCCCGGCGGCGTCGACGCTCGCGGTGCAGCTGCAGCGCCACGCCACCGCGGCCGAGTGCCTGGCCGCGGGCATCCGCGAGCTGCCGTCGACGGCCCACACGGTCGTGTGGTTCGACGGGCACGCGCCGGCCGTCGACACGGCCACCGCGATCAGCGAGCTCTCGGCCCGGATCGGGGGGTGCGACGCGGCCCTGTTCGCCGTGCCGGTCAGCGAGGCGATCAAGGACGTCGCCGCGGACGGCCGGGTGCGACGCAACGTCGCACGCGAGGGCCTGTGCGTCCCGGTGCCGCCCATCGTCATCCGCGCCGCGGTGGCGCGCGACGGCCTGCTGGAGCTGCTGGACCTGGGCCACGATCCCGTCGCGGCGCTCAGCGTCGGCGGGCTGGCCGTGCATATCGTCCCGACCCGCCCGCCCGCCGCCCTGTAGCGACCGCGGGGGCGGTCGGGCGTGGCGCCCGCCGGTGCGGTCATGCGAGGCGCGCACGCCGCCGCGGGGCGGTGCGAGGGTGAACGAGTGGTGACGTCGTCGCGTGGTGGGGCCTGCTGTGCGCCGTCGACCTACAATGCGTGCCGTCGGGCGCCGTGCGCCGCGGGCGTCGCAGCGGGGTCGCGGGTCCTGACGACTAGGATTGGGCCGGTGACCGCGCCGCGAGGGCCCACGGCGCGTCGTCGCCGCCCACGCTGGTGGGGTGCCGCACCGCCGGCGGACGACCACCGCGACGCGGCGACACCGCGGCCGGCGACGGTGACGGCGTGGGACGTGCCGACCACGGTCCGGTGCGGGCGGAGGCACGGCGCCGTCGGACTACGCTGGCAGGCGCCTGCGCGAGAGGAAGGAACCCCACGTGGCGGCAACCCCGGACGACCGGTTGCGAGGCGTGCTGCACAAACTGGCACCGGGCACCGCGCTGCGTGAGGGGATCGACCGCGTCATCAAGGCGGGGAAGGGCGCCATCATCGTCATGGGCGTCTCGCAGGACGTCCAGCCGTTGGTCTCCGGGGGGTTCAAGATGGAGACCAAGTTCACGGCGCAGCGGCTGTCGGAGCTGGCCAAGATGGACGGCGCGATCGTCGTCGACGACGAGGTCGACCACATCCTGTACGCCAACGTCCACCTCGTGCCAGACCCGTCGATCTCCACGTCCGAGACCGGGACGCGTCACCGCACGGCGGAGCGCACCGCGAAGCAGACGGGCGTGCCGGTGGTCAGCGTGAGCGAGTCGATGCACATCGTCAGCCTGTACCTCGACGACCGCAAGCACGTGTTCGAGGAGCCCAGTTCGCTGCTGTTCCGCGGCAACCAGGCGCTGTCGACGCTCGAGAAGTACCGCGCCCGCCTCGACGAGGTCTCGGCGTCGCTGTCGGCGCTGGAGATCGAGAACGTCGTCACCCTGCGTGACGTGCTGGTGGTGCTCCAGCGCGCCGAGATGGTG
>CAYVGE010000192.1:0-5296 GCA_964450395.1 uncultured Actinomycetota bacterium
CCGGTGGCCACCGTCTCGGTCACGATCTCGACCGGTCCCTGCGGCGACGGCGCCTGACAACAAGGTCGTGCTGTCACGCCTGGGAATCGAGACGCGCGGGCGCACCCGGATCCGCTGAGATCCTGACGTGACATCGACGGTCTCTGCATGAAGGTGACGGAGGAACACCGACTGCACCCTCAGCGTACTCTTGGCCGTGCCGGGCAGGCTCACCGTGACGGACGACTCCAGATCGGGGAGGCGATGGCGGACACGCTTGCCGACACAGACGCCTTGATCGAGCGCATCCGCGAGCGCTGCGGCGACGATGCGGACACCGAACGGCTGGTCGCGCTCGGCAACGCGGTGTACCGGCGGGCGACGGTCGAGAGCCGCGAGGCGCTGACCGTCGACCAGGCCATCGCGCAGTTGCGTGGAGCCCTGCGGCGGATGGACCAGCGCGACCCGGGGAGCACCGGACTCTGGCTGTACGAACCCACGGAGGAGGACGACGGGTGGACGTCCGGCGGCACCGTGGTCGAGGTCAACGTGACCGACGGGCCGTTCCTGACGGCGAGCCTCATGGCGGCGCTGCGTGAGCGCGGCCGGGATCCCGAGCACATGCACCACGCCGTCGTCGGCGTCGAGCGCGACGACGACGGTCGCATCACCGACATCGGCAGCGCACGCGGCGCGGGCCGTCGGGAGGCGTGGGTGCTGCTCGACCTCGGCGCAGAGCTCGACGCCGACGAGCGCCAGGACGTCGAGTCACAGCTGCGTGACGTGCTCGACAAGGCCCTCGCCGCAGTCGAGGACTACGAGCCGATGTGCGAGCGGGCGCAGCGCGCCATCGAGGACATGGAGGAGACCGGCACGGCACGGTACGACCGCGACGAGGTGGACGAGGCGGTCGAGCTGCTGCGGTGGTTCGACGACGACCACTGGGTGCTGCTCGGCTACCGGGAGTACGAACTCGTCGACGTCGAAGGCGGTCGGGCGCTGACGGTCGTGAAGGGCTCGGGGCGAGGGATCCTGCGCGACGAGTCCGAGTCCACGTACGCCGAGCCGGTGCCTCTGGACGACATCCGGCCCGAGCTGCGGGCGCGGATCGACGGCGGACCGCTGCTGACTGTGTCGTGGACGAACCGGGCCAGCGACGTGCTGCGGCGCGAGCGGATGATGTACCTGGGCGTCAAGACCGTCGATGACGACGGCGAGATCAGCGGTGAGCGACGCTTCCTGGCACTGCTGTCGCAGCGCGGGATGAGCGAACCGCCGAGCACCGTGCCGGTGCTGCGCCGCAAGTTGTCGGAGATCCTCGACCGCGAGGACATCGTCGAGCACTCCTACGACGAGCGCACGATGCGCAGCCTCTTCGACGCGATTCCCGTGTACGACCTGTTCTCGGCCAGCGTCGACGCACTGCACGACATGCTCGTGCGGCTGCTGCGGCGACGCAAGTCACAGCAGGTCGGTCTGCTGTGCCGGCCCCACGACCACGGCCGGGGCGTCTCGGCACTCGTGGTGCTGCCCCAGCACCGCGTGTCGTCGGAGATCCGCTCCCGCATCGAGTCGCGGCTCATGGAGCGGTACGAGGCCAAGGACATCGAGACGCAATTGTCGTTCACGGACCAGGGCGCGGCACTGCTGCACTGCGTGCTCTACACCGACGAGGGCGCATCGACGGACGTCGACGTCACCGACCTCGAGGACGAGATCGCGTCGCTGGCGCGCAGGTGGTCGGACCAGGTCACGACCGCGCTCGTCGAACAGCGTGACGACGACGCCCGGCGGCTGGCGGAGCACTGGGCGGAGGCGTTCGATCCGGGCTACCGCGACCGCGTCGAACCAGCCGACGCCGTCGCCGACATCACCGAGCTGGACGGGCTGGCCGAGCAGCCCGAGGACGAACCGACCCGCGCCCGTCTGTACCCGGCGCCCGATGACGATGGCCCATCGTGGCGGTTCACCCTGTACCGGCGCGGTCGAGCGGCTGAGCTGGCCGACCTGCTACCCGTGCTCGAGAGCCTCGGCCTGCGCGCGATCGAGGAGTTCCCGCACCGCGTCTCGGGGCCCGACGGGCCGATGCACCTGCACGACGTCGGGGTCGAGCTCACGTCCGCCGACGACGACCTCGACGACGAGACACGCTCACACGTCGCCGACGCCGCAATCGCGCTGCTCGACGGGCGTGCCGACACGGACTCGCTCAACCGCCTGGTGCTCGCAGCGGGGATGCGCTGGCAGGACGTCGAAGTCCTGCGTGCCTACCGCCGCTACCGTCGGCAGGTCGAGACGACCTTCTCGCCGGCGTACCAGAACGACGTGCTCGTGGACAATCCCGGGATCGCGCGCCTGCTCAGCGACTACTTCGTGGCCCGCTTCGATCCCGACGCGCAACGCGATGCCCACGAGGCGCGTGACGAGGTCGTCGACGCGTGCGCCGACGTCACCCAGCTCGACCAGGACCGGATCCTGCGCGGCTTCCTCGGACTGATCGACGCGACGACACGAACCAACCGCTACGTGCAGCCCGTGCGGCCATGGCTGTCGTTCAAGTTCGCCAGCGCCGATGTCCCCAACGTCCCATTGCCCCGGCCCGTGTACGAGATCTTCGTCACCAGCCCCGACATGGAGGGCGTGCACCTGCGCGGTGGCGACGTCGCCCGTGGAGGTCTGCGGTGGAGCGAGCGCCTCGAGGACTACCGCGACGAGGTGCTCGGCCTGATGAAGGCCCAGGTCCTCAAGAACGCCGTGATCGTGCCCACCGGCGCCAAGGGCGGGTTCGTCGTGCAGCGGTCATCGCCGGACTTCGAGCAGGTCAAGGAGCAGTACGAGGTCTTCATCCGGGGCATGCTCGACCTCACCGACAACATCGTCGACGACGAGGTTCGCCCGCCCGACCGGGTGGTGCGCCACGACGGCGACGACCCATACCTGGTCGTCGCGGCTGACAAGGGCACCGCGACGTTCTCGGATCTGGCCAACGAGATCAGCGCCGAGTACGACTTCTGGCTCGGCGACGCGTTCGCCTCGGGTGGTTCGACCGGGTACGACCACAAGGCCATGGGCATCACCGCCCGCAGCGCCTGGGTCGCTGTCCAGCGGCACTTCCGCGAGCTCAACGTCGACGTCCAGACCGAATCGGTCACGGTCGTGGGCATCGGTGACATGTCGGGTGACGTGTTCGGTAACGCGATGCGCCGCAGCCGCGCGATCAAGCTGGTCGCGGCATTCGACCACCGCCACGTCTTCATCGACCCCGATCCGGACCCAGAGGCATCGTTCGACGAGCGCGAGCGGCTGTACGACATGGATCGGTCGAGCTGGGACGACTACGACCGCGACGTCATCTCCACCGGTGGTGGTGTGTGGTCGCGGCACACGAAGAGCATCGACCTCAGCGATCAGGTCCGAGAGCTGCTCGGCGTCAACGACGAGCAGCTCAGCCCGCCCGAACTGGTCAGGGCGATCCTCCGGATGCCCACCGACCTGTTGTTCGCCGGCGGTATCGGCACGTTCGTGAGGTCCCGCGACGAGCACAGCGACGACATCGGCGACAAGGCCAACGAATCGGTGCGGGTCTGCGGCAACGAGCTCGGCGCGCGGGTCTACGGCGAAGGCGCGAACCTGTCGATCACCCAGCGCGGGCGCATCGAGTTCGCGCGCAACGGCGGGCGCATCAACATGGACGCCGTCGACAACCTGGGCGGGGTCGACACATCCGACCGCGAGGTCAACCTGAAGATCCTGCTGGAGGACGCGGTCGACGCAGGAGCGATCGAGCGCGACGCGCGAGACGACCTGCTCGCCGACGTCGCCGACGACGTCGCCACGAGGGTCTTGGCCGACGCGTCGGGGTTGACCGCGGCGATCACCTACGAGTCCCACGACATCGCTGCGCAGCCCGCGTACGAGTCGCTGATCAGGGACCTGGCCGCCGACGGCAAACTGGACCGCGAGGTCGACGTATTGCCGTCCGACGCCGAGCTGCGCAAGCGCTTCGCCGACGGAGAGGGCCTGTCGCGTCCCGAGCTGGCGGTCGTGGTCGGACACGCCAAACGCGATGTCGCCAGCCGGCTGCTCGACAGCGACCTGCTCGCCCAGGAGTGCCTTGACGATCTGGTGCGCTCCTACTTCCCGGACCCCATCATCGAGCGCTGCGGTGGGCAGATGGCCGAGTTTCGGCTGCGCGGCGAGCTGATCGCGACCAGGCTCGCCGGCGATATCGTGAACCGGCTCGGCTCGACCTACGTCAACCGCACGATGCACGAGCTCGGCTGCGTCGCGCACGAGATCACCGCCGCGTACGAGGCGGCCCGCCGTGCGACCTCCGCCGACGAGCTGTGGGCGTCCGTCGAGGAGTACGACGGCGAGATGGATCCCCGCGATCTCACGGAACTGACGTGGGCGGTCGACCGCCTGGTCGACGCATGGACCCGGGTGTACGTGGCCCAGCACGCCCGTACCGGCGCTCGTCACGCGGCGACGATCGACGTCGCGGCGCTGGTCGAGCGCGACTCGGAGGCGTTCGAGCGTCTGCGTGACCACATGGCGCAGAGCGACCACCGGACCAAAGCGCGGCAGGAGCGCTACGACCGGTACGTCGAGCTGGGCACCTCGGAGGAGCTGGCCCGTGAGCTCGCAGTCCTCGACGAGCTGTCGATCGTGCCCGACGTCGCAGCGGTGGCCGCGAATGGCGACCGCGACGTCACCGAGGTCGCCGACCTGTTCCAGAAGATCGGCGACGAGCTGCCGATCAACAATCTGCTCGTGCGCGTCGAGGGCCTCGCGGACGTGCACGGCCACTGGGAGCGTCGTCAGCAGCGGGGCCTGATCGACGATCTGCGCCGGCTCCGGCGCGTCGCCGCGACCCGCGCGCTGGACGACTATCCGGAGGCGTCGACCGACGAGGCCGTCGCACGCTACCTGGACGATCGGGCCGGGATGCGCGAGCGCATCGACGCTTTGACCGCTGACATCGACACCGCGCAACAGGCCGGCCTCGACGCGCTGGCCGTCGCCATCCGCGCGATGCGCGAGGCCTTCGACATCTGACCCCCACACCCTTCGGCGTCGCCGTCAGCCAGATCCGCGGCATCGTCGGCGACGACACCGACATCGAGATCATCGACGTCGGTCCACCATCGCCACTTTCGTTGACACCATTCTTCTCGACCCGAGCCGCCTCCTCGTCGTCCTTCTACTCATCGCGCTCGCGGTGGCGGGTGTCATGACGAGCGCGGCCGCCCAGAGCGAACGGCCACGACGCGGCTCGGAGTCGGCGCTGAGACCTACGACCTCACGTTCGAGCGCG
>CAYVGE010000192.1:5396-7668 GCA_964450395.1 uncultured Actinomycetota bacterium
GCCACGACGCGGCTCGGAGTCGGCGCTGAGACCTACGACCTCACGTTCGAGCGCGGTGAGGCGACGGCCGAAGGTGTCACAGCGCAGGAGGGTGGCGACACCACCATCCGCGTGCTCGAGGATGGCCAGGTCGTGCCCTACACCACCGCCGCCGTGCCCGTGGGCGGTCCCAGCGAGCCCGAGGTCGACCGGGGCGCTGGGTGTCGGCATCTTCTTCGGTGGCTACACGAGCTCGCTGATCGTCGGCAGCGAGATGCGCCCGGTGACCGACCGCTTCAAACAGAGCAGACCGGGAGATCGGTCCGCCCTGCCGAGTCGGAGCGCCTACAGGCGATACTCGGCGGCGTGGGCCGGCGCTCAGTCGACCTGACCGCGCACTTCGCCCCCCGGATTGGCGACGGTGTGCACGTTCACGTAGATCAGGCCGTCGGCGATCTCCTCAAGTAGCGCGTCGAGATCCTCACCGGCGAGCGGTCCCACGAGGTCGTCCTCGGTGATCGTGCCGCGGGCGAGGATGCCATCGCTGCGCCCCTCAATCAGCGCCGGCGGTGGCCCGTCCTCTGGGTACAGCCACGTCACCACATCGCCGTTCTCACCGGCCGGTGCGAGGTGGAGATGGGCCATAGACACGTCCTCGATGTTGGCCACGATCAGCTTGTAGTCGATGGACTCGCCGTCCCGCCCGACCTTCAGAACGGCCTGTCCCGTCGCGCGGGTCTCGACCGCCGGTACCTCCTGGTCGCCGGACAGGTGAGCGGTCCATGCCCGAGGTGCAGCCTGGGCCACGACCGCACTGGCCAGGAGCATCAGGCTCACTGTCAGAGTGATGAACAGACGCCGCATGATCGTGTCCTCCCGTTGGGCGTCGACGTCCCACGGACGCGCTGACGCGCTCGTCGAGCCGGCGGGCCCGGCGGTCTTACATATAGCTCTACGGACACTGATGCGGATTGGTTCAACCGATCTCTCACCGGACGGCCGTGTCGACCGACCCACCGGACCGCAGAAGACGGTCTGCTGCGGTCTTCCACCGCAGCTTCGCCCCGTTCACCCGGGCCGGCCGGGTGTCCGTGCCACACGCTTCCAGACCAGCCAGGCCGCGACGGCCTGCGCCGCGTACAGCAAGACCAGACCAGGCCGAAGATCTCGCCCGGTACTGCGACGGCAATCTCATCGAACACTGATGGAATCAAAGACGGCAACAACTGGGCCACCGGCGAACGCCGGCGGCAAACCCCACAGACGACACCAGCACGCACGTCGACCGTGCGCCGGACGAATCACCTGGAGCCACTTCGCGGTGTACCTGCGGCCCTCAACACTCATCGTGACCCGGCGGTCGTGCTCGCGATGCTGCTGGGCGGGCTGCGCGCTATCACACCACCGTCACGGTACGCGCCCAGCATCGAGGTGAGGACCGCACCGATGGAGCGGTGCTGTCAGCGGCCCGCACGTCAAGCCCGGTCCCAGCTACGGCTGGCGCCGTGCGTTCTTGCCGCGGTTGCTGATGACCTTGTTGAGCAGTTCTTTGGCCTTGCGCTGGTTCTCCGGTTTGCGCGCCTCGCGCTGCGCCACCTGCACGGCCTTCATGACGGCGGCGCTCTTGAGCGCGCCCCTGATGATTCGCATCAGCGTTCTCCTCACGTCGAGCTTGGGACGACCGCGTCATCCTGCCCACCGCCCCGTCGTCTCCAACCAGCGCCCCAGCCGACGTGGCCGCGGCATCGTGACCGAGCCGGACTGCGGCGATGACCGCGTTCGGGGCGAGATCGACCGAGCTGGCCCCGAGGATGTCACTCGCCCGCGCGGGACCACTCCCCCCGGCGACACAGTCCAGGATGGCGCCGGCGACGATGGCAGCCGGATCCGGCCATACCGCGAAAGTCAGGCGGGTGAGTGAGGTGGGCCCAGTTCGGTGGACACCTGATCTGCGACCGTGGAGGTGTCCCGATGCCCGCGCCGTATCCGCACGAGTTTCGCGCTGGAGCCTGGAACCGGTCGGTCGTCGAGTGCGGCACCTACGTCACCTGGTCGGGGTCGGCGTGGCCGTTTCGTACTGCGGGCGGCCGGTGGGCCGGTAGACCTGGATCGTCACCCCCTTGGGGGTGGACCGCGAGTCGATCAGATCAAGCGCTGTGTCCGGGCCGGTGTCGGGGAACAGCCGCGTGCCCTGACCGACGACCACCGGGACGGTGAGCAGGGTGATCTCGTCGACAAGCTGGTTGTCGAACAGCCAGCGGACCAGACCGCCGCTGCCGTGCACCTGCAGCTC
>CAYVGE010000193.1:0-7654 GCA_964450395.1 uncultured Actinomycetota bacterium
GCCGCCGACCTGGTGGTCCTCCCGGGCTTCGTCGACTCGCACGTGCACGTCAACGAGCCCGGCCGCACGGCGTGGGAGGGCTTCGCGACCGCCACGGCGGCGGCGGCCGCCGGAGGCGTCACGACGCTGGTCGACATGCCGCTCAACTGCATCCCGCCGACCACGACGGTCGAGGCGCTGGAGGCCAAGCGGCGGGCGGCGGCCGACCAGGTCAGCGTCGACGTCGGCTTCTGGGGCGGGCTGGTGCCCGGCAACCTCGACCACCTCGGCGCGCTGGTCGCTGCCGGCGTCTGCGGCGTCAAGGCGTTCCTGGTCGATCCGGGCGTCGAGGAGTTCGATGCGGTCGACGCCGACGGGCTGGCGGCCGGCCTGCGGCGGCTGGCCGAGCTCGGCGCGCTGGCGATCGTGCACGCCGAGGACGCAGCCGTTATCGCGGGCGCCGCCGGGTACCTGGAGGCCGGGCCGCCGAGGGCGCACCGGACGTGGCTGGCGTCGCGGCCCGCGCTGGCCGAGGAGATCGCCGTCTCGCGTCTGGCCGAGCTCAGCCGTGAGCTGGGTGCCCGCGTGCACGTGCTGCACCTGTCCGCGGCCGAGGCCTTGGAGCCGCTCGGGGTCGCACGGGCCCGTGGCACGCCGATCAGCGCCGAGACCTGCCCCCACTACCTGGCGCTGACCGCCGAGGACATCCCCGACGGTGCGACGGCCTGCAAGTGCGCGCCACCGATCCGCGGGGCCGCGAACGCCGGGCGGCTGTGGGTCGCACTGGACGACGGGCTGCTGTCGATGGTGGTGTCGGACCACTCACCGAGCCCGCCCGGGCACAAGGCGCTCGACACCGGCGACTTCGTGACCGCGTGGGGCGGCATCGCCTCGTTGCAGATCGCGCCCGCGGTGGTGTGGACGGCGGCGCGGCGCCGTGGGCACGGTCCGGACGTGCTCGCGCGGTGGATGGCGTCCGCGCCCGCCGAGCTGGCCGGCCTGTCGTCGAAGGGGGCGCTCGAGGTCGGCCGGGACGCCGACGTGGTGCTGTTCGATCCCGACGCCGAGCGCGTGGTCCACGGCGCCGACCTGCGCCACCGCCACCCCGTCACCGCCTACGAGGGCCGGACGCTGGCCGGTAGGGTGCGTGCGACGTACCTGCGCGGCCGCCAGGTGTCCGCCGACGACGAGGTCGAGGGTGGACACGGACGGCTGCTCGTCCGGGAGGCGTGACGATGCGGCAGCACCACGGTGGCGGCTGGGGGACGCGACCGTGAGCGCTCCGGAGCGCACGGTGGCCGACGACGGCCTGGTCGACCTGGCGGCACGTCGCCTCGGCGGCATCGTGCTGGCCGCCAGCGACGAGTTCTTCGCGCCGAAGGAGGCGCTGCTCGAGCCCGACCCGCCCACCTTCGACCCCACCGCCTACTCGGTCCGCGGCAAGCTGATGGACGGCTGGGAGACGCGCCGCCGGCGCGCGCCTGGCTCGGACTGGTGCGTCATCCGCCTGGGCGCCCCCGGGGTCGTCCGGCGGCTGCTGGTCGACACGCGCCACTTCCGCGGCAACGCACCCGGGGCGGTGTCGATCGACGCCGCGGTGATCGACGACCTGCGCGACACGCCGGCCGACCACGACTGGACGCCGCTGCTGGACCGCACGCCGGTCATGGCCGACCACGTCAACGAGGTCGAGGTCCACGACGCCACCCTGGCCACCCACCTGCGCCTGTGGATCCACCCCGACGGCGGGGTGTCGCGCCTGCGCGTGCGCGGCACGGTCGTGCCGGACCTGCGCTCCGTCGCCGGCCACGACGGCACGATGGACCTCGCCGCGCTGGTCAACGGCGGGCTCGTGACCGAAGCCAGCGGCGAGTTCTTCTCGTCCCGGCACAACCTGATCGGCGTCGGCGACGCCCGCGACATGGGCGACGGCTGGGAGACCCGCCGCCGTCGCGACGACGGGCACGACTGGGTGGTCGTCCGGCTGGCGACCGCGGGGGTGGTCGACCGGGTCGAGATCGACACCACGCACTTCCGGGGCAACCACCCGGCGGCCTGTGAGCTCGAGGCCCGCGACGAGACCACCGACGGGGGCTGGTGGCCCCTGCTGGGCCGGGAACGCCTGGGACCGCACCTGCGGCACCGGTTCGCCGTCGCCGACCAGCGCCCGGCCACGCACGTGCGGCTGCGCATCTTCCCCGACGGCGGCGTCGCGCGCCTGCGGTTGCCGGGCCGGGTGACCGCGGCCGGCCTCGAGCGCGCGGCGCTGCGCCGCTTCAACGCCCTGCCGCAGCGCCACGCCGTCGCCGCCCTGCTGGCATGCTGCGCGTCGACGCGGTGGGCGCTCCAGGTCGCGGCCGGCCGGCCCTACACCGACCTCACCGAGCTGCGCAGCGCCAACGCGGAGGTCTGGTGGAGCCTGGACGCGGCGGACTGGGAGGAGGCGTTCTCCGCGCATCCGCGCATCGGAGACCGCACCGGACCGGCGCACACCAGGCGCGAGCAGGCCGGCACGGCCGGTGCGGCCACGACGACCCTCGAGGCCCTCGAGCGTGGCAACCGCGCGTACGAGGAGCGCTTCGGACGGGTGTTCCTGATCTGCGCGACGGGCATGACAGCCGAGGAGATGCTCGCCGCCCTGCGGTCCCGCCTCGAGGCTGACCCCGCGGAGGAGATCCGCACGGCAGCGGAGGAGCAGCGCAGGATCACCGACCTTCGCCTGACCGCCAGGTTCGGCGGCGGTGAGGACGGGCGCCAGCGAGCCGGTGGGCGGGGACCCGGTGACCGGCCCGATCCCCGACAGGAGCGTGACCGATGGCGACGTTGAGCACCCACGTGCTGGACACGGCACGCGGCCGGCCGGCGACCGGCCTGGTCGTCACGCTCGCCCGGCGCGACGGCGACGGGTGGGCCGAGCTGGCGTCCGCCACCACCGACGACGACGGTCGCGTCGCGCCGCTGGGCCCGGCCGACAGCATCGCGCCGGGCGACTACCGGCTGCGCTTCGACACCGGCGCCTGGTTCGCCGCGCACGGGATCACCGGCTTCTATCCCGAGGCCCTGGTCGTGTTCACCGTCGCCGACGACTCCCACCACCACGTGCCGCTGCTGCTCAGTCCCTACGGCCTGTCCACCTACCGAGGAAGTTGACCATGGCGCACCTGGGACCGCACCGGTACGGCAAGGCGGGGATCCGACTGGTCACGGTTCGGCGCGACGACGACCGCCATCACCTGTCCGACCTGACCGTCGACGTCTGGTTGGAGGGCGACACCGGGTCGGCCTACGCCGACGCCGACAACGCGACGGTGCTGCCGACCGACACCATGCGCGGCACCGTCTACGCGTTCGCGCGCCAGCAGGCTCCGGTACCGATGGAGGACTTCGCGCTGCGGCTCGCGGACCACTTCCGCGCCGACATCGATCCGGTCGACGCCGCGGAGGTGCACATCGCCTCGTCGGCGTGGCGGCGGATCGACAACCACGGCCACGCGTTCACCCGGGACGCCGACGTCCGGCGCACCGTCATGGTGCGCGTCGACGGCACAGGCACCCACATCGAGGGCGGGATCGACAACCTGGTCGTGCTCAAGAGCAGTGGTTCCAGCTTCGAGGGCTTCCTGGTCGACGGGTACACGACGCTGTCCGAGACCGACGACCGCATCCTGGCCACGAACGTGACCGCCCGGTGGGGCATGGCGGGCCGCGCCACCGACTGGGACGCGCTGACCGCCCGCGCCCACGACACGCTGCTCGCGGTGTTCGCCGACCACGAGAGCGCCTCGGTGCAGCACACCCTGTACGACATGGGGGTGGCGGCGCTCGACGCCTGCGCCGAGCTCCGGTGGATCCGGCTGTCGATGCCCAACCTGCACCACGACCTGGTGGACCTGTCGCCGTACGGCCTTGACAACCCCAACGAGGTGTTCGTCGCGACCGATCGGCCCTACGGCATGATCCAGGCGACGGTCGTGCGGGACGGTCGGTGACCTCGCTGCCCGCCGAGGTCGTCGACGAGCTGCTCGCCGGCGTCGACGGCCTGGCTGCGACCACGTCCGGCCCGCTCCGCTGGCAGCCCGTGCACACGCTGTACGTCCCCGCGGACCGCTGCTCGGCGTCGACGGTCGCCGATCACGGCGACGAGGCGGTGCGGTTGCTCGAGCACCACGCCGAGGACGCCCGCACGCTGGCGATCCCCTTCTCGCTCGACGGCCACGTCGCCGAGCGCGTGTACGCCCGCGTGGTCGACAAGCTGGCGGACGAGCCCGTCGAGGACCTGCGGATCGACTTCGAGGACGGCTACGGTGACCACGGCGACGACGGGGAGGACGGTGACGCGACGGCGGCCGGGCGTGCGGCGGCGGCCATCGTCGACGGCGACCGCGCGCCGCGCCGCATCGGGCTGCGGGTCAAGTCGTTCGCCGACGGCCGGCACCGTCGCGCCATCGCCACCGCCGACCGGTTCCTGACGGCGTTGGCCGATGCCGCCGGTGGGCTGCCCGACGCGCAGGTCGTCGTGACGTTCCCCAAGGTCGTCGCCGCCGCCGACGTAGCGACGATGGCCGAGGCGCTCGCGCGCTGGGAGGCTGCCGCCGGTGCAGCCGAGGGCGCGGTGGGCGGGGCGCTGCGGGTCGAGCCGGGGTCGGCCGTCGCCGCCGACGACGGCCGGGTCCCACTGCGGTCGTTCGTCGCGGCCGGCGACGGCCGGGTGACCGCCGCGCACTTCGGCGTCTACGACTACACGGCCGGGCTGGGCCTGCCGTCCGGCGAGCAGCGCCTCGACCACCCGGTCTGTGACGCCGCGCGAGCGGTCATGCAGGTCGCGCTGGCCGGCACCGGTGTCGAGCTCAGTGACGGGGCGACCATCGCGGTGCCCGCCGACGACGAGACGCCCACCGTCCACGACGCCTGGCGGCGGCACGCGGCCGACGTCCGCCACTCGCTGGCGCACGGCTGGTGGCAGGGCTGGGACCTGCACCCGGCGCACGTGGCCAGCCGGTTCGTGACCGTCTTCGACTTCCACCTCAGCGTCCTCGACGGGTACGTCGAGCGGGTCGCGGCGTGGACGACCGGTACGCCCACCGCGTCGGGGATCCTCGACGAGCCCGCGACCGTCAGGGTGCTGCTCTCCCAACTGCGGCGGGCAGCCGACAGCGGCGCGGTCGACGAGGGCGAGCTGCTGGACCGCTGCCGCATCGACGCGACGACGCTGCGGAGCGGCGCGACGACCTGACGGTGGTCCGCGATCACAGCCGCTGGAACGCCGCATCCTCGGGCACGAGGCGACCGTTGATCCATGCCGACGCGGTCTCGGCTGCCGCACGGACGACCTGCACCTCATCGTGCTCCGCTGTGGCCTCGGCGTGCTGGACGATGCGCCGTACGTGCCCCTGCAGCGTCGGCCGGAGGTCGGGGTCGCCGTGGACGCCGACCTCCCGCAGCAGCAGGAGCAGGCGCACGGCGACCGCCGGCTCGTGGCCGCCGTAGCGGCGGATCTGGTCGCACGCGAGCTCGACGCACGTGGCGAGGTCGGGTCCGGGCTGGGCGACGATGACACGACCCTGCCCGTCCCGATGGACACGCGCGCCCAGCGGTTGCTCGGTCAGGCGACACAGCATGGCCGTCAGGTGGTCGACCGCCTCGACCGCGGTGTACGGGTCGTTGAGCGACGGTGACATCGCGCGGATGGCGACGTCGACGAGCTGGCGAAGTCCGTAGGTGAAGTCACGGTCGAGCTCGCCAGTGCCCGCTCGACCGCCAGCTCGGCGAGGGTCCCCATGTCCACCCCCTGCATGTAGCCGGTGTCGGTCGCCGCCACAACGTGGCTGCCAGCGGGTGGCACGGGCAGCTGGCCGCTGTCGGCGTGCTCACTTGCCGCACGCGCGTCGCCGATGCGAAGGGCATCGGCGACGACGCGGTCCATCGCGGAACTGACCCGGATCGAATGGGTGATGTGCTGCGCGTAGTACGCGACGACGCCCACGCAGAGCAGGAACAGCAGCATGCCCAAGGTGATCGCGAGCCGCGGGACGGGCATGGACGACCCGGCCGGCGGGATCTGCCGCACCACTGCGAGCAGGTAGGCCGATACCCCCGCGAACGTCGCCAGTGTGACCTGCGCTCCGAGGTCCTGGATGAAGTTGCGCAGCAGCCGGGGCGAGTACTGCGAGTGCACGGTCTGCAGCCCGACGATCGTGATCGAGAACACGACGCTCAGGGCGGTCACCAGGCCGCCGACCAGTGCGGTGAGCACCGTCCGGCCGGCGGATCCGTCACCTCGGAACAGCCACGGTGACGGGCCGGTCGACACCATGCTCAGCAGGGTGCCGGCGAGCAGCGCAACCGCGACGGTGATCGACGGCCAGATCCACAGGGTGCCGCGGGTGTACCCGCGGAGCCGGTGCACGTCGATGGCTGGCATCTGGTCACCCTCTCACGCCACGCTTCGCCCCGACCGCCGGAGGCTACGACGCGACGTGCCCGTGTCGCCGCCGTCCGTACGGGCGGGTGGGACGCCCAAGGGCCTGCGGACGTCGACCACCGGCGGCGACGGCTGATCCGGCCCAGCCGGTCGCCGACCTCCAGTGGCCCCGGCACACGCCGGGGCCCGTCTCGTGCGGAGGCGCGCTACGGCGCAGGGATGATCCGCACCTGCGTGCCCTCCGCGTACTCGGGTGCCGTAAGGTTCGCCGCGGCGAGGTGGTCCGCCAGCGACTGCTGGTACGAGGTCTCGACCGACGTGAAGTCGTAGGCCTCGAACATGTCGTACCCGTCATTGCCGGCCGCCAGGAAGTTGATCGTGGCGACGTCGACGGGCTCCAGCCCGGCCTGGAGCACCCCGTCGACGACGTACGGCGTGCCGTTGACGGTCAGGTCCACGATCCGCGAGCCGGCGGGCTGCGCCACGTCGTAGGTGACCACCAGCCCCGACCACTGAGCGAAGAAGCCCTCGGCGCCGGGCAGCGCCTCGAGGCCGTGCTCGACGGCCGCGACCAGGTCCTCCGGCGACACGTCCTCGACGACCGCGACGAAGTTGTCGAACGGGGCGATGTCGAACGTGTCGAGGACCGAGACGGGACCGGCCGGGATCACCGAGTCGTTGCGGATGCCCCCGCCGTTCTGGAGCCCGACCGTCGGGCCGCTCAGATCGACGCCGAACTCGTCGGCGCGTGCCTGGGCGGTCGCGACGAACGAGTCCGCCAGCAGGTTGCCCAGGTTGGTCTCCTGTGTGCGCACGTCCTCGCGGACGCCGTTGAGGGCCACGGGGCTGTCCCTGACGATCGTCTGGTCGAGCTCGACGAGGTGGTCCTCGATGGGGGCCTCGACCTCGTCGAGCAGGAACGTGTCCTGCTCGAGCGCTGCGCCGACCGGCAGCAGGTCCCACGAGAAGTCGAGCAGGGTGCCGTCAGGGTCGAACTCGAGCACCAGCCGGCCCAGGTCGAAGTAGTCGCCCGGCACGGTCACGATTGGAACCTCGACGCCGTCCGCGGTGGTCGCCGTGCGTGCCTCGGCCAGCTCCTCACCACCGCCGCCACCGACGATCGCGTCGATGTTGGTCAGCTCGGCCGCCAGCGCGACCTCGTTGTCCAGGTTCTGCAGGTGACTGGCCAGGATCACGATGTCGACGCCCTGCGCGGTCAGCGCCTCGGCCTCGGCGTTGGCGATCTCGGCCAGG
>CAYVGE010000194.1:0-7650 GCA_964450395.1 uncultured Actinomycetota bacterium
CTTCGCGGCGGCGCTGCTCCTCGGCCTGGCGCTGACGCTCCGCCTCCTCCTCTTCGCGGCGGCGCTGCTCCTCGGCCTCCCGCCGCGCGCGCTCCTGCTGGGCCGACGCCCGCATGCGCGCCGACTCGTCGTCGAGGCGGCTCAGCGCCTGCTCCCAGCGCGCCCGCATCGGGGCGATGCCGCCCCCGCCGACCGCGACCACGGTCACGCCGACGACGATCGCCAGCAACGCGTAGAACAGCCCGGTCACGATCGTCGGCGCGATCGCCAGCTGGTCCAGGGCGGCGAACACGCCGACGCCGAGGATCACCGCGTAGGCCACCGACCCCAGCAGCCCGCCGTAGGGCACCCCGCCCAGCAGCGACCGGACCAGGTCACGAACGGCCGCGGCGATCGCGGCGGCGATCACCACGATCACGACCGCGACGAAGAGCCGTGGCAGGAAGGCGATCAGGCCGTACAGCAGCTGGGAGATCGGGTTGGGACCGAAGATGCCGAACGCCAGCTGGAGCACGAACAGCATGGCGCCGTAGAAGGCGATCTTCGTGAGCACCCGGGACGCGTCGTGGTCGGCGCCCGGCAGCAGGCGCTGCACGCCGCTGCGCTCGACGAGCCGGCCGAAGCCGATCCGCTCGAGCACCGAGCCCAGCACCCGCTCGAGCAGCCGCGCCAGCAGGTAGCCCACGACCAGGATGGCCACGCACGCCGCCAGCTTCGGCAGGAACCTGACGACGGAGCTCACTGCTCCGCCCATGGTGGGATCGGTCTGGGACAGGACGACCATGTCGCTCCTCGATGCTCGTGCGCGGGCCGCGCGGTCCGGCGACGCCCCGCATCGTGCCCCGCGCCGCGTCCCGTGTACACGGACGTCCGGCGGGGCGGCCGGTCATCCCGCGGTCAGGCGGTGCACCGCTCCGTCCAGCGACAGCGCGTACAGCTCGCCATCACTGTCCTCGCCGAACGACACCAACGCCGGCACCTGCACGTCGAAGGCCTTCCGGTCGGTGACCCTCCCACGGTCGTCCACGACCACGGCACGCACCACCCCGTCGCAGAAGTCGCCGTACACGTAGGCACCGGCCAGGTCGGGGATCTGCGTCCCGCGGTAGACGTGGCCGCCGGTGACCGAGCACCGGCCGTCGTCGTGGCGGTACTCCGCCACGGGTGGCACGGCCTGCGGCGCCGAGCCGTCGCCGTAGCGGGTGGTGCCCTCGAAGACGTTCCACCCGAGGTTGGTCCCGCCGGCCCGGTCGAACGCCAGCCGGTCGATCTCCTCGACAGCGTTCTGCCCCACGTCACCGATCCACAGGTCGTCGGTCGCGCGGTCGAACGAGAACCGCCACGGATTGCGCAGCCCGTACACCCACAGCTCGCCACGCGCGCCGTCCTGCCCGGCGAACGGGTTGTCGTCGGGGATGGTGTACGGCCGGTCGCCGTCGGGGCGCGGGTCGATGCGCAGCAGCCCACCGAGGAGGGTCGAACGGTCCTGGCCGTTGCCCTGCGGGTCGCCGCCGGAGCCGCCGTCACCCAGCCCGTAGTACAGGAGGCCGTCGGGCCCGGTGACCAGGTTCCCGCCGTTGTGGTTGGAGTACGGCTGCGGCACCTGCAGGAGGGTGCGACGCGAACCGGTGTCAGCCGTCGTCCCGTCCATGGCGTACGCATCCAGGGTCGAGTCACCGTTGAGGTCGGTCGACGACACGTACAGCCGCTCGCCGTCGGGCGAGAAGCTCAGGCCAAGCAGCCCGCGCTCGCCGTCGGCGGTGGTCTGCGACGAGATGTCGAGCACGGCCCCCTCGGCGACCGAGCCGTCGACGAGCCGCAGGATGCGACCGCCCCGCTCGGCGACGTACAGCGCGTCGTCGCCGGGGCGGACGGCCATCGCGGTCGGCGCGTCGAGCTCGGCCACCGGCTCCAGGGAGAGCGTGACGCGGTCGAGGTCGGCCGTGGCGGCGGCGGACCCGGAGCCGTCCGACGGGGTCCCGCTCGGCGCAGCGGACGGGGCGGCCGTGTCGGAGGCCACGGGCGGGGTCCGGGGCGGCGCCGACGCCGGTGCCGACGCCCCGGTCGCCTGCGGCGACGACGGGCTGCACGCGGCGATCAGCACCAGGACCGTCAGCAACAGCGGGAGCGGCGATCTCGCGGGCATGCGGCCAATGATGGCATGCCGCGGTCGGCGCGCCGCTCAGCCGGTATACCGGTCCGGAGCGCGGGGCACAGTCCCGCCAGCTCAGCGCTTCCACCCCCCGATCACGGAACGGAGACCACATGACGACGGCCCAGGTGCTGCTCGCCACAGCCGAGGGCGGGGGCGGTGGTGGTGGCGGCGGGGGCGAGCCCCTGTGGGCCTGGATCGCGTTCATCACCTTCATCGCCGTGCTCCTGCTGATCGACCTCAAGGTCGTCATGCGCGAGGAGCACGAGATCGAGACGCGGGAGGCGGCGATCTACAGCGCGGTGTGGATCGCGCTGGGCGTGGCGTTCACCGGGGTCGTCTGGTGGTGGCTGGGCGGGATCGCCGCCCAGGAGTACATCACCGGGTACCTGATCGAGAAGAGCCTGTCGGTCGACAACGTGTTCGTCTGGGCGGTGCTGTTCACGTTCTTCGCCGTGCCCCCCAAGTACCAGCACCGCGTGCTGTTCTGGGGCATCTTCGGTGCCATCGTGTTCCGGCTCGCCTTCATCTTCGCGGGCGTCGCACTGCTGGAGTCGCTCAGCTGGATCGTGTACGTGTTCGGCGCGTTCCTGCTGTACACCGCCTACAAGCTGTTCACCAGCGAGGGCGTCGAGGTCGACCCGGAGCACAACCCCGTCCTGGTGCGCATCCGCAGGCTCCTGCCGCAGACCGACCAGTACCACGGCGAGCGCTTCTTCGTGCGCGTGGACGGCAAGCGGATGGTCACGCCCATGCTGACCGTCCTGGTCTCGATCGAGTTCACCGACATCCTGTTCGCAGTCGACTCGATCCCGGCGATCCTGGCGATCACCCGCGACGAGTTCCTGGTCTTCAGCTCGAACGCGTTCGCGATCCTGGGACTGCGCGCGCTGTACTTCCTGTTCGCCGGGATCCAGGACCGCTTCATCTACCTCGACAAGGGCCTCGGGATCATCCTCGGGTTCGTCGGGCTGAAGTTCATCGGCGAGGGCCTGGGCCTGCACATCCCGACGCTGGCGTCGCTCGGCTTCATCGCCGTCGTGCTGGCGCTGACCTTCTGGCTGTCGCTGCGACACGCGCCGAAGGGCGCGACCATCGACGGTGGGGACGGTGGGGACGCGGGCTCCCAGGAGGAGACCGGCGAGCAGTCGGAGGCCACCACCGAGTAGCCCTGGCCGACGTCGGTGGCCAACCGCGGTGGTCCGTCGCATGCTGGTGACGTGCCTGGGGACCGTTCCGCCGCCGCCCGTACGCGCCTGTCCCGTGGGACGCAGCTGGCCAGGCTGTCCGCTGCCGCCGGCAAGGGGCTGATGGCAGCACGCCGCGCACAGCGCCGCGGCGACCTCGACGCCATCGGCCTGTCCCACGACGAGATCGCCGAGGCGGTGCTCGACGTGCTCGGGTCGATGAAGGGCGCAGCCATGAAGGCGGGGCAGCTGCTCAGCTACCTCGACCTGCCCATGGACGGCGAGATGGCCGAGCGGTACCGCGACCGCCTCGCGGCGCTGCAGGACTCGGCGACCCAGTCGGATCCCGCCACGATCGCCGCCGTGCTCGAGGCGGAGTACGGGGCCCCCGCGGACGACGTGTTCACCGAGTGGGAGCCCCGCCCGTTCGCGGTCGCCTCGATCGGGCAGGTCCACCGTGCGCGGCTGCCAGACGGCAGCCGCGTCGCCGTCAAGGTCCAGCACCCCGGCGTGGCCGAGTCCACGCTGGCCGACTTCGCCAACCTCGAGCTGCTGATCCCGCTGCTGCGTGTCCTCAACCCGCGGCTGCAACCGGGGCCACTGCTCGACGAGGTGCGCGCCCGGCTCGACGAGGAGCTCGATTACCAGACCGAGGCCCGCTTCCACCAGGCATTCGCCGAGCGGTACGCCGGACATCCGTTCATGCGGGTGCCGCAGGTGCACCACGAGTGGTGCCGCCCGCGGGTGCTGGTGACCGAGTACGTCGACGGGCGACCGTTCGGCGAGGTGGCGAAGACGACCGACCGCGCGACGCGGGACCGCTACGGCGAGATCATCTTCCGCTTCGTGTTCGGCTCGCTGTACCGGTTCCGCATCTTCAACGCCGACCCGCACCCCGGCAACTACCTGTTCCCCGGCGACGGGACCGTAGCGTTCATCGACTTCGGCAGCTGCAAGACGTTCTCGACGGCGGACCGCGAGCGGCTCCACGAGGTCCACCGTGCCGTACGCGACGACGACCCCGGGCGCCTGCGCGCCGCGATGGTCGAGGCAGGGCTGCTCGACACGGGGTTCGAGGGCGACTTCGACACGGTCCGGCGGTGGTTCCAACTGATGCACCGCCCGATGCGCGGTTCCGCGCCGTTCACCTACACCGCGGAGTACGCCCGCTCCGTGGCGGCGGCGAGCATGGACCCCGACGCCGGCTACGTCGACACGTTGCGCCAACTGCAGATGCCCGCCGGGTACCTGATGCTCAACCGCATCCAGTTCGGGCTGACGTCGCTGCTGGCGCGCATGGAGCCGACGGCGGTCTGGGGCGACATCCTGTACGAGCTGAGCGAGGACGCCGCGCCGGCGACCGCCCTCGGGGAGCGCGAGCAGGCATTCATGGCCGGCTCGGCGTTCCGGGCGTGACGGAGGGGCCGGCGCACCCGTGCGGCCGCGACTGCGGGTCGACCGGTCCGCGGTCGTCACGACATGGCTCCGGCTGGCGTGGCAGCGCCGGCATCGGGCCCCGGTCACCACGCGGGCACGGTCACTGGAGCGGGCGGATGCGGCCCTTCTCCTCCATGCGGATCATCATGCGGGCCTGGTACGACGCCATCTGCCCGCGGAGCACCGACCGGCCCGGCGCGAAGCGGTCGTCGCCGACGCCCGGCATGATGCCGGCCGCGGCAACGGCGTTGATCGACTCCTCGTGCACCGACGTGTCGTCGTCCCAGAACCGGTCTCGACCGATCGGCAGCGCCGCATCGTTCATGTAGCGGTACGCGCGGTCGAGGATCGAGGCCATCTGGGCACGGGTCACGCTGCCCTCCGGCTCGAATCGGAGGTCGACGTAGCCCTGCAGGATGGGCGTCTGGTCGAGCCGCTGGATCGCCTCCCAGTGCGGGCTGGCCTCGTCGACGTCGCGGAACTGCGTGCTGCCCGGCTGCGGCACGTCCCGCAGGTTGACGCCCGGCGCCTCGAGCCGGTTGGCCTCGTCGATCATCGCCACGACGAATGACGCGGCCTGGGCACGCGTCAGGGCGTCGTCGGGCGCGAACCGGGTGTCGGACAGCCCCGACACCACGCCGGCCGCATCCATGCACCGGATCGCCGCGTCGTGCGCCGGGTCGAGGTCGGTGTAGGGCGACTGGTCCGGCGCCGCGGCGCAGAAGTCGCTGGCGGTGATCACGGGCTCCTCACCGCCGGTGCTCCAGTCTCCGTCGGTGTCGTCGTGGTCTCCACCGGAGGTGCGGTCCTGCTTCGTCTTGTCGCCACCGTCATCCGGCCCCGCCTCGGCGCCACCCGGATCGGTGTCCTCGAAGATGTCGAGCGACGGAGGACCGCCGGCGGCGTTCACGGCGAGGTAGATCGCGAGCAGGATCAGCAGCAGGCCGAACACCTGGTCCAGTTTCATGATGCGGCTGCCATCCCCCGCGGCCGAACGTCCTCGGTGACCTGCTACGTACCCGCACAGGCTAGTCCTCGACCTGGATGATCCCGTGCAGGCGTGCCAACGGCACGCTGCGTGGGCGGCCGAACGTGCCGGGTGGTCACCCCACCACCCCAGGGTCTAGCCTGCAGCCATGGCTGCAGGTCGCGTCGACGTCGTCCGGGAACACCTCGACCAGCTGCTGGCCACGGCCACGCCCGCCGACGCCCGGTTGCCGCCCCGGGCGCCGCTGCGGACCGGAACGTCGCTGACGGCCGAGCAGGCGATCGCACTGTTCATCGACCAGTTGCGCTCGCGGGAGCTCGACGTCGCGGCGCGGGAGCTCCGGGCCGCCGGGCGCGGGTACTACACCATCGCCAGCGCCGGCCACGAGCACAACGCGGTCGTCGGGGCGCTCCTGCGGCCGACGGACCCGGCGTTCCTGCACTACCGGTCCGGGCCGTTCGTGATGGCGCGCGCCCGCCAGGTCCCCGGGACCGACCCGGTCGGCGACACCGTGCTGTCACTGATGGCGGCCGCCGACGATCCCGTATCGCACGGGCGCCACAAGGTGTGGGGCAGCGGGCCCCTGTGGATCGTGCCCCAGACCAGCACCATCGCCTCACACGTGCCCAAGGCGACCGGCTTCGCGTTCGCGCAGGAGATCGCCCGCCACATCGGCGCGGGCCACGACCTGCCCGACGACGCGGTCGTGTGCTGCTCCTTCGGTGACGCATCGGCCAACCACGCGTCGGCGCTGGCGGGGATCAACACGGCGCGCTACGCGTTCCGCCTCGGCAGCGGGGTCCCCATCCTGTTCGTGTGCGAGGACAATGGGCTCGGCATCTCGGTCCGCACGCCCCGCGGCTGGATCGCGAGCTCGTTCGACGGTCTGCCCCACCTCGAGTACGTCCGTGCCTCGGGGCCGATCGACGAGATCTGGAACACGGTCGAGGCGGCCGTCGACCACTGCCGGGGCAGCCGCATGCCGGTGTTCCTGCACCTTCCCACCGTGCGGCTGTGGGGCCACGCGGGCAGCGACGTCGAGACGGCGTACCGTTCGATCGACGAGATCGAGCAGGACGAGGCGCGCGACCCGCTGCTGCTCGCCGCCGAGCGCCTGCTCGAGGTCGGCGCCGCGACGCCCCGTGCGCTGCGCCAGCTGGTGGACGGCGTCCGCGACGAGGTCACCGACGCCGTCGAGCGCCATCGCGAGCGCCGGCCACTGGCGACGCGCGCCGACATCATCGGGCCGATCGCCCCCACCTCGCCGGACGCCGTGGCCGTGAGCGCGGGGGGCACCATCGCGACGCAGCGGCGGTCGGCGCACTTCGACGGCCAGCTGCCGGAGGACGCCACCGCGCCGTCGCGGCGCACGCTGGCCGCGGCGATCAACGCGGCGCTGCACGACGAGCTGCTGCGGCGCCCCGAGGCGATCGTGTTCGGCGAGGACGTGGGCCGCAAGGGCGGCGTCTACCACGTGACGGCGGGCCTCCAGGAGGCCTTCGGCCAGCGACGGGTGTTCGACACCCTGCTCGACGAGACCACCGTCCTGGGCGTGGCGCAGGGTGCAGGTCTGCGCGGGCTGCTGCCCGTCCCCGAGATCCAGTACCTGGCCTACGTGCACAACGCGATCGACCAGTTGCGCGGCGAGGCCGGGTCGACGGGCTTCCTGTCCGCCGGGCGCTTCCGTACACCGATGGTGCTGCGGGTGGCAAGCTTCGCCTACCAGCGGGGCATCGGCGGGCACTTCCACAACGACAACGCCGTCGGGGCGCTGCGGGAGATCCCGGGGCTGGTGATCGCGGTGCCGGCCCGCGGGGCCGACGCGGCGCGCATGCTGCGCGGTGCGCTGGCCATGGCGGCGGTCGACGGTCGGGTCGTGTGCTTCC
>CAYVGE010000195.1:0-6945 GCA_964450395.1 uncultured Actinomycetota bacterium
CGCGAACCGGGAGGGGACGCGACGGGCCACCGGCGGCTCGCGGTGCGCCGGCGGCTCACCCGGCGGGTGCGGGTGGGTCCTCCAGCGCATCGAGCCGCAGCTCCAGGTCGTTGATCGCACCCTGGCGGTCGTTGACCGTCCCGAGCAGGTCGGCGAAGCAGCCCGCGATGCCGTCGATGTGGGTGGAGTCGACGGTGTCGGTGCACCGTCGGCTGGAGCGCGGTCGAGCCAAGCCGTTGTCGAGCGCCGCCGTGCGCCGGGTGTCGAGCGACGGCGTGCCGGCCGGTGTCCGCAGCGTGAAGGCGGCCGCGCGCGACGCGCGCGACGTCCGCCCGCTCCGTGGAGCCGTCGCGTCGATGTACGCCGGCGCTCCCCGGAAGAACTGGCCCCGGAAGGCTCAGGCGGCGGCCTGGCCTTCGATCCACTCGTCGACCAGGTCGGCGAGCACGCCGAGGGTCACCATCCCCGACCCGAGCACCGTGTCGTGGAAGCCGCGGATGTCGAACGCTCCACCCAGCTCCGCCTGGGCGTGGTCGCGCAGGCGACGGATCTCCAGTTGGCCCAGCTTGTACGACAGTGCCTGCCCGGGGATGGCCAGGTAGCGGTCCACCTCGACGTCGATGGTGTCGAAGGGCAGCGGCGTGTGGGTGCGCAGGTACCCGATCGCCTGGTCGCGGGACCAGCCCTTCGCGTGCAGGCCGGTGTCGACGACCAGCCGCCCCGCGCGGAAGGCGTCGAGCGCCAGCATCCCGAGCAGGTCGCGCTCCTGCGCGTAGAGCCCCATCTCGTTGGCCAGGCGCTCGGCGTACAGGCCCCAGCCCTCGGCGTAGGCGGTCTGCAGGGCGTGCTGCTGGAAGGCCGGCACGTCCTCGAGCTCACCGGCGATCGCCAGCTGCAGGTGGTGGCCGGGGATCGCCTCGTGGAAGGCGGTCGCCTGCCCCTCGAAGCGGAACATCGACGACGCGTTGCGGGTGTTGAGGAAGTAGGTCCCGCCGCGGCTGCCGTCGAGCGCCGGCTGGATGTAGTACGCGGTCGGTGCGCTGGCGGCCAGGAACTCGGGGACGGGCCGCACCGCGCAGTCGGCGACGGGCAGCCGGCCGAACCAGTCGCCCATGACCCGGCGGGCACGGCCGAGGGCCTCCTCGGCGTCGGTCACCATCTGCGCACCCGACTGGTAGCGCAGGTCCTCGTCGGTCCGCATCCGCTCAAAGATCTGCGCGATGTCGCGCAGCCCGAACAGCGAGCCGCCGAGGTCGGTGAACTCCTCGGCCAGCACCTGGTCGAACCAGTCGCGGCCGATGGCGTGGACCTCGTCGGCGTCGATGTCGAGCGACGTCGAGATGTGGGCGAGGTCGTGGTACATCGCCGCGCCGACCTCGTCGAGCCAGCACATGCCGCCGTGCGCGTCGTCGCGGCCGTGGGGGGCGATCTCGGTCGCGACCGCGTCGCGGTAGCGCTGCATCGCCGGGCGGACGACGTCACGGACGATCGTCGCCAGCTCGTCGCGCCACGCGGCCTCGCCGTCCCACCCGCTGGGACCAGTGACGGTGACCAGCGGGTCGGCCTCGACCGGTGAGCCGAGGTAGCCGTCGAGCTGGGCCAGCACGTGCGCGACGTTCCGTGCGACCGGGGTCAGGCCCAGGTCGAGCCCCTCGCGGAAGCGCGCGAGCGCCTGGCCGAGGTAGCGGTCGACCTGCCGGAAGCGGGCGACGGCCGCGGTGGCGTGCTCGGGCGCGGGGAAGGTCATCGACGCGGTCGACTGGAGCAGCAGCAGGTGGGGTCCCGCCATCTGGTTGCACGACAGGACCACGTGCGAGGGACGCGAACCGTCGGCGCCGCCCAGCGCGCGCAGTCGCGCGTCGAGCTCGGCGGCCAGCATGCTGGCGGTGACCCGCTCGGCGTGGGATCCGGGCTCGAGCTGCTCGACCCGTCCGAGGAGCTCGGCGAACCGGGCGCGCTGGGCGTCCTCCGCCTCGGCGGAGAGGTCCTCGAGCTGGTCGTCGCGGGAGTGGTCACCCAGCAGCGTCGCCCACGACGGGGCGATCGACATCAGGTAGGACCAGTACTGCTCGGCGAGCTCGGCAACCGACACGACGTCTCCTCCCACGGGGGCGGCCGCCGATGCTAGCCCGGCCACGGCGCCGGCCGGCGTCCCGCTCGCCGCCCCTGCGCGCCGCTCGTCGTCCGGGCGCCGGTGCCCGGGTGCGTCGCGGGTCGGATTCGCGTGCGGTCGCACCCGGGTGCGGGGCGGGGCGGGGCGGGGGTGTGGGGTGACTTTGGGCGTCCTGTGTTGCGAAGTCGACCCGGTGTGGGTGGGGCGGCTGTTGCGCGTCGCGGGGCGCGGGGTGTGGGGTGACTTTGGGCGTCCTGTGTTGCGAAGTCGACCCAGGGCGGGGTGCGGGGCGGGCGGGGTGCGTCGGGGCGGGGGTGCGGCGCGGTCAGGCCGGGACGCCCTCGGCCGCGAGCTGCTCGGTGTACAGCGCGGCGTAGCGGCCGCCGGCGGCGAGCAGCTCGGTGTGGGTGCCGCGCTCGACGACGCGCCCCCGGTGCACGACCGCGATCTGGTCGGCGCGGACGACGGTCGACAGCCGGTGGGCGATCACGACCGACGTCCGCCCCGCCAGCAGGCGGCGCAGGCCGCGCTGCAGGCGCGCCTCGGTCGCGACGTCGACGTTGGCGGTCGCCTCGTCGAGGATGACGACGGCCGGGTCGGTCAGCATCGCACGGACCAGCGCGACCAGCTGCCGCTCGCCGGCCGACAGCCCGCCGCCGCCCTCGTCGAGCCGGGTCCCGTAGCCGTCGGGCAGGGCGGTGAACAGCTCGTCGGCGCCGAGCGCCTCGGCTGCGGCCTCGACCTCGGCATCGGTGGCGTCGGGGCGCCCCCACCGCAGGTTGTCGCGGACCGTGCCGGTGAACAGCCCGACCTCCTGGGGCACCCAGGCGATCTGGCGGCGCAGGCTGTCGATGGTGACCTCGCGCACGTCGAAGCCGTCGACGGTCACGCTGCCGGCGGTCACGTCGTGCACCCGTCCCAGCAGGCGGGCGATGGTCGTCTTGCCCGCGCCGGTCTCGCCGACCAGCGCGAGCGTCGTGCCGGCCTCGACGTGCAGGTCGACGTCGTGGAGCACCTGCCCGCCGGTGGCGTACGAGAACGACACGCCGTGCAGGGCCAGGTCACCGCGCGCGGGCGGCAGCTCCCGGGCGTCGGGCGCATCGACGATCCCGGGCTCGGTGTCGAGCACCTCGAGGATCCGCCGGCCGGCCGCGGCGGCGTCCTGCACGCTGTCGAGCCGGGTGGTCAGCTCGCGCACCGGCTCGAAGAACTGCTGGACGTAGAGGATGATCGCGACCAGCGCCCCGGGGTCGAGCGTGCCCGACAGCACCTGCATGCCGCCGATGCCCAGCACGACCGCGACCGCCACGTCCGACAGCACGTCGATCACGGGGTAGAACGCCGCCGACACGCGGTCGGTGCCCAGGTCCTGGGTGCGCTGGCCCTGGTTGGCCAGCTCGAACCGCTCCTGCTGCGCCGACTCCTGGCGCAGCCCCTTGACCACGCGGATGCCGCTGAGCGACTCCTCGGCCCGGGCCGAGACCTCGCCGACGGCCTCGCGGACCCTGCGGTAGCGGGCGCGGGTGACCCGCGTCCAGCGCCAGGTCGCGGCGGCCATCAGCGGCACGACCGTGAACGCGGTCAGCGTCAGCGTGACGTCCTCGCGCAGCAGGATGACCACGATGCCGACCAGCGTCAGCACCGACTGCGCCGTCGAGATGACCGACCAGGTGATGAAGTCCGACAGGGTCTCGGCGTCGCTGGTCATGCGCGCCATGAGGTCGCCGGGCCGGTTGCGGTCGTGGAACGACTGGTCGAGCCGCAGCAGGTGCGCGAACAGCCGGTCGCGCAGGTCGGTGATCACGCGCACGCCGATGCGCACGAGCGTGTAGCGCTGCCAGCCGCCGGCGACGGTGTCGACGCCGATCAGCAGCGCGAAGCCGACGACCGCCTGCACGAGCACGGTCGTGTCGCCGGCGCGCATGCCGCGGTCGATCGCGAGCGCCACCAGCTGTGGCCGCGCCAGGCTGGCCGCGGTGCTGACCAGCATGAGGACGGCGGCGAGCGTCAGCGACCGTCTGTGGGGTCGCAGCCACGACACGACGCGGGCGATCGGGGACAGGTCGCGCAGCCGGCTCATAGCCCACGCTCCTCGCTGGCGCGAGCAGCGTGCCCCCCGGCCGGTCCGATGACCGCTGACGCGCTCATCGCGCCACCTCGAGGTCCGGGTCGAGGTCGTCGTCGGGATCGTCGATGGTCCCCGGGCTGGCACCTCCGTCGCCGTCGAGCGGGCCGGAACGTCCGTCGCCGTCGAATGGGCCGGAACGTCCGTCGCCGTCGAGCGGGCCGGCGCCTCCGTCGCGGTCGAGCAGGCCGGAGCCTCGGACGCCGTCGAGCGGGCCGGCACCTCCGTCGCGGTCGAACCCGTCGGGCACGGTCAGGCCCAGCGCTTCGCCGAACAGTCGCGCGTACGCGCCGCCGGCCGCGACCAGGTCCCCGTGCGTGCCCTGCTCGACGATCCGCCCGCGGTCGAGCACCACGATGCGGTCGGCGGCGCGCACCGTCGACAGCCGCTGGGCGACGCTGATGATCGTGCGACGGCGCGCGCCATCGGCCAGCGCCGCCCGGATCGCGCGTTCGGTGCGGGCATCGACGGCCGACACCGCGTCGTCGAGCACCAGGACCGGCGCGTCGAGCAGCAACGCGCGCGCCAGCGCGACCCGTTGGCGCTGCCCGCCCGACAGGGTGACGCCGCGCTCCCCGACGACGGTGTCGTAGCCGTCGGGCAGCTCGCGCGCGAAGGCGTCGACGCCCGCGAGCCGCCCTGCCGCCTCGACATCGCCGCGCGGCGCGTCCGGCCGGGCGAAGGCGATGTTGTCGGCGATCGACGCCGAGAACAGGAAGGCCTCCTGCTCGACGGTGGCCACGGCGGCCGCCACGGCCGGGCGGCGCAGGGTGGCCACGTCGACGTCGTCGATCAGGACCCGGCCGGCGTCGGGGTCGTACAGGCGGGTCAGCAGCGACACCAACGCGGTCTTGCCCGCCCCGGACCGGCCGACGATGGCCACGTGCTCGCCCGCCTCGACCGTCAGGTCGACGTCGGTCAGCACCGCCACGTCGCCGAAGCCGAACGTCACGCCGTCCCAGCGAACCCGTCCCCGCCAGCCGCCGTGGGGTGCGCCGCCGTCGCCCGGTGGCAGCACCGCCGGCTGATCGAGCAGCTCGAAGACGCGGGCCGCCGAGGCGCTCGCACGCGCGGCCAGGTTCAGCAGGAACCCGAGCCGTCGGACCGGCTCGCCGAGGAGGACGATGTAGGTCATGAAGGCGACGATCGAGCCGACCGTCGTGGCACCCGCGGCGACCCGCCGACCGCCGACCAGCAGCACCAGCGCGGTGGCCAGCCCCAGCACGGCGGACATGCCGGGGAACACGGTGGTGAAGATCTTTGTCAGGTCCAGGCGCTTGCCGTAGACGATCTCGTTGTCGGCGTCGTAGCGCTCCGACGTCCGCCGCTCGGCGCGGAACGCCTGCACGATGCGCACGTGCGCCAGCGCCTCCTGCAGCCGGGCCGACAGCCCGCCGCGTGCCTGCTGTAGTTCGAGGAAGCGCGGCAGCAGCATGCGGGCGCCAATCACCGCCAGCGCCGCGACGATGGGCACGGCGCCCAGTGCGATCGGCGCGAGCGACGGATCGATCGACCACAGCAGCGCCGACGTCCCGACCAGCAGGGCCAGGATGTTGGCCAGATCGGCCGCGCCGGTCGCGGCGAAGGCCCTGACCTGCTCGGTGTCGTCGGTGATCCGGGTCATCAGCTGGCCGACGCTCGCGCGGTCGTGGAAGGCCTGCTCGCGGTCGAGCAGGTGCGCCATGAGGTCGCGCCGCAGGTCGGTGGCGATGGTCCGCCCGACCCACGCGGTGCCGTAGCGCTGCCAGAACGACACGACGGCCCGGACGAGCGCGAGCACCACGATCAGACCGGCCCCGGCCAGCAGCCGCTGGCGGTCGGTGAGGCCGCCGGGGAGGAAGGCGAGGGCGTCCGGGCGTGCGCCGATCGCGACATCGACGATGTCGCGCAGGGCCAACGGGACCACCAGCGCGATGCCGCTGGCGACCAGCATGGCGCCGTAGGCGCCGGCCGCCTGCCACCGGATCGGGCGCAGGCGCTGCAGCAGGCGGCGCAGCGGCCGTGCGCGGCCGGTCGCCTGCTCCGAGTTCGGGTCAGTGCGCATGTCGGCCCACGGTAGGACTTGAAGTCGACTTCATGTCAACCGGTGCCGGCAGATCGGTCATCCCGGGGTGCAACGCGCGTGCGGCGCCGTTCGTTCCCGCGTCGCGGGTGTGGGACATCCAGTGAGCGGGTGCCGGTCGATCGGAGCCGCGGCGGACGATGCGTGCGAGGATGGCGGGATGGGACGGACAGAGGGTCAGCGGGGCCGAGTGGCGACGGTCGATTTGTCCATGACAGAAGAGCTGCGACGCGACATCCAGCGGCGGGTGCAGAACGTGCAGCGCCACTACCACGAGGGCGGCCCGGTCCTGCGCGCCGTGTGGGTGGCGTCCGCGTTCCTGGTGGTCGTCGCCGGGCTCGCCATGACCGTGCTGCCCGGACCGGCCATCGTGGTGATCCCGGTCGGGCTCGCGATGCTGGCGGTCCGCTTCCGGTGGGCGCAGGCGGTGCTGCGCGCCGTCATCGACCGGGGCGTCGCGCTGCAGCGGCGCCTCGCCCGCGCCCCCATGCCCGTCCGGCTGGCGGGCACCGGGTTGCTGATCGCCGGCGCGATCGCCGCAACGGTGCTGGTGCTGCGCTGACGTGCGGTCGTGGGGCCCCCGCGAGGGGGGCGGGGGCGGCGTCCCCCCGGCGCCCGGCCGGGGGGGCCGGGAGTGCGGCACGC
>CAYVGE010000195.1:6955-7578 GCA_964450395.1 uncultured Actinomycetota bacterium
GGGGCCCCGGGGTGGCTTTCCGCCGGGGCTTGCGCCGCACGGGGGGGGTGGTGGCGCTGAGGGGGGGTGGGCGCGCCCGGGATGGGGGCGCCACGACGGCTGCCGCCAGGCTCAGGCCGTGGCGTCCTTGAAGTCCTGCCAGCGGCCCTCGGCGAGCAGCTCGGCCTGCTGCGACCACGACGTCGGGTCGTGCGACCGGTAGCGCGGGCCGGCGTCGGCGAGCACGGCGCGCAGCCGCTCGACGTCGGCGTCCGCCAGGGCGCGCCAGGTGTCGATGCCCGCTTCGGTGAACAGCTCGGCGATCTTCGGCCCGATGCCGTCGATGACGGTCAGGTCGTCAGCCGGGATGCGCATGCCGAGCACCTCACGTGCCGCATCGAGGTCCAGCTCGGCCGCCGGTGACCCTGAGGCCGCCGCCGCTGCGTTCTGCTGGGCCTCGAGCCCGATCAACCGGGCGCGCACCGCCTCGGCCTCGCCGTTGGCCTCCTCGAGCTTCGCCACCTGACCCTGCAGCTCCTCGACCTCGGTGCGCGCGGCCTCGAGGTCGCCGCGCAGCTGGTCCGCCTCGGCGCGGACCTTGTCGAGCTCTGCGACCTGGCTGCGCAGGTCGTCGGCCTCGGCGC
>CAYVGE010000196.1:0-7569 GCA_964450395.1 uncultured Actinomycetota bacterium
CGGCCGCCGTGGACCTCCGCGACGACACGCCGCTGCAGATCATGTACGGCGTCGCCGGTGAACACGACCTCGCCGAGCGCACCCTCGGTCACCTCGCCGGCTGGCGCGGCAGCCGTCCCGTACGCGTCGGCAACGACGCGTTCGACCAGCACCAGCTCGACGTCTACGGCGAGATCCTCGACGCCGTGCACCGCCTCCGCCACCAACTCCGGCCACTCGAGACCATGACGCAGCGGTTCCTGATCGACCTGACCGACGCCGCGGCACGGGACTGGACGCGACCCGACCAGGGCATCTGGGAGGTGCGCGGCGGACCGCGCCACTTCCTGCACTCCAAGCTCATGTGCTGGGTGGCGCTCGACCGGGCGCTCGCCCTCGCCGACGACCTGGATGCCGACGACGCGACCGTCGCACGCTGGTCGGCGACGCGGACCGCCATCGCGACCGCCATCCTCGAGCGGGGCTTCGCCCCGGACGTCGGCGCCTTCACCCAGGCGTTCGACTCGCCGATGCTCGACGCCAGCGCGCTTCGCATCCCCCTCGTCGGGTTTCTGCCCAGCGACGACCCCCGCGTCCGGTCCACGGTCGCTGCGATCGAGGATCAACTCACCGACGACCGCGGCTTCGCCTACCGCTACCGGCACGACGACGGCCTGCCCGGCGACGAGGGCACGTTCCTCCTGTGCACCTTCTGGCTGGCACAGGCGCACGCGATGGCCGGTGACGTCGACCGTGCCCGTCAGCTGTTCGACGGTGGCGCCTCCGCGGAGTCATCAGGTCGCTGAGCGGTTTGCGCGCACGCGAGAGGAGTTCCGAGGTCAGCGATGCTGATCAGAAGGGGTGTGGCGCCCGCGGCAGGAATCGAACCTGCGACCTTCTGCTCCGGAGGCAGACGCTCTATCCCCTGAGCTACGCGGGCGGGGGAACTCGCAGACCTGTGTCGGGCAGCTTAGCATCTGTGCCACGCTCGAAGGGCCGGTCGCCACCTCGTCGCCACAGGCGCCGGTCCATGCAGCTGTTGTCGGCGGGCGACGGGACAGGAGCACGGCACCGGTGGCTCGCGTGCTGGTCGTCGAGGACGATCACGTCATCCGGGAACTCCTCGTCGTCAACCTCAAGATGGAGGGCCACGAGACGGTCACGGCGGTCGACGGCGGGGAGGCGCTGGCGGCGGTCGACGACCGCGCGCCCGACGTCATCCTGCTCGACATGATGATGCCGGGGATCGACGGCTGGGAGGTCGCGGGGCGGTTGAAGTCGGACGGGCGCACGCGGGACATCCCGATCGTCGCCCTGTCGGCACGGGCGATGCAGGCCGACATCGAACGCGGCACGGCGCTGGGCGTGGACCGCTACGTCACGAAGCCCTTCGACCCGATCGAGCTGATGCGCCTGGTCGAGCAGCTCGCCGGCGGTGGCCCCGGTTGAGGAGCGGCATGCTGGCCACACCCCGGTCCGTCCCGCCACTCGGGACGCGGTGGCACCGTTGGCCGGGTGACCCACCCCACGCCCGACCGACCGACCCGACGACCCCCGAACAGGTGAGCTGACCGACGTGATTGGACCCGACGACCTGGCGCCCGCCGTCCGCGACGCCCTCGCCCGCGCGGACCTGCCCGACCGCGAGCCGACGTTCGAGCGCCCCCGCCAGCGCGCCCACGGCGACTGGTCGACCAACGTCGCCCTGACGCTCGCCAAGCCGGTCGGCCGGCCGCCGCGCGAGATCGCGGCGCAGATCATCGAGCTGCTGCGTGACGTGCCGGGCATCGAGCAGGTCGACGTGGCGGGCCCCGGCTTCATCAACTTCCACCTCACCCAGGACGCGCTGGGCGACACGGTCCGCCAGATCGTGACCGCTGGCGACGCGTGGGGGCGCAGCAGGCGGGCCGAGGGCCGGGTCAACGTCGAGTTCGTGTCGGCCAACCCCACGGGGCCGCTGCACATCGGCCACGCCCGCAACGCGGCGGTCGGCGACGCGGTCGCCAACCTGCTCGACGCCGTCGGCTGGGACGTCACCCGCGAGTACTACTTCAACGACGCCGGCCGCCAGATACGCCTGTTCAGCGACAGCGTGGAGGCCGTCTCGCGCGGCGAGGCGCCGCCCGAGGACGGCTACCACGGCGCGTACATCGCCGACGTCGTCGCGGAGATCGCCCGGGCGGGTGGCGCCGACGACCTTGGCGAGGCGGCCTACGAGCGCATCCTCGCCCGCATCACCGGCACGCTGGACCGCATGGGCGTGCGGTTCGACGTCTTCTTCGGCGAGCGGTCGCTGCACCCCGAGGGCGTCGCCAAGGCCATCGCAGCGTTCGGTGACCTCGTGTACACGGCCGACGGGGCGACGTGGCTGCGCACGACGGACTTCGGCGACGACAAGGACCGCGTGCTGATCCGCGCCGACGGCGAGCCCACCTACTTCGCCGCCGACTGCGCGTACATGGCCGACAAGTTCTCCCGCGGCTACGACCGGCTGATCTACGTGCTCGGCTCGGACCACCACGGCTACATCGGGCGCCTGCAGGCCATCGCCGACGCCTTCGGCTACGGGCAGGACCGCATCGAGGTCGTGCTGTACCAGTTCGTCAACCTGTTCCGCGACGGCGAACCGGTGCGCATGAGCAAGCGGACCGGCGAGATCGTGACGTTCGACGAGCTGCTCGACGAGGTCGGCCCCGACGCGGCCCGCTACACGCTGCTGCGCTACAGCGGCGACGTGGCGATCGACTTCGACCTGGGCGCCGTCGTCCGCGCCGACCGCGACAACCCCGTGTACTACGTGCAGTACTCCAGCGCGCGGATCGCCGGCATCATGCGCACGGCGACCGGATCGGGCCTGCAGCCGACCTCGGTCGACGACGCCGACCTGACCCTGCTGGCCACCGACGCCGAGCAGCAGCTGATCCGCGTGCTGTCGCAGTATCCTGAGGTCGTTGCGGTCGCGGCGCAGGAGCGGGCCCCCCAGCGGGTCGCCCGGTTCGCCGAGCGCACGGCGGAGCACTTCCACCGGTTCTACACCGAGTGTCAGGTGGTGGGCCCCGACCGGGAGCTCAGCACCGCGCGGTACTGGCTCGTGGTGGCGTCGCGGCTGACGCTCGAGAACGCGTTGGGCCTGCTGGGCGTGTCCGCGCCGGAGCGCATGTAGCGGCGGGAGAGGTGGAGCACATGGGCGCTGAGTCCGACCGGTGGCGCAGGATCATCGAGGGCGGCCTCGGCGTTCCCGCGACGACGGGCAACCGCGTCGACGTGCTGCGCAACGGCGACGAGATCTTCCCCGCCATGCTCGCCGCGATCGAGCAGGCCCAGCACACCGTCGACATGCTCACCTACGTGTACTGGACCGGCGGCATCGCGCGCCGGTTCGCCCAGACGCTGTGCGAGCGGGCGCGGTCGGGTGTGCGGGTGCGCATCCTGCTCGACGCGATCGGCGCGGCCAAGATCGACCGCGAGCTGATCAACGAGATGAACGACGCCGGCGCCCACTGCGAGTGGTTCCGCCCGCCCACCACGTGGAAGGTGTGGGAGAACGACCACCGCACCCACCGCAAGGTCCTGGTGTGCGACGGGGAGGTGGGGTTCACCGGCGGGGTCGGCATCGCGGAGGAGTGGGAGGGCGACGCGCGCACGCCCGATGAGTGGCGCGACACGCACGTGCGCGTGACCGGGCCGGCGGTCGACGGCCTGCGGGCGGCGTTCGTGACCAACTGGCGTGAGACCGGCCAGCGGCTGTTCGACGAGCGCGACCGCTTCGGTGACCACGACCGGCCCGGTGACGTCACCGCGACCGTCCTGCGGTGCCCGGCCCAGATCGGCTGGACCGACCTGCACACCATGTTCGGGCTGCTGCTGGACTTCGCCGAGAGCTCGATCAACCTGACGACCGCGTACTTCGTGCCCGACGAGCAGACGGTCGAGCGCCTGCTCGATGCCCGGCGGCGCGGGGTGCGGATCACGCTGCTGCTGCCCGGCCACCACGCCGACAAGCGCGTCGTGCAGCTGGCCGGCGAGAAGGAGTTCGCGCCGCTGCTGGAGGCCGGCGTCGACATCTTCTGCTACCAGCGGTCGATGCTGCACGCCAAGGTGCTGACGGTCGACGGCGCGATCGCCACACTGGGGTCGGGCAACCTCGACGAGCGCTCCATGCGGCTCAACGACGAGTGCAACCTCATCGTGATCGACGAGGCGGTGACCGCCGAGCTCGACCGGCACTTCGCCGAGGACCTCGAGGTCTCCGAGGAGATCGACCTCGACCGCTGGGACGACCGCGGCGTCGTGCAGAAGGCCAAGGAGCTCGCGGTCGAGGCCTTCGACCACAAGCTGTAGCCCACGCACAGGGCCCCGCGCTACCCCGTGACCGGCAAGGAACCGTCCGCCATGGCAGTCCAGACCTCCGGCGCGCCCACCGCGCCGACCGACCGGCTGGCCGCCGTCCTACCCCGCGGGGCGCAGCTGAGCGACGGCTGGCTGACGTCGCTGGGCGGTGTCGACGTCGCCGAGCTCGCGACGACGTGGGGCACGCCGCTGTACGTGCTCGACGCCGAGGAGCTGCTCGCACGCATGCGCGCGTACCGCGAGGCCTTCGACGGCTGGACGGTCGCGTACGCCAGCAAGGCGCTGTGCGTGGCCGGTGTGCTCCAGCTCGCCGTCGCCGAGGGGCTGGCCGTCGACGTCGCCAGCGCGGGCGAGCTCGCCACGGCCGAGCGGGCCGGCGTGCCGGGACCCGCCCTGCTGCTGCACGGCAACAACAAGTCGGCCAGCGAGCTCGACCAGGCCGCGCTGCTCGGCGTCGGGCGGGTCGTCGCCGACAGCTTCGACGAGCTGCACCGCCTCGACGAGATCGGCCGGGTCCGTGACCACGTCTTCGACGTGCTGCTGCGGGTCACGCCCGGCGTCGACACGTCCACCCACGCGTTCATCCGCACCGGCCACGACGACTCGAAGTTCGGGTTCACGCTGTCGACCGGGCTCGCCGCCGAGGCGGTGGCGCTCGCAGCCGACCTCGATCACGTCCGGCTCCGCGGGCTGCACTGCCACCTCGGCTCGCAGCTGCTGGCGACCGTCGTCTACGAGCGCGCCGCCGCCATCATGACCGCGTTCCTGTCGGAGATCGCCGACGTGCACGGGCTGGTGCTCGACGAGCTGAACCTGGGTGGCGGGCTGGGCATCAGCTACACCGACGAGCAGCCGGTGGCGCTGCCGGACTTCGCGGCGACGCTGCGGTCGGCCGTCGAGGCCGGCCGGCGACGCCACGGGCTGCCGCGGCTGCGCCTGACGATCGAGCCTGGCCGCTCGATCGTCGGCCCCGCCGGTGTCACCCTCTACGAGGTCGGCACCGTCAAGCGCCTCGACGGCGGCCGGGTCTTCGTCAGCGTCGACGGTGGCATGAGCGACAACCTGCGTCCGGCGCTCTACGGCGCCCGGCACCTGTTCGCGCCCGCCGGCGCACCCCGCGACGGCGGTAGCATGCGGGCCGAGGTGGTCGGCAAGCACTGTGAGTCCGGCGACCTGCTGGGCCGCGACGTGACGCTCCCGGCGGCGCTGGCCCCCGGTGACCTGGTCGCCAGCACGGCCACCGGCGCCTACACGCATGCGATGGCCAGCAACTACAACCGGCTGCCGCGCCCCGCGATGGTGCTGGTCGGTGACGGCCAGGCCCAGCTGCTCGTGCGTCGCGAGACGCTCGACGACGTCGTCGGCCGCGACCGGCTGCTCGACGCCGACGCCTACACTCGGTGACGATCTGCGCCCGCCGCCGGCGGCGGGCGCTCGCCAACGATCCAGCAAGGACGGCCCCCAGCCATGACGTCGGACCCCACCACAGCCCGCCCCGATGCCGACCGCCTGACCGTCGGCATGCTCGGGTGCGGGACGGTCGGCACCGGGGTCGCCCGGATCCTGGCCGACCACGCCGACCGGATCGCCGCGCGGGTCGGCGCCCGCGTCGTGCTCGGGCCCGTCGCCGTGCGCAACGCCGCGGCCGAGCGCGCGGTCGCGATCGAGCACCTGACCACCGACGCCCACGCCGTCGTCACGGCACCCGACGTCGACATCGTGGTCGAGGTGATGGGGGGCATCGAGCCGGCGCGCTCGCTGATCGTGGAGGCGCTCGAGGCCGGAAAGTCGGTCGTGACTGCCAACAAGGAGCTGATGTCGACGCTGGGCGAGGAGCTGCTCCGGCTGGCCGACGGCAAGGGCGCCCGGCTGGAGTTCGAGGCCGCGGTCGCCGGTGGCATCCCGATCATCAGACCGCTGCGCGAGTCGTTGGCCGGCGACCGCGTGTGGCGGGTGCTCGGCATCCTCAACGGCACGACCAACTACATCCTGACGCAGATGACCGAGCGTGGGGTCGCGTTCGCCGACGCGCTGGCCGACGCCCAACGCCTGGGTTACGCCGAGGCGGACCCCAGCGCCGACGTCGAGGGCAACGACGCCGCTGCCAAGACCGCGATCCTGGCGTCGCTGGCCTTCGATACGCGGCTGGTGGCGGGTGACGTCTACCGCGAGGGCATCACGCGGGTCACCGAGGGCGACATCGCCTTCGCGCGCCGGATGGGCTACGTGATCAAGCTGCTGGGCATCGCCGAGGACGACGGCGAGCGCATCGGCGCGCGGGTGCATCCCTGCCTGATCCCCGACGACCACCCGCTGGCCAGCGTGCGCGACTCGTTCAACGCGGTCTTCCTGGAGGCCGATGCGGTGGACGACCTCATGTTCTACGGCCGCGGTGCGGGTGGCGCGCCGACCGGCAGCGCGGTCGTCGGTGACATCGTCGCCGCGGCCCGCGGCCTGCTGTCGGGTGAGCGGCCGGCGTCGCCCGTGGGCGGTGCGCAGCGGCAGATCCGGCCCTTCGACGAGCTGATCGCGCAGTACTCGGTGCGCCTGTCGGTCTGGGACCGGCCCGGCGTGCTCGCCGAGATCGCCTCGGTGTTCGGCGAGCAGGCCGTGTCGATCAAGAGCGTCTGGCAGGAGGGCACCGGCGAGACCGCCCAGCTGGTGTTCATCACCCACGCCGCACGCGAGCGCGACGTCCAGCGGACGGTGCGTCAGCTGGGGCCGCTCGCGTCGGTGCGCGACATCACCAGCGTGCTGCGCGTGGAGGGCGGCGAGGTATGAGCGCGTCGGTCGGTGGCCCCCGCACCAGGACGTCCGGGCAGTGGCGCGGGATCATCGAGGAGTACCGCGACTGGCTGCCGGTCACGCCCGCGACCCCGGTCGTCACCCTGCGCGAGGGCGGCACGCCGCTCATCGCGTCCGAGGCGCTGTCGGCGGAGACCGGCTGCGAGGTGTGGCTGAAGTTCGAGGGCGCCAACCCCACGGGGTCCTTCAAGGACCGTGGCATGACCATGGCGATCTCCAAGGCCGCCGAGGAGGGCGCCCGGGCGGTCATCTGCGCGTCGACGGGCAACACGTCGGCGTCGGCCGCCGCCTACGCCGCCAAGGCCGGCATGGTCTGCGGCGTCGTCATCCCCGACGGCAAGGTGGCGCTGGGCAAGCTCGCCCAGGCGCTGGTGCACGGCGCGGTGGTCGTCCAGATCGACGGCAACTTCGACGCCGCCCTCCAGTTCTGCCGGC
>CAYVGE010000197.1:0-1682 GCA_964450395.1 uncultured Actinomycetota bacterium
CAAGGCGCGCGAGGCGCTGGCGATGGTCAAGCTCGACGGGCTGGAAGACCACCGGCCGTCGGAGCTGTCGGGCGGCCAGCGCCAGCGCGTGGCGCTGGCCCGGGCGCTCGTCAACGAGCCGAAGGTGCTGCTGCTCGACGAGCCGCTCGGCGCGCTGGACCTCAAGCTGCGCCAGGCCATGCAGCTCGAGCTGAAGGACCTCCAGACGCGGGTGGGGATCACGTTCGTCTACGTGACCCACGACCAGGAGGAGGCGCTGACCATGTCCGACCGCATCGGCGTCATGGACGCCGGGCGGCTCCTGCAGGTCGGCACCCCCGAGGAGATCTACGAGCGGCCCAGTTCGCCGATGGTCGCCGAGTTCATCGGCGACACCAACCTGCTCACCGCTGTCGTCAAGGGCGATGGCCAGATCGAGCTGGCCGCCGGTCAGGTCGTCAGCGCCGACGTCGACGCGTCGCCCGGCACCGAGGTCGTGCTGACGCTGCGGCCCGAGCACCTGCACCTCGCGGCGGCGGACGGCGCCGTGGCCGACGGCCACAACGCGCTGGACGGCACCGTCAGCCGCCGGGTCTACCTGGGCAACGCCGTGTCGTACGACGTCGTCAGCGGTGACGCGACGCTGCGGGTGCGCGAGCGCAACGCGCCCGGCCGTCGCCAGTACGCCGTCGACGATCGGGTGCAGGTGCACTGGGCACCGGCGGCCGCCGTCGCGGTGGAGCGCTGATGGCCCAGACGCTGGCGCCCCCACCGGACGCGCCGACGCCGGAGCTGGACGAGCGGCTGGAGCAGCAGGCGGCCCAGGCGCGGTCGCGCACGGGGCTGTGGATCGCGCTGCCCCCCGCCCTGTACCTGGTGGTGCTGTTCGCGCTGCCGCTGCTGATCGTGCTCGTCTACTCGTTCGCGACCCGCAGCAGCACGGGCCTGACGGTGCTGGCCGACTGGAACATCGACTCCTACCTGCGGCTGGGCAGCCCGCTGGTCCGTGAGATCGCGCTGCGCTCGGTCGGCTACGCGCTGGTGACGACCGGCATCTCGCTGGTGCTGTCGTACCCGTTCGCCTACTACATCGCGACCCGGCCCGCCCACGTGCGCAACCTGCTGCTCGTGCTGGTGATGGTCCCGTTCTGGTCGAACTTCCTCGTCCGGACCTACGCGTGGCGGGTGCTGCTGAGCTCGTCGGGCCCCGTCTCGCAGCTGACCGAGCTGGTGGGCCTCGGCGAGACCCGCCTGCTGTTCACCACGACCGCGGTCGTGCTCGGGCTGGTCTACGGCTACATGCCGTTCATGATCCTGCCGCTGTACGCCGCCATCGAGCGCATCGACCTGGGGCTGGTCGAGGCCGCCCGTGACCTGTACGCGTCGGGTGCGAAGGCCTTCTGGCGCGTGACGTGGCCGCTGTCGCGCCCCGGCGTGATCGCCGGGTCGATCCTCGTGTTCATCCCGAGCATGGGCGCCTACGTCACGCCGGAGATCCTCGGCGGGTCCAAGACGACCATGCTGGGCAGCTACATCGTGCGCCAGTTCCTGTCGGCGCGGGACTGGCCGTTCGGCTCGGCGCTGTCGTTCGTGGTCATGGCGCTGATGCTGATCGCCACACTGGTCTACTTCCGTACCGGCGGGCGCAACCTGTGAGCGCGTCAGCGGTCACAGGACCGGCCGGGGGGCGGCCTGCTCGCGCC
>CAYVGE010000197.1:1782-7557 GCA_964450395.1 uncultured Actinomycetota bacterium
GCGAGGAGGTCGGGCGGTGACGGGCGCGGGGTCGGCCGTCGAGCCGCGCGGGACCACCCGGCGGCTGCTGGCCGTGAACGCATGGCTGGTGTACGTGTTCTTCTACGCGCCGATCGTCCTGCTGATCGTGCTGTCGTTCAACAGCAACCGCCTCGTCGGGGTCTGGAGCGGCTTCACGTTCGACTGGTACGCCCAGATGCTCGACAACACGTCGGTGCTGCGGGCCGTGCGCAACTCGCTGATCGTCGCGTTCTTCTCGACGATCGTGTCGACCGCGCTGGGCACTGCGGCGGCCCTGGCGCTGGAGCGCTACCGCTTCCGCGGGCGCCGGGTGTTCGACGCGCTGCTGTACCTGCCGGTCATCGTGCCCGACGTGACGATGGCCGTCATGCTGCTGCTGTTCTTCGTGCGGGCCGCCGACGCGCTGTTCGTCGTCAGCGGCGCCAGCATCACCCTGGGCCTGACGACCATCACGTTGAGCCACGTGGCGTTCAACATCTCGTTCGTCGCCATCGTCGTGCGTGCGCGGCTCGCGGGCATGGACCCCACGCTGGAGGACGCGGCGGCCGACCTGTACGCCGACCGCTGGCGCGCGTTCCGCCGCGTCACCCTGCCGCAGCTGATGCCGGGCGTCCTCGGAGGGGCGCTGCTGGCGCTGACGCTGTCGCTGGACGACGTGGTCATCACCAGCTTCGTGTCGGGCCCGGGCTCGACGACCCTGCCCGTGTACGTCTTTGGACTCGTCCGTCGAGGTGTGACACCGTTGATCAATGCGGTGTCGACGGTCATGCTCGTCGCCTCGATGGTGCTGGTCCTGGCGTCGGTGCTGCTGCAGCGCCGGCGAGGGGGGCCGTGACGCACGACCGGCCCCGAGGGGCGACGCAGGGCGACGCAACCACAGACGAAGGAGTTCGGACATGCACAGGGTGATCGCACTCGGCGCGGTGCTGGCGATGCTGCTGGCCGCCTGCTCGGGTGGGGCCAGCAGCGTTGAGGAGCAGGCCGCCGGTGGCGGCGGCGGGACGTCGGGCGGCAGCGAGGCTGCCGGCAGCGAGGCCGCCGGCAGCGAGGCCGCCGGGCCGACCGTCAGCTGCGAGGTCGGTGAGACCGACGGCGAGCTGGTGCTCTACAACTGGACCGAATACATCGATCCGGAGCTGATCAACCGGTTCCGCGACGAGTTCGGCGTCGACGTCATCGAGGACTTCTACCCGAGCAACGAGGAGCTGCTCGCGCGGGTCCAGGGCGGGTCCAGTGGCTACGACGTCATCGTGCCGTCGGACTACATGGTCGGGATCATGATCGACCAGGGCCTGCTGCTCCAGCTCGACAAGGCGGCGATCCCCAACGCCGAGAACGTCGCGGAGGACTTCACGTCGCCGCCGTTCGACCCCGAGCTCGCGTACTCGATGCCCTACCAGTGGGGCACGACCGGTCTCGGCGTGGACACCACCGTCGTCGGCGACGACCCCGAGGCCACCTGGGGCTGGGTCTTCGACCCCGAGATGTCCGACGAGCTCGACGGGCGCATCTCGCTGCTCGACGACCCGCGGGAGGCGATGGGCGCGGCGCTGGCCTACACCGGCGCGTCGATCAACTCGACCGACGAGGCAGAGCTGCAGGAGGCGGCCGACCTCATCGCGCGAACCACCGACCGGCTGGCGGCCTTCGACTCCGACCAGTACGAGGACCTGCTGGTCAGCGGCGAGACCGCGGTGGCCCACGGCTACTCGGGTGACTTCTTCTCGGCGTTCGACGCGGCCGAGAACGCGGACGACTTCACCTACCTGATCCCCGAGGAGGGGGCCGTGCGGTGGGTGGACAACATGGCCGTCCTGGCCGACGCGCCGCACCCGTGCACCGCGCACGCGTTCATCAACTTCATCCTGGACGCCGAGAACGGTGCCCAGCTGACGAACTGGAACTTCTACGGCAGCCCCAACTCGGCGGCCGAGGAGTTCATCGACGCCGAGGTGCTCGAGGACCCCGCGATCTACCCGCCGCAGGACGTGCTGGCCGAGCTGGAGTTCATCGAGGACACCGGCGACAGCGAACGGCTCTACACCGACCTGTTCACCGAGGCCAAGAGCTGACGTGGGCGACGGGCCGCCCCCGGGTGGGAGCGGCCCGTCGCGGGTCCGGTCGCGGGTGGCCCCGCGTCAGCGCCGGCGCCGGTCCAGCTGCTCCTTGAGCTGGCGCCACAGGTCTTCGCGGACGTCCATCAGGGCGTCGCGCAGCGAGTGCTCGTGCGACGTGGCGACCACCGTGCCGATGTTGGGCAGGCGGGCGGTCAGCGCGACCTTCTGGGCCGTCGTGTCCCGGTCCTTGACCGCGAGCTCCAGGTCGACGCCGTCGGCGGGGAAGCGCTGGAGCTGCCGGTCCAGCTTGCCGAGCAGCTCGAGGATGCGCGGTCGCTCGGACTCCTCGAACCCGTGGGCGGTGCGCAGCTGGGAGATGTCCGCCCGCCGCCGCCCGCCGTCGGCAGCCCCGGCGCCATCGCCGTTGACTGGCTCGGCGACCTCGATCTCCGACAGCCGGGCGTGCACCTCGGTGGCCGACAACCCGCTGTGGCGCTGGATGAGGTGCACCAGCGCGTCGAAGTCGTCGCCGGTCGCCTCGACGTCCTGCCGATGCAGGCGCGGGAACGCGGTCAGCACCGGTGTCCGGAGGTCGGTGAAGTTCCTCTGCCAGGCGTGGGCGTCCAGTGATGTCATCGTCGCCTCCTCGCTCCCCGCTGCGGTGCGGGGGATGAGTACAGTGCTGCCCGACCGGCCTACCGCGCAACCCCTGGAGCGCACGCTGTGCACCTCGTGACCAACCCCGAGCTGACCCCCGCGCTGCGGTCCCGGGTGATCGAGCTGTGGACCGAGGTCGCCAACGCCGGTGGCGCGGTCGGCTTCGTGGCACCGACGACGGTGGCGGAGGTCACCGCCGTCGCCGAGGGCGCCTTCGCCCGCATCACCGCGGGCGCCGACGACCTGGTCGTCGCCTTCGACGACGACCGGCCGGTCGGGCTGGGGTTCCTCGAACGCAACAGCACGCGCCTGCAGGGCCACCTCGGCGTCGTGCGCCGCCTGCAGCGCGCGCCGAGCCACGCCGGCCAGGGGGTCGGCGGCGCGGTGCTGGCGCAGCTGGAGGAGGTCGCACGCGACCGGGGCGTACGGGTGCTGACCCTGTCGGTGCGTGGCGGCACCGGCCGCGAGCGCTTCTACCTGGCGCGCGGCTTCCGGGTCGACGCGCACCTGCCCGACCGGCTGCAGCTCGACGACGGCCGCCTGGTCGACGAGCTGCGGCTGTCGAAGCGGCTGGACCGTCCCCGCCTGGCGGTGCGCCGGCTCGACGATGGTCTGCCGTTGCCGCGCTACGCCCACGAGGGCGACGCCGGCCTGGATCTGCACGCCCGCGAGCAGGTCACGCTGGGCCCGGGAGCGCGCGCAGTGGTCCCGACCGGCATCGCGGTGGCCATCCCCGACGGCATGGTCGGGCTGGTGCATCCACGCTCGGGCCTGGCGGCGCGGCACGGCGTGACGCTGGTCAACGCGCCGGGCACCATCGACGCCGGGTACCGCGGCGAGGTCAAGGTGATCATCGGCAACACCGACCGGCACGAACCCGCGGTGCTCGAGCGCGGCGCCCGGATCGCCCAGCTGGTCGTCCAGCGCGTCGAGCGGGTCGAGGTCGTGGCCGTCGACGCGCTGCCCGACACCGCCCGCGGTTGGGGCGGCTTCGGTTCGACCGGCACCTGACCCGGGACGCCGGATCGCCGCCACCGCGGGTGCGTGCGCCGGCGGGTCAGGAGTGGTCGGTCTGGATGGTGCGGGCGGCGCGCAGGCCGGTCAGCAGGCAGCCGCCCAGGAACGTGCCCTCCAGCGAGCGGTGCCCGTGCATGCCCCCGCCGCCGAAGCCGGCGACCTCACCGGCCGCGTAGAGCCCCGGCAGAGGCCCGCCGTCGGCGCCGAGCACCCGGCTGCCGAGGTCGGTCTGGAGGCCGCCGAGGCTCTTGCGGGTGAACAGGCGCAGCCGGATGGCGATGAGGGGACGGGCCTTCGGGTCGAGGATGCGCTGGTCGTCGGCCACGCGCATCATCCGGTCCGGGCGGTACCGGCGCACCGCGGCGATGGCCGCCAGCTGGGCGTCGTTGCCCAGCCCCGTCGTGGCCTGCCGGTCGTAGGCAAGCACCTGCGCGCGCAGCTCGGCCTCGTCGATCAACGGCGAGCCGACCAGCTTGTTCATGCCCTCGACGAGCGCGCCCGGCGTCGCCGAGGTGACCACGTCGGCGCCGTGGTCGATGAAGGCCTGCACCGGGTCGGAGGGGCGGGGCAGCACCCGCTTGAGCAGCAGCGCGACGCTTCGTCCGGTGAGGTCGGGGTTGTGGACCGAGCCCGACAGGCGCAGCTCCGCGGCCGCGATCCGGTGGTTGAGGAGCAGCCACGAGTGCGGGTTGCCGCCGCGCTGCAGGTAGCGCACCGCGCCGAGCGTGTCGACCCCCGGGTACAGCGGCGGGGGCAGGCGGTGGCCGTGCGCGTCGAGCCACAGGGATCCGGGGCCGGCCAGCACCCGCACGGCGTGGCGCCCCCACACCGGTGTGTGGTGGCCGATGCCCTCCGGGTAGTTCCACATCCGGCCGATGTTCGTGATCCGCGCGCCGGCCTCGCCGGCCAGCAGCAGCCCGCTGCCGTCGACGTGGTCGGGCACGCCCTGGAGCAGCTCGTCGGGCGCGGCGCCCAGCGCCGGCGGCCACCACCGCCGGACGAGCTCGTGGTTGCCGCCGATGCCGCCGGTCGCGACGACCACCGCGTCGGCGCGCAGCTCGACGCGGTCGCCGTCGGCGTCCCGCGCGACGCAGCCGGTGGCGCGTCCGTCCTCGACCAGCAGCGCCTCGGCCCGGTGGCCCAGCCGCGGGTCGACCAGGCCGTCGCCGCGGCGTCGCTCGACGCGGGCGAGGAACGGGGCGACCACCGCGGGGCCGGTGCCCCACGCGACGTGGAACCGGGGGACCGAGTTGCCCGGTCCGTCGGCCGGGCCGCCGCCGCGCTCCGCCCACTGGACGAGCGGGAAGAACTGCACGCCCATGCTCCGCAGCCATGGGCGCAGCTCCGTCGCGGCCGCCTCGACGTACGCGCGGGCCCAGCGCCGCGCCCACCGGTCGTGGGGCTCATCGGTGAGCTCCGCCGACGCCAACCAGTCGGCGTGGGCGAGCTCGACGTCGTCGTGGATGCCCAGGCGCCGCTGCTCGGGCGTGCCGACCAGGAACAGTCCGCCCAGCGACCACGTCGCCTGCCCGCCGGCGCGCGGCTCGCCGTCGAGCAGCATGACGCGGCGCCCCGCATCGGCCAGCTCCGCGGCGGCGACCAGGCCGGCCAGCCCGGCACCGATCACGATCACGTCCGCCCGTCCGGCCACCATCGCACCTCCCGCTCGCCGCCACGGAGATCATGCCCGCGGGCGCGCCCCGGCACCACCACCCGGCTGCGCCGGCGTGCCGGCCGACCGCGTGGTGCCGGCTGCCGGCTGCCATCGCTCCGTGCCGCCGGCGTGCGCCGCGGATCGCCGGCCGGTTAGTCGCCGCACGGCACGTGGAACGGTGGGGCGGACACGTCGACGGGAGACGGGACCAGGATGACCACGTTCGGCAACACCCTGTTCAGCGAGCTCAACGGTCCAAAGGCGCTGGTCGACCAGGCGGTCGCGTCGGAGGCCGCGGGGTTCGACTTCCTGGGATCGCGTTGCCGCCCGAGGCTGCGAGCAGCGCGCCGGCGTCGTGATGTCCGACCA
>CAYVGE010000198.1:0-5312 GCA_964450395.1 uncultured Actinomycetota bacterium
GCTGGCGTTCAGCTACACCGCGGGCATCTTCCACCTGTTCACCCACGGGTTCTTCAAGGCGCTGCTGTTCCTGGGCGCCGGCTCCCTGATCCACGCGGTGCACTCCAACAACATGAGCGACATGGGTGGGCTGCGGAGGTTCATGCCCTACACCTACGTCACCTTCGTCGTCGGTTCGCTCGCGCTGATGGCGATCCCGCCGCTCGCCGGCTTCTGGTCGAAGGACGAGGTCCTGGTCGGTGCGTTCGAGGCCGGCGGCTACACCGGCAACCTGGTGACGATCCTGGGGGCGGTCGGTAGCTTCGTCACCGCCCTGTACATGACCCGGACGCTGTGGCTGGTGTTCGGCGGGGAGTACCGCGGCCACGGCCACCCCCACGAGAGCCCCGCGTCGATGCGGTGGCCGCTGGTGGCGCTGGCCGTGCCGTCGGCGCTGATCGGCTTCATCAACCTGCCGTTCCCGGGTCTGCACGAGCGGGGGTTCGCCGCCTGGACGATGTTCTCGACCGAGTACTTCGTCGGGCACCCGGCCGAGTTCAACCTCGCGATCGCCGCGGTCTCGACGCTGCTGGCGCTGGCCGCGGTCGGCTTGGGGACGATGTGGTACCGCGAGGCCCCGACCGAAGACGACCCGCTGCTCAGCATGGGCGGGTTCACCCGGCTGCTGGAGCGCAAGTACTACCTGGACGACCTGTACACCGACGCGATCGTGCGGACGGCGGTCCGAGACAAGGCGGCCCCGGCCGCCTACTGGACCAACCAGCAGGTCATCGACCGCGTCGTCTTCGGCGTCGGGGTCGGCGTCAACCGCCTCGCGCGGTTCGTGTACGACATCGGCGACCAGCGCGGCATCGACGCCGGGGTGAACGGCCTCGGCCTGTCGACGCTGTGGTCGTCGGCCAAGGTGCGCCTGGCGCAGAGCGGCAACGTGCAGCTCTATGCCGGCGCGATGTTCACCGGCGTGGCCGTGCTGGCCATCGTCTTCGCGGTCGCGTAGCGGCCCGGCGCAACACGCACGTCGCAGTCGCGACAGCGGCAGGTCAGGGAAGGGGAACCACGCTCATGAGTTGGGAAAGCTCCGCGCTCACCATCACGGTGCTGCTGCCGCTGGTCGGCGCCGGGATCATCGCGCTGATCCCCTCCGAGCGCGAGGAGAGCGCCCGGCCGGTCGCGCTGATCGTGTCGGTGATCGGCTTCGCGCTGTCACTGCTGATCCTGGCCGGCTACGACTTCGGCGCCCGTGGGCTCCAGTTCGAGGCGAACACGTCGTGGTTGTCGGTCATCGACGCCAACTACCACCTGGCCATCGATGGCGTCAGCCTGCCGCTGTTCGTGCTGAGCTACCTGCTGACGTTCCTGTGCAGCGTCTACGCCTACGGCCACCTTGAGGACCCGGGCAAGCCCAAGGCGTTCCTCGCGCTGATGCTGGTGCTCCAGACCGGCATGGCCGGCACGTTCGTCGCCTTCGACCTCGTGCTGTTCTTCATCTTCTGGGAGCTCGTGCTGGTCCCGATGTACTTCATGATCGGGATCTGGGGCGGGCCGAACCGCATGTACGCGTCGATCAAGTTCTTCCTCTACACGCTGTTCGGCTCGGTGTTCATGCTGGTGGCGTTCCTGGCGATCTACTTCTCCCTGCCCGGCGGCGAACGCACCTTCGACATCGTGGCGCTCACCGACCTGGCGATGAGCGGTGCGTTCACCCGCCAGTTCCAGGTGCTCGCGTTCACCGGCGTCTTCCTGGGCTTCGCCATCAAGGTGCCGATGTGGCCGTTCCACACCTGGCTGCCCGACGCCCACACCGAGGCGCCGACGATCGGCAGCGTGCTGCTGGCCGGCATCCTGCTGAAGATGGGCACCTACGGTTTCGTGCGCATCGCGTTGCCGATCCTGCCGGACGGCGCCATCGCGTACGCGCCGATCATGGCGGTGCTCAGCGTGATCGCCATCCTCTACGGCTCGCTGTGCTGCCTGGCGCAGCGCGACCTCAAGCGCCTGATCGCGTTCAGCTCGGTCGGGCACATGGGCTTCGTCACGCTGGGCATCGCGACGCTGACCCCGATCGGCATCAACGCCGCGGTCTTCGGCATGGTCGCCCACGGCGTGATCACCGGCATGCTGTTCTTCGTCGCCGGCAGCATCAAGGAGCGCTACCACACCCGCGAGATCGCCGAGATCGGTGGCGGCATGTTCCAGACGATGCCGCGGATGGGCGGCATCTTCGCCTTCGTGTCGATCGCCAGCCTGGGACTGCCGGGTCTCGCGGGGTTCTGGGGCGAGATCATGGCGCTGGTGGCCGCGTTCTCGCCGGCACCCGCGCTGGCGCCCTACCTCGGCCTGTACCGGGTGCTCGTGGTGCTCGGCGCCGTCGGGACCGTGCTGACCGCCGGCTACTTCCTGTGGATGATGCAGCGGGTGATGATGGGCCAGGCGCCCGACAGGTGGCGCGAGGCGTCACTGCCCGACGTGTCGCCGCTGGAGCTGGGCACGTGGATGCCGCTGCTGCTGATGACCTTCGCGCTCGGCGTCCTGCCGGTGCTGGTGACCGGCATCACCGACAGCGACGTCACGCGGATCATGCAGGTGTTCGGCTAGTGCCGGTCGGGTCCGACGCGCACCGGGAGGAGGGGCCGGGATGGCCGAGATGACCACCGTCGACTACTTCGCGCTGGCGCCGGAGCTGTCGGTGCTCACCGGCGCCCTGCTGGTGCTGCTGGTCGAGCTGTTCCTGTCCGGCGAGCACAAGCAGCGGGTCAACGGCATCGGCGTGGTCAGCCTGGTCGTCGCGCTGGGGTTCGTGATCGCGCTGGCCGTCGATGGCGCCGACCGGTTCTCCTTCGGCAACATGTTTGTGGTCGACAGCTACGCGCTGCTGTTCAAGGGCTTCTTCGTCAGCGTCGCGCTGTTCGTGTTCTTCCTGTCGTACCGCTACTTCGCCGAGATCCGGACCTACCAGGGCGAGTACTACTTCCTCCTGCTGAGCGCCTTCATCGGCTGCATGCTGATGGCATCGGCACGCGACCTGGTCATGATCTTCATCGCTCTGGAGCTGGTCAGCGTGCCCGGCTTCGTCATGGCGGGGCTGCGCAAGTTCGACCTGCGCTCCAACGAGGGCGCGATGAAGTTCTTCCTGATCGGCGTCCTGTCTGTCGCGGTGCTGCTGTACGGCCTGTCGATCGTGTACGGCTTCACCGGCACGACCGACCTCGAGGGCGTCGCCGTCGCACTGCGCGGGCTGGGTGACATCCCGCTGCTCAACGCCAGCATCCTGTTCGTCATCGTCGGGTTCGGCTTCAAGATCTCCGCCGTGCCGTTCCACTTCTGGGCGCCCGACACCTACGAGGGCGCGCCGGTGCCGGTCACCGCGTTCCTGTCGGTCGCCTCGAAGGCGGCCGGGTTCGCGGGGCTGCTGCAGGTGTGCTTCGTGGCCTTCGAGCCGGTCGCGGACGTGTGGGCGGTGCCGCTGGGCATCATCGCGGTGGTCACCATGACCGTCGGCAACCTCACGGCGATGTCGCAGGACAACATCGTGCGCCTGCTGGCCTACTCGTCGATCGGGCACGCCGGCTACATGCTGGTGCCGTTCGCGGTCGTCAGCGCCGGCGACGTCGAGGTCAACCGCACCGCGTTCGCCGCGGTCCTGCTGTACCTGCTGGCCTACGGGATCATGAACACCGGCGCGTTCGCGGCCGTCGTGGCCGTGACCCGGGGCGACCCGACCCGGCTGCTGTCGGACTACGCGGGCCTGGGTCGCCGGGCCACCGGCACGGCGATGGCGCTGACGTTGGCGCTGCTGTCGCTGGGCGGCATCCCGCTGCTCGTGGGGTTCTGGGCGAAGTTCTTCGTGTTCCGGGCGGCGGTGATCGCCGAGACCGGCTTCGGGATCTTCCTGGCCGCGGCCGTCGTCGTCAACTCGGTGATCGCGATGTTCTACTACCTCAAGGTCCTGCGGACCATGTGGATGGACGAGCCGACCTCCGACGCCGAGCTGCGGCCCGGGTTCGCGCTCAACCTCGCGACCTTCGGGCTCGCCGCCCTGACCGTCGGCACCTTCTTCACCTTCGACCTGTTCGCCCGCGCCGCGGACATGTCGACGCTCATCCTGGCCACCGCGGGCGGCTGACCCCACCTGCGCGTGACAGCGGAGGCCGACGCTCCGGTGCCGGGTGCCACGTCGGCGGGTTTACCCGTGCTTGACCACACCGTGGTGGTTTGCGAACCACACCGGTGCCCGGACGGGATACGGTTGTGATCGGAGGGTCAGCCGGAGTGGCTGGAGGCCAGCTCCGCAGAGAAGCTGACGATGGCGATGTCCAAGTACCTCAAGACCGGTGTGCTGCTGGCGGCCCTGTCGGGCCTGCTGCTGTTCCTCGGTCAGACGTTCTTCGGCCAGTCCGGACTCACGATCGCGCTGGGTCTCGCGTTGGTGATGAACGTCGGCAGCTACTGGTTCTCCGACAAGCTGGCGATCAAGATGGCACGCGCCCAGCCGGCCGACGAGCGCCAACACGGGTGGTACCACCAGATCGTGCGCGACCTCGCCCAGAAGGCCGGCCAGCCCATGCCGACGCTGTACATCTCGCCGTCGCCGCAGCCCAACGCGTTCGCGACCGGCCGGAACCCCCAGCACGCGGCGGTCTGCGTCAACCAGGGCCTGATCGACATCCTCGACCGCGACGAGATGGAGGGCGTGCTGGCCCACGAGCTGTCGCACGTCTACAACCGCGACATCCTCATCGGCAGCGTCGCCGCGACGATCGCGACGGCGATCACCTTCGTCGCCCGGTTCGGCTTCTTCTTCGGCGGCGGCCGCGACAGCCGGGACAACCCGATCGCCAGCATCGCCATGATCTTTCTCGCGCCGATCGCGGCGTTCATCCTCCAGATGGCCGTCACCCGCAGCCGTGAGACCCAGGCCGACGCCAGCGGCGCCGAGCTCAGCGGCAAGCCGCTGGCCCTGGCCAGCGCGCTGCGCAAGCTCGAGTCCGGTGGCCGGCAGCTCGCCCGCCGCGGCGTCGGCGGCACGCCGGCCGAGCAGCCGACGTCGGCGTTCAGCTCGCTGTACATCTCGGCGCCCTTCGGCGGCCTCGGCCGCAGCGGACTGGGCAACCTGTTCCGCTCGCACCCGAAGACCGAGGACCGCGTGCGCAACCTCGAGAACATCGCGCGCAGGATGGGCCAGATCGCCTGAGCCACCCCCGCACCCCGCAGCAACCTCTGACGGCCCCGCCACCCCCGCTGGCGGGGCCGTCACCGCGCTCGGCCTGCTGCTGGTGCTGACTCCGCCCGGCCGCTGATCATCCGACCCGGTC
>CAYVGE010000198.1:5322-7531 GCA_964450395.1 uncultured Actinomycetota bacterium
GTCCGACGCGGCGCCCTCGCGGTGGCCGTTGGCCGGCCCGACCGGGCGCGGTGCCGGCGCCTCGCGCGCGCGTGCCTCGCGCTTGGCCGCGTACATCGCGTCGTCGGCGCGGCGCAGGATGGTGCTGACCGCGTCGGTCGACGTCACCGTGCTCCGGTCGACCGCGGCGACGCCGATGCTGACCTCGGGCGTGACCACGCCGAAGTCCGCCGGCAGCGGCGCCTCGATCGCGGTCCGGATGCGGTCGGCGAGCTTCGCCAGCGACGGCTCGTCGGCCGGCTCGGCGCACAGCAGCACGAACTCGTCGCCGGCCATGCGGGCCACGAAGTCGTCGGTGCGCACGACGTCACCGAGGCGCTGCGCGACGGCCACCAGCACGGCGTCGCCGGCGTGGTGGCCGTAGTTGTCGTTGATCGCCTTGAAGCCGTCGAGGTCCAGGAACATCAGACCGAACCCGGGCGCGGTCGCCTGGTCGGCCGCCCCGACGCGGCGGACCTCCCGGTCGAGGCGCTCCAACAGGAAGGCCCGGTTCGGCAGGCCGGTGAGGTCGTCGTGGCGGCTGCGGTGCTCCAGCAGCACCCGGGCCCGTTCGCGGTCGCGGACCAGTTGCGCCAGGCGCCAGGCGACGCCGACCGTCAGCGCGACGCCCGCCGCGGCCGACGGCACCGTGACCGCCGTCCACAGGCCGCGACCAGCGGACGCGGCGGCCGCCTCGAGGGCGCGGATCAGCGTGACGGCGGCCGGCACGACGGTCGCGACGCACAGGGTGGCGGCGCGCACCGTGCTGTCCGACGCCAGCGTCTCGTGGTCGTCCCCGTCGAGCAGCGTGCGCATCGAAGGGTGCAGGATCGCCGCCACGGCCGTGGAGAACGTCACCAGCAGCGCCAGCTCCCCCCACCCGTCACGGGGCGGCAGGCCGGCCAGCGCCAGCGTCGCGAACCGCGCCGTCGCCACACCGGCCGACAGCAGCGATGCGGCCAGCAGCCGCACGGCGGCGGTCCGCCTGGCCGACGACAGCAGCAGCCGGATGGACACCGCCGTCGACGCGATCACGATCGCGCTCGCCAGCGCGATCGAGGCGATGGTCGCGTCGGTGGCGGCCACCCGTGCGGCGAGCGCCTCCCAGACGACGATGCCGATCGCGGTGCTGACGACCAGCGCGTCGACGATCGCGGTGACGTCGTGCGCCGCCGTCCGCACCCGTCGTCTGGTGATGACGGCGAACGCCGTGACGGTCGCAGCTCCGGTGGCGGCGGTCAGCGTGCCACGCACGACGTCGTCGAGCGGTGTCCCGTACCACTGGTAGGACCCGCCGAGCTGGTTGTTCCACACGCTCGTCACCAACTGCAGCGCGACGGCGACCGCGATCATGCGGGCCACCAGCCGGTCGCCCACGCCCGTCAGATCGGGCGCCTGCCAGGCCAGGATCACCAACACGACCACCGTGGCCTGCTGGACCGCCACCCATGCGGTGCGCCCACCGGTGCCGGCGGGTGGAGCCCAGGGCTGCAGCGCCGCTGCGCCGAGCGCGGCCGTCGCCACCGTGATCCACAGCGGCATCGTCCACCACCGCCGATGGGTGCTGGCGCGGAGATCTGGACGCAAGGACCGCACGTCAGACCGGTCGGCAGGGCACCGCCCCGCTTTCGCGTACCTGCGGCCTTCCGCGCCGCCGACGATGGCGGGCGGCCCGCCGGTGGAGCGGATGACGTCGGCCCGTGGATGTGCGCCCGGCCCTCGTGCGCCGGGTGCCCGCTACTTGTAGTTGGTGAAGCGCAGCGGCAGGTCCTGGTCGTTGGCGCGCAGCAGCGCCTGGACCTCCTGCAGGGCGTCGCGCGACTTCGAGGAGATGCGCAGCTGGTCGCCCTGGATGGCCGGGGTCACCTTCAGCTTCGAGGCCTTGATCTGCTTGACCATGGCCTTCGCCTTGTCGGCGGGGATGCCGTTGACCAGCGACACGTCGAGGCGGTACCGGCCCTTCGAGCCCGGCTTCGGCTCGTCGTACTCCAGCGCCTTGAGGCTGACGCCGCGCTTGACCAGCCTGGTCTGCAGGACGTCGAGCGCCGCCATCGTGCGCTCCTCGGAGTTGGCGCTGACGGCGATCTGCTCGCCCGACCACGCCACGCTGGCGTCGGTGTTCTTGAAGTCGTAGCGCTGCGCGATCTCCTTGGCGGCCTGGTTGATGGCGTTGTCGACCTCCTGGCGGTCG
>CAYVGE010000199.1:0-7502 GCA_964450395.1 uncultured Actinomycetota bacterium
CTCGGCAACGGCATCCAGCTTGCCAGCGGCTACTTCGGCTTCATCGTCGGTGGTGGCGGCATCCTGGTGATCTACGACCACCTGGGATGGCCCGCGGCGGTGAGCGTCCTGGCGTGCGCTTCCGCGATGCCCATCCCGTTCCTGCTGCGCTATCGCGAACCGCAACCGGTCGTCGATGGATCGGATGGGTCCCAGCGGCGGCGATCGGTGTCCCTGTCCGCGCTCGCGAACTTCTTCCATCAACCGGGCGTCGCGCGCTGGCTGTTGCTCGTGCTGCCCCTCAACTACATGGGTATCGCCACTGCGTACAAGCTCATCACGCCGATGCTGGTCGACATCGGCTGGCCACTGGGTCAGATCGGGGCCGTGGTCGCGTTCGGCGGCGGTGCCGTTGCCATGGCCAGCGCGCTGTCCGCCGGCGCGGTGCTCAATGCGATTGGGCGGCGAACAGCGTTGCTGGCCTTCGGGGTAATCGCGGTCACCGCGATCGCCACGCTCACAGCGCTGATCGCCGGGACGGCGACGGTCCCCGTCGTGCTCGGCGTTGTGGCGCTGGTCAACGTCGCCTACGCCAGCGTCGGGACAGCGATCTTCACGCTGAGCATGGACTGGAGCCGGCGTGAAACGGCCGGCACCGACTACACCGTCCAGACCAGCTTCGCGGTGCTGTGTTCGGATGTCGCCGGAGCCGCCGGCCTGAGTCTCGCTGGCTACGTCGGCTACACGACCGTCATAGCCGCATCCGTGACGCTCGCGCTCGGCGGTATGGCCGTGGCGGCATGGTTTTTGTCGGAACCGCCCGTTCTGGAGCGACCGGACGCACAGGTCCCCGTACCACTCGCGTAACGGCCGCGGCGGCGCTGCGCCCGCCAACCCCAGTGAAATCACCGGCGCGAGATCATCCCGACGGACCGATCGTGACATTCGCCACCACGGTGGCCGCCGCGCTCGACCGTGAGCCCCCATGCACGTCGCGACGAAACGGAGCCGAGCACCATGTCACACGCCACAGCCACACGCGAACGGACAGCCCCCTCGACACCACATCGCCGACGCCGTCGCCGCTTCGTCATCGGCGTGATCGCCGTCGTCCTCCTGCTGATCGCCGTTGTCATGATCCCGACGGTGCTGCGGCTGATCGACGACCCCGCCGCGTCCGACCCCGTGGTCGGAGTCGATGACGTCGGGATGCAAGGCAGCGCGTTCCAACCCCCGGTCATCGAGGTCCCACCAGGAACGACCGTCACATGGACCTTCGACGACGGCGGCGTCGAGCACAACGTCGTCGGCGACGGGTGGCAATCGGACGTCCAGGCCTCGGGGACGTATCAGCGCACCTTCACGCAACCCGGCAGCTATCCCTACGCCTGCACCCTCCACGTCGGCATGGAAGGACGAGTCGAGGTCGTCGACGGATGATTCCGTCGCGACGTCGAGGACAAACACGACGCCTATCGCACCGTGTGCTACCTGATGTTCCGGTCCGGCCTGGTGCCGCGGGGGATGGCCCTGCTGGGGCTACTCGGGGGACCCCTAGCCACCGCGTCGGGCATCGCCGTGTTGCTGGGCGTCATCGGGCAAGGCCCGCGGCAGGGCATCGCAATGATCCCCGAGATCCTCTGGGAGGCATCGCTCGGTCTCTACCTCACCTTCAAGGGGTTCAGACCATCTAGACCATCTCCGATCCTCGCCGGCGACATCGAAGCCGCCGGAGTGGGCGCCGCCTAGCCCGCCATGGCGAGGCACCGCGAGCGCCGTCGGACGCTGTTCGTCGTGGTGTGCGCGCCGGGGTCGAGGTGATCCATCCGGTCAGACGTCTGCCGTCACTGCGTCCTACCTGCTCGCCGTCCTGTGGGCTCCCGCTGACGGGCCACTGCCAGGTCGCCGTCGGATCAGACCTGTTCGAGGACATCCGGGGACGGGACGCGTTGCCCCCGAGCGTCAGGTCATCCCCACGACCACCTTGCCCATTGCCCGGCCTTGTTCGAGGTAGGCGAGCGCTGCGGGGATTTCGGCGAACGGATAGCGCCGGTCGATCTGCGGACGCACCTTGCCGGCCTCGATCAGTTCCGAAAGGAGCTCCAGATCCTTCGTCGTTACATGCGCCTCCACCCTGGCGACATCCTTGCCGCCGCGGAGCGAAACCTCCAGCAGCCTCGACATGCTGGTGAACCCAGTGACCGCCGCGTTGCCGCCCTCAGCCAAAGCCCGTCTGAGGTCAGCCACCGATCGGTTCCCGATCGTGTCGAGGAGCAGGCCGTACCTGCCGCCGGTGCGAGCAAAGTCGGTGGTCGTGTAGTCCACGGTGTGATCGGCGCCGAGCGAATGGACGAGGTCGATGTTGCGGGTGCTGGTGACGCCGGTCACCTCGGCCCCGTACGACTTCGCGATCTGGACCGCGAACGTGCCGACCCCGCCGGACGCGCCATTGACCAGGACCGTCTGCCCGACGCGGATCTCTCCGTGGCGGTGCAGGCCCTGCAGGGCGGTCACCGCCGCCATCGGCACAGCCGCCGACTCCTGGAATGACAAGCTCGGCGGCTTCAACGACATCACGTCCACGGGCACCGAGACGTACTCAGCGAAGGCCCCATAGCCGTGGTCCAACAGATTCGCGTAGACCTCGTCACCGCGCTTGAACCGCGTCACGCCGCCGCCCACCGCCTCCACCCGTCCGGCGACGTCGACGCCGAGGATCTTGTGCTTCGGCCGCAGGAACCCCAACGTGAGGCGCGAGAATACGGGCTTGCCGCGCATGGAATGCCAGTCCGCCGGGTTGACGGATACTCCCAGTACCTTCACCAAGGCTTCATCGGATCCCGGGACAGGCTTGTCGACCTCCGCCATCCGGAGAGCCTTCGGCGGCGGCCCGTACCTCTCCCACAGGAACGCCTTCATGTCTGGCCCTCCCAGACTTGGCCGGTCGAACTGGAGTTGCTCCTTGCCACTCGTGACGCCAGATCGACCAGCGGTGCTACAAGGTCATGCAATTCACTCGCCTCATGGTTCTTTGCAGAGCGGAGCCGTACCGCGAGGACACCGTTCGAATCAGCTGCTCGCCTCGAACCGTCGCGTTGCCTCCTGTCCCTACGTTGCGCTCAATCGGGGCAAGCCTGAACCTGAGTGCGTGTGCGGCTCGAGTTGCTGACCCTTGTCGTCGTCGACCGGAGGTACTGTCCGGCGCGGCGGCCGAGCGCACGCTAGCGCGACTGTCTGCGCAGATCCAGTCCGACGCGAATGACCGCGGCGTCGCAGAATCTCGACGCCGCGGTTCGTGACCCGGCTGGCCGACCTCGAGACACGCCCAGGTCATCACCGCCGCCGGAGAAGAGTCTGCGGCCGCTATCGCGCTGAACGCCGCCCCTGTCCGGCTACGGCCTTCACACGGCCGAGCTGTCCGCGACCGAGTCCTGCAACCTCGGCAGCGTCCGTCATGGCGGCAGTCCTACCGCAGGAGTGCCGGGCTATCGGGTTGCCGTCGAACTCGAGGAGTTCACGCGCTGGTCCGCTGACGTGTGCGACGACGACGCGCGGGTCCCTGCGGGTACGTCGACGGGCTGCGCATGTCAGCGGCATCCGCGACTGCTGAGGGCTTGCTGGCAGCGAACGTCTAGAACGGCAGGTCCCCGCTCTCGCTCAGGCCCTCGCGAACAGCATCGGCGATGACGCCGCCGCCCTCGATCTGGTCGGCGCGCTCGGACAGCAGGCGATCCATCTCATCGTCACAGCCGGCGTCGCGCACGCGGCCTTCGAGATCGTCAAGCTGCTGCTGCGTACCCGCCGGGAGCAGATCATCCTGCCCTAGATCCTCCAGCCGCGCGTCGCTGAGCTCATCGACGATCACTTGTACCTGGGCGATCACCTCATCGGCGAGTTCCGCACAGCTGGCCGTCGTGGTGCCCGCGGACGTGGACTCGGGACTGACGCCGTCGCCAGAATCCTGCGGCGCGGACGTGTCCGCACCCGCACAGCCAGTCAGGAGCGCGGCGACGAGCACGAGCGCAGTCGCGAAGTGGTTGGCCATGAGCCTCTCCTCGATCCGCGTGATGACACCGAACCTCTACAGCCACGCGTTCGTTCTTCCGTCCGTCATGGATGAACGACGACCCCTGGATCCGGCCTCGCACGCGCCCATGACCGTACCTGGTAACGGCGAGCCGGACCATGGCCCCATCACAAGACACGCGGCCATGTGGCGCACCTGCATTGGCTCCCAGCTTCAAGCACCGACACCCCCGACGCGATCGAGGCCGGGGCACGGCACGCCGGCACGTGAGCGCAATGCTCCGAGTACGAGTCAATGGTCACGAAACCGGAGCAGCACCTTGGATGCCATCCACGTCGGCGTAGACAAACCTCGTCCGGGCCCGAGACTGGACCGCATGTTCTCGGACCTCGCGTCGGTCGCCGGGGGCGTCAACCGGTGGTCCCATGGCCGCGAGATGGCGGACATTGTCGTTTCATTGTGGATCTCTTCAGCTGTTGGTGATGACAGAGGTTCGTGCTTCTCCGGCGACGGGCACTGGCACGGGGCCGGTGGGACGTTGGTCGCGAGGATGGGTGACGGGCCTGAAGCCCTTGACGGCCATGTAGATGCCGAGCGACAGCTCCCAGAAAAGATCGGGATGACGCAATCGCTGACAGCACGGAGACCTGCTCGTTGATGCCGAACATCGTGTGGTTGCCGACGCCAGGAGGGGGCTCCGATGAAACCGATCAGTGCCGGGGGATCCCGGCGATGAAGGTGATCAGGAGGAGCACTCCGGCGACGAGCGCGGTCTTTCTCATCCCGTCCATGGGGACTCGCGTCGGTTCGGTGGTCCGCAAGGTGGTCGTCATGTCGGTCTCCTTGGTGGGTCGCCGCTCATCGCGGGGGATGAAGCATCGGGCTGGTCTGGGTCTATCTGGGTGATCGAGATCAGCGGCACGCCGAGGTCGCGGACCTTCTGGAGCAGGCCGTGCAGCGCGGCCTGGTCGATCATCGGGCCGGTCAGGCTGGTGGTGCCGTCGGCCTCATGGGTGAGGCGCAGGCCGTCGAACCAGGCGGCCCATCGGGCATCGAGGTGACCTCTGAGGCGGATCTCGTACCGTCCGGCGTGCACCGAACCCGCAGCCGTCTTGCGCTCGTCGTGCTCATTCCGGGCACTGCTCATCCTGGATGGACCTCCGCTCGCGATCCGGCGCGTGACCGGAAAGGTAGGAGGGGAGGTGGTGACCAGGGATCACCACGTGTGGTGATTTGCTGTGGTGATTCGCGTCGGGAGCAGCGCCGAGGGCCGGGGACAGCCGCTGGACTTGTTCAGTGCCTGCGGCTCCGCGACGACAGGTCGAGCTCCTCGGCCCGGCGGACCGCCGCCCGACGGCTGTTCACCCCGAGCTTGCGGTAGATGCTCTTGGTGTGCGTCCGGACGGTGTTCACCGACACCACGAGCTCGCGGGCGATGTCCGGGCCGTCCAGGTCGGTGCCGAGCAGGCGGAGCACCTCGAGCTCGCGTTCGCTCAGCGGCTCGATCAGATCCTGCGTCAGAAAGGTGTCGTGGTCGGGGCCGGGGCCGGGGCTGTTTGACGCCGCCAGGAGCCGACGGACGTAGGTACGGGCGGTCTCCTGCTTCGTCGTCGCCGTCAGCAGGGAGACGACGGGCGGACCCGCGTCGACGAAGACCCGGACGTAGCCCTCCGGCTCAGCCACCGTGACCGCACGCTCCAGCGCGGTACGGGCGGTGGCGCGGTTGCTTCGCGCGTGCTCGGCCAGCGCCTGCAACACCCGGATCTCGATGACGCTGCCGGTCCTGCCCCCAGCTTCCGCTGCGGGCAGGAGGCGCTCCAGGAGTCGGGTCGCGTCGTCGAGACCGCCCTCCGCCTGCTCCTCGGTGCAGCGCGCCAGGAGCACCCGGGACAGCGTGATGTGCTCGAACTCCCGCAGGTAGCTGACGTCGTCGTCGACCGACAGCCCCCGGTCACGGGCGCAGCCGAGCGCCTCACCCAGGTCCCCACGCGCCACCAGCACCCGTGCCCGCAACGCTGGGATCGGCCGCACGTACGGAAAGAAGTCACTTCCGTCGTACAGGCGCTCCGCCTCGCCGAGCGAATCGAGTGCGCCGTCCCAGATCCCCTTCCGCCTGGAGGAGTCGAGCCATCGCGACCCGCCAGCGATACCGGTGCTGCGGCAACCCGAGGTGCTCGCCCAGCTCCTCACCGGGCCGCAGATGCTGCCGGGCGGCGGGCAGCTCGTTGCGCTCGAGGTGCACCTCGCTCATCCCGACGTACATGTCAGCCGTGCCCCGCGGCACCGACCGGCCGTGGGCAGGCACGAGCTGCAACGCCCGCTCGTAGGTGCGCATCGCCTCGCCGAGACGACCCTGCGCACGCCGGATGTCCGCCAGGGCGATCGCCGACCCGAGCACGTCGACGTCGTGGCCCACCCGCCGCAACCCCGCCATACATGCCTCATACGCGCGCTCGGCTGCCTCGAGGTCCCCGCCCGCCCACGACGCGAGCCCCAGGAACCCCGCTGCGGCCGCGCGGTTGAGGTCGTCGTCATCAGGCGACAGATCGATGGCCTGCCGGGCGTGCCGGACGGTGCCCGCCGCATCGCCACGCGCGTGCGCCTGTGCGGCGCGATACAACTCGATCGTCCCCGGGAGGCGGCGGTATCCCTCATCGTCGACGACGACCATCTCCGGCGGTTCGCTGTCGGCTCCGTTCCCGCTGCCGGCGGTGGTGAACGTGTCCGCCCACTCAGGGTCGCTGGAGAGCAACCGTTCGGCGTCGCGCAGTGGCCCCTCCACCCGCTCGAGCTCACCACTCGCCATCAACACGCCGACAAGGCCGATGCCGAGCACAGGTCGAACGCGGACCAGCTCGGAGGGAAGCGCTTCGAGCCAGCTGCGGAGTCTCGCGTCTGCGAGGCGCCAATCATCGCCCCGGTCGACGTCGCGGTCTGAGTGCGGACGTACTCGGGCTCGCGAGGTGCTCGCTGCGTTGCGGCAGCGGGCTTCGAGCAGATCTCCCAGCGGGGCAGCCACGTCAAGCTGCCGGACCCTGCAGGCCGCACGGCCATCGTCCCGAACCATACCGAGATCGCGCGGGGCACGATGCGGTCGATCCTGCGGCAGGCCGAGCTCACGCTCGAAGCGTTCGAGAAGCCGCTGTGAGCGCACGATTCTCGTCCAGCACTGGCGCGGAACGGAGGTCGGCCACGCGGCTTGTGGACGGTCCTTCGGCGTTGGGCGACGGCGTCGATTTGCAGCCACAGATGCAGCCACAGGAATGAACTGCGGCGACGTCATACGCACCGGTGTGAATACCGAAATGCCGCTGACCAGCAGAAACACACTGATGTGAACTGCTGCGAACGGGCTCACGTCCATCTGAAAATCGTGAGGTCGGCGGTTCGACCCCGCCCCTGACCACAAACCGCGTTTGAGCAGGGCATCTGGGCAGCTGTGGCCATGTTGGAGCCGGTAGCACAGCGCTCAAGTCTCCTCGCCGTGAGGTGGGAC